>NZ_CP014835.1:0-371666 GCF_001598035.1 Streptococcus halotolerans | reverse complement strand
ACAACATAATCAATACTAGTCGAAACAAAAACAGCCAAAGCTGACATAATTGTTTGAAGCATAGTCCCTCCCATAATCTTGTGTTAGTAACTACAACTATATGAAAGATTTTTTACAAAGTCAATAACTAAAAAAGATAAAAGTGCTAACACTCTTATCTTTCCAGTAGTTTAGTCTTCTTCTCTCAAACCATATTGATAAGGCAAGTCCAAATTCTCACGAAGGGTCGCTCCTTCATAATCTTTATGGAAAATACCACGTTCCTGTAAAATTGGAACAACCTCTTCTACAAAACGTTTCACCCCATCATGCGCTAAATCTGGGACAATAGAAAAACCGTCTGTTGCACCTGATTCAAACCATTCTTGGAGAAAATCAGCAACATCCTTGGCTGTACCGACAACAACAGGATGGTAGTTGATTACGCCCATAGCTAATGTATCCATTGGAGAATAGCCTTCTTTAAGCAATTCAACTGCTCTTGGAGAACGTGGATCTTGCCAATGTGCCTGCAACATCTCTCTAACACCTTGTGGAAGAGGACGCTCAACATCTAAACTTTTGAGATTGACACCAACCATAGCTGACAAGTAGTCGAGACGTTGCTCTGTTTCCACAGGATCAAAGTTCATCACTTGACGACGACGGGCCAAAGCCTCCTCACGTGTGTCGGCAATGGTAAACATAAATCCTGTAAAGATGTTAATATCATCGGCAGAACGACCGTGTTCAACAGCGCTTTGGCGGAGTATTTCCCGATATTCACGTGATTCTTCAATCGTAAATGGATTAGCATAAACACCTGAAGCAAAACGGCCTGCAAGTTTTATCCCTTCACCACTTGGTCCTGCTTGAAAAATAGCTGGCTGTCCTTGTTCAGAGGGTGGGATTGGCAAAGGTCCCACTGTTGACAGGTATTGCCCCTGATAGTGAACTGGTTTTATCTGTGAGCTATCTGCAAAGTGCCCTGTTTCCTTATCATGTTTATAGGCATGTTCTCCCCATGACCCCCATAATGATTGAACAGCTTCAATCATTTCATGAGCCCTCTCATAACGCTCTGCACGATTAGCAATGTGGGTTCCAAAATTCGCTGCTGTTTGAGGGGTCGAGGTTGTGACAGCGTTCCACCCCACTCGACCGCGACTAATAACATCTAAGGCTTTTAAATGCCGAGCTAGATTATAAGGTTCATTAAAGGTTGTCGAAAAAGTTCCCACTAAGCCGATATGTGACGTCGCACGTGCCACAGACGTCATTGCAATCAAGGGATCCATTGAATGCATGGGCGTGTTCGTCTCTAAGTCATTAACTAAAGCTGGTGTATCAGCCATAAAAAGCGCATGGATTTTCCCTTTTTCAGCTAATTGTGCTAATTCAACATAGAGATCCATGTCCGAATAGGCATCTGCCTTAGCTTCGGGTAATCGCCAAGTTTTAAATTCACCCCCATAGCCTGATACCATTTGTAAGACAATTTTCATTTGTTTTTGTGAAGTCATTTTTTATTCTCTTTTCTCTTTTTTTGATAAAATAAGTCTATCACCGATCTGATTAGTTGTGAAGACGGCAATATTTTACGACCAGGTACACTTTTGTGTTGAATTCATTCCTTTTAAGCTTTCAACCAATCAGATTAATTAACAATTATTGAGGTATACTATGGCTAAAATCTGTCCAAAAGGATTTCATGAAGAAGATTTAGAAAATCCGACACCCATTTTTCATCTGTTATATACACAAAATATCATGACAGGGCGCTGGAAATTGATGATTTTAGATTATCTAATAGATGAGGATAAACGCTTTAGTGACATTCAGCGCCATCTCGGGGGGCTATCCCAAGGATCACTCACTAAACAACTCAAAGAGATGGAACACGATCAATTGATTAACCGTTGTGTCTATCCAGAAGTACCACTTAGAGTGGAATATTCACTAACTGATAAAGGAAGAGACCTTTTACCCATTTTAGAATTGATGGTTGCTTATGGTGAAAAATACACTAACACCAAACTGTTTAAGAATAAATAACCACCGCTAAGGAAAAGTCGCTCATGTTTTACACTGACAATACTAGACATTACAATCCAAAATCCTTCCCATCACTCGAGTTGAAAAGATTTGAGCGAGAAATATAGAGCAAACTAACAGCTAGCGCCTAAAGACGTTGGCTGTTAGTTATTTTGAAGAATGCTACTACAATGAAATACAGTACCAATACTACCGTTATGGTCCAAATAATAAATCCTGTTGTCTCCCCAATCACCTAAGTATCATCTCATTGAGAAAATAGGGGGTAACTCAAAAGCACCTCAGGAAAAGATCGCCAAACAGCGGTACTTTTCTTGAGGTACTTTTGTTCTACTATTATGTCAAATGGCTACATTATCTCATCAGTAATCCACTAAGTCTCAATAAATATAAAATCAAACTAAACGATACTGAGGTAAAATAGAACTGAAGGTCATCCAATCACGCCCAAGAGACCTAATTTTGATTTTCGAAGAGCATAATAGGAAAAGATAACTGATTACCCATTAGAAACAGTCACCAGTAGTAGATTTTAGACAATTATATTGAAGAAATATTACAATGACTTGAATACTTTAGCCTGCCAAAAAAGCTAGTAAGTCCTTTGAAAACTCGTCAGCATATTGGAAAATAGAGCCATGACCTGCATTTGGATAGATGATGAGGTTACTTCCCTTAATTTTCGCATGCATATCATAAGAATTTTCAGTCGGTACTTGCATGTCCTTATCCCCATTGACAATCAAGGTCGGCTGCGTAATGTGACTCAAATCATCCTCAACAGCTTTCCCCCAACGCTTGATGGCCTTTAACTGGGTTAGAAAACCAGAGATCCTCATCTCCTTATCCGCATGAGCATCGCTTCGCATTCCCATGCGTCCCAAAACTTTATCGGCCTCTACTTTACCTTGTTCATCATGATTATAAAAGATATAGCGCTTAGGGTCAACACGTTCCAAACCAGCTTTTAACATATAACGGAAGGTTTTCCCTGTCACTCTATCCATTTCTTTGCCACCACGAGGACCTGTTCCTGCTAAAATCAAACGTTGAACCATGTCAGGATTTAGACGTACGATTTCTTGAGCAATCATTCCGCCCATAGAAAGTCCAAGTAGGTTAATCCGATCGTAACCCAAGGCTTTTATAATGTGAATTGCCTGCTCCGCCATACCAGGAATGGTAGTTGCCACCTTTCCTTGACTAGCACCTACACCAGGCAGATCTAAAACAATCAAGTGTTGCTTTTCAGCAATCAAGTCGAGTAATTTGGGATCCCAATTATCCAAAGTAGCTGCTAAATGCACCAACATAACAAGAGGCAAGTTAGACTTTCCTTTACCAAGTTCACGATAAGCGATTCTGTTATCAGCTACTTTTATATATTGATTTTTCGTTGTGATATAAGACATGCTTTCTCCTTAATGATTATCAAAACTGAGGACTGTTTTGCCACGTGAACGACCATTTGCTACTTTATCAAGGGCTACATTGACTTCTTCAAATGGATAAACAGTATCAATAGACGGCTTGATTTCAAGCTTCGTGAAAAGATCAGCTACTTCTTGTAATTGTCGACCATTGCTTTCTACAAAGATGAAGTGGTAGTGCACACCATATTTCGCAGCCATTTTGTCAAACTTATGACCAGCTACCTCGAGCAACAGTTGTTTTGCTTTTGGTAAGTTCATGCGTTTTGCAAAATCGCCATTTGGCATAGCTCTAAGGGATACCAAATGTCCACCTTTTGTCATAATTGACATCTGTTTCTCAGTTTCTTCCCCACCAAGGGTATCTAAGACATAATCCACATCTCCAAGAAGCTTGGTGTAATCTTCTGTCTTATAGTCGATAAAGCGATCAGCTCCTAGAGCTAGGACACGCTCTGCATTGGCACCATCACCGTTGGTAAGAACCGTCAACCCCTTAGCTTTTGCAATCGGAATCGCCATACCACCGACACCTCCAGTTCCACCAGAGATGAAGATGGTCTTGCCTGCTTGCGCTTCCATCAAATCTAACGCCTGCATAATGGTGAGGGCAGTGAGGGGAACAGCGGCAGCTTCCACATCTGTCAGATAGGCTGGAACCTTAGCAAGAGACGCGGCATCCACTGCGACATACTCTGCAAAAGCACCGATATGATCAAGTGGCAAGCGCCCGAAAACACGGTCTCCCACTTCAAAACTTGTGACATTTGACCCAACTTGCTCTACCAAACCAACCACTTCATTACCCGCTATCTGTGGCATTTTATAAGGAACGATCATCTTGACCTCACCACGAGAAATCATATTATCCAAGGGATTCACTCCTGCTGCTTTGACCTTGATAAGCACTTGATGTTGGGTAATTGCTGGTTTTGCAATGTTTACCATTGTTAATGCGATATTGTTTTTGTTATAAGTTGTATGTTGTGCGGCTTTCATGTTTTCTTCCTTTTTTTGTTAAAATGTACTTGTATCTAAAACAGATACATTGTTGCGTTGAGAAAATCTGACTTTTACTCAGTCAGATATAGACTTACTTAGCAATCTGATAAAGATTATCAATCACTTGATCTAGCGTTTGATCTATCAATTCCTTTTCCAATTGTTGTTCCACACTTGTAAAAATGGGAGCTACTGCTCCTTCTATATGCTTCCCGACAGGACAATCCTGATTAGCATTTTGGTGAATTTGGAAGAGACGGATGTGGTCAATTTCCTGTGTCGCATAGTAAATCTCCAATAAAGAAATTCTTTTAGGTGACTTGCTGATCTGGTAACCAGACTTTCCTTGATGAGAAGTTATCAGACCAGCATTTTTCAACAGAGAAATAACCTTTCGAATATAACTCGCATTTGTTCCAACGCTTGTCGCAAGGGCTTGTGAACTAAACACTTCCTTACTTTCACTAATCATTACCAAGATATGAAGGGCTACCGAAAATTTTGTATCCATATAGTTGCTTTCTATTTTGTACTTGTATTAAATACAACTATAACTTTAACAGAATTCGTTTATTTGAGCAAGTCTTTTGCACTTATTAAGAAAAATGTTGACCGGGTTCATACGGAATAGCTGACATCATCTACTCGCTTCTTGCCTTCTCTTTAAGAAAATCCTAAAGCTACTTAAATAAACTTAAAGGCTTCTTTACTAAAACTATATTGGTACGAAAAAGTGTGCTTATCCCTGAAAATATGTCTTCTTCTACTGCGATGCTTTTAAGATTAGCTTAAACTTAACCAATAAAGTAAGGCCTTTGTGAGCGATCGCATCTCAGGAATACTTGAAATGAAATACATTATTATTCAAGATAGTCAATTAGGAACCTCTTCATTGATGGATCTGAAAGTCATAATGTTTGCTAAGCTATCGTTAACTATATAAAACAAAAAGCCACTGAATAGCCCATTTTAAGGGGAGCTCAGTAGCTTTCTTCTTATTTGTTCAAGTTGAGTTTTTTCAACTCTTCTTCAATCATCTTCAAAACCGTTTGGAGGTCTTCTTCTGAATTGACGAAATCCAATTCATCTCCGACAATGCGCATCTTCGGTGAAAAATCATAATTATCATACCATGTTGGGTACTCCCCATGAACCAATTGATAATAATCATAAAGTCCTGGATTGCCGTCAATTTGTTCAAACGAACGGCCACGTCTTTCAATACGCTCCAGCATCTTTTCAAACGTAACATCGATGTAGATCAGAAGATCAGGGCGTTTTTTAGGCATCCCATCTAATTCTTCCATCATATTATCGAGTAATTCTTTATAAATATCGAGTTCTGTTTTCGTGACATTACCCTGCTTGTAGTTTAGCGTTAAAAACAATTCATCTTCAAAAATAGACCGATCAAGCACATTATTATCATCTTTATAGGCTGCCTTGATGGATTCAAAGCGTTTATTTAAAAAATAAATCTGCAAAAGAAAGGCATACTTTTTAGGATCCTCATAATACAAATCCAAAACAGGGTTGTTATCAACAGCCTCATAAAAAACATCTGTTCCCAGATGTTCTCCTAAAGCCTTGGCAAGAGAGCTTTTACCAGCTCCGATGGTTCCAGCTAATACAATCAACATAATTCTCCTAAAGGTAATCTAAAATGGTGTCCCATGAAGCATCCAATCCTTCACGAGTCACTGATGAAAAAACGATAAAAGCATCGTTTGGATCAAAATTCAATTTCTTTTTAATCGCTGATTCGTGTTTCTGCCACTTTCCGCGAGGAATTTTGTCTGCCTTTGTGGCGACAATAATAACAGGAATCTCATAGTATTTGAGAAACTCATACATCTGGATGTCATCTTGAGAAGGGTCGTGACGCAAATCAACTAAACTCACAACCACTCTTAGATTATCCCGTGTGACTAAGTATTCCTCAATCATTTTTCCCCATTTAAGACGTTCTTTTTTGGATACCTTGGCATAACCATAGCCAGGGACGTCAACAAATCGCAGTTTATCATCGATATTGAAGAAATTTAGCAATTGTGTTTTTCCTGGTTTTCCTGACGTACGTGCTAGATTCTTGCGTCCCAAAAGCGTATTAATAAAGCTAGACTTCCCTACATTTGAACGACCAGCTAGAGCTACCTCGGGTAAATCGTCTTGGGGGTAATGAGATTTATTTGCAGCACTCAAAAGGATTGAGGCATTGTGGGTATTTAAAACCTGTTCTTCAGCCATAAATTCTCCTAAGCCGTTTCTAAAATCGGTTGACCTGTACCATCTACTGCATCTTTGGTAATCCGAACACGCTTGACATCTTCTTGGCTTGGAACTTCAAACATGATGTCCATCATGGTCTCTTCAATGATGGAACGTAAGCCGCGCGCACCTGTTTTACGTTCAATAGCTTTAGCAGCAATGGCTTCTAAGGCTTCACGATCAAATGCTAATTCGACGTTGTCATATGATAACAGGGTTTCATATTGGCGAACAAGCGCATTTTTAGGTTCTGTCAAAATGAGAATCAAGTCATTAACCGTCAACTGTTCAAGCGCTGCTGTGACAGGCAAGCGACCAATGAACTCCGGAATAAGACCAAATTTTTGAATATCTTCGGCAATGATTTCTTGCATGTAAGACGAATCATCTGAAACTTTCTTACTATTTTGACCAAATCCAATGATCTTTTCGCCGAGACGCTGTTTAACAATCTCTTCGATACCATCAAAAGCACCACCAACAATAAACAGAATGTTCTTCGTGTCAATTTGAATCATTTCTTGACTTGGGTGTTTACGTCCCCCTTGTGGCGGCACACTGGCAACCGTTCCCTCGATAATTTTGAGAAGTGCTTGTTGTACCCCTTCACCCGAAACATCGCGTGTAATGGAAACATTCTCACCTTTTTTGGCAATTTTATCAATTTCATCGACGTAGATAATGCCACGTTCAGCTCGTTCTACATTGTAGTCGGCTGCTTGGATCAGTTTCAACAGGATATTCTCAACGTCTTCTCCCACATAACCAGCTTCTGTCAAGGATGTCGCATCAGCAATGGCAAATGGGACGTTGAGACTTTTAGCCAAGGTTTGGGCTAAGAATGTTTTTCCCGAACCTGTTGGACCAATCATTAGAATGTTCGATTTTTGAAGAACGACATCTTCCTCATCACGACTCTCTGTAAAACTAATCCGTTTGTAGTGATTGTAGACTGCTACTGCCAAGGCACGTTTAGCTCGATCCTGACCAACAACGTATTGGTTTAAAATAGCCAACAATTCTTTTGGCTTTGGAACTTCTGTCAAATCAGCTAAAACTTCTTCAGCTAACTCTTCTTTTATAATTTCTTGTGATAAAGCAACACATTCATCACAGATGAAGACACCATTTCCGGCAATGATTTTTTTGACTTCATCTTGGTTTTTGCCACAAAAAGAGCAATAAACCATTGTATCATTCGTTCGATTTCCAACCATGATTTTTCTTATCTCCTAAAATAGTGTACCGTAAAAGGCATGAATCGTATTAACTAGATTTGTAAAGGCATTTAATAAAAAAATGACTCCTAATCCGTATCGGTTTTTTTTGAACGCTGGCAATGCGCATAAAAAGCAGATGATCGCCAAACATGCGGTAAAAACACCAAATAAACTACGCTGCATGGCTTACTTCACCTTCCTTACCAATTCTTTAACTGTAAAGTTATATGCGTTTTTGTCGTCTTTTTCAAAAAATCTTTCAGAAACTAGTTCAAAGTCTGTTTCGGGATAATCAGGAAAATAGGTATCCCCTTCAAAAACACCATCGACTTCCGTCTTTAATAACTTATTAGCCACCGATAAAAAGCTCTGATAAATACGAGCTCCGCCAACAATAAACAAGGTTTTGTCTTGGTTGTCAAACCAATCAAGCACTTCTGCTTTTGAGTGTAGGACAATAACATCGTCAGCTTGGTAGTCTTTATCCCTCGTCAAAACGATAGTCTGTCTTCCAGGAAGAACGCGGCGGTTCATTCCCTCGAAAGTCACCCTTCCCATCAGCAAGACTTGCCCCATGGTGGTGTCTTTAAAATGTTTTAATTCCTTTGGTAGACGCCATGGCAAGCTGTCTTTGTGACCAATTAAATGATGGTTATCTTCTGCCCATATGGCAATAATATCTTTGCTCATTTGCTTCCTACTTTTTAATATCTATCATTTTTATTCTAGCAAAATTTAAGCAAAAATGCTGACATAAAATCACTAGATAGCTAAATCAAATGTTAATTGTGGCTTAACAGGATCGTAATCCACCAATTGAAAATCTTCTGCTTTAATATCAAAGAAATTAGTCTTATCTGGAACGTTTAATACCAATCGTGGCTGATGAACACTGGGTTCACGTTTTAATAACTCATTAGCTTGGTTAAATTGATTATCATAAATATGAAGGTTGTTAATGAAATAAAAGAATTTCCCAACCTTCCAACCAAAATGTTTGGCAATCATCATCTGAAGAGCAACGTATTGCATGGCATTAATATGATGCGCTACCAACATATCATTTGAACGTTGGGTCAACGTTGCATCCAAGTAAATATCGCCATCTACCCGTCGAACATCAAACATGGTTTGAAAGGCACAAGGGAGGAGACCACCTGTTTCTTCAAAAGCCTCATAATCCCAAAGCGAGATGACATTACGACGATTCCATGGATTTTCTTCCAGTTGCTTCAAAATCTTATGGATAATGTCATGTTTTTTAACGACAGCTCCGTAACGCTCTCCTATCGTCCGACTGTCACCAACTTCCCAATCATTCCAATAGTGAACATTGTACTTTTCTTCTAAAACATCCAGACTATTAGATTGATCTTGATAAATCCAAAGAATTTCTTTAATAGCAGATTTTATAGGAATTGGACGCAAAGTGGTAATAGGAAACTCTCCCTTTGCTAAATCATACTCCGCAAATGCTCCGGTCACATACTTTGAATTAGCCGTTTGACCATTCTTATACTTGGGACGAGCCTGTTCAGACATGACACCCTCGTCTAAGATACGCTTAATATTGGCTTTAAAAATATCATCTGCTTTTGTCATGGACTCAGTTACCTCGTTTATTTTTCTATAACTAGTATAGTTTATCGAATTTTACTCTTTTTTTCCACTAGAAAAATAGTTATTAAATCATTCCATCACTTTTATCAAATCATATGCCAAAATAACAAGCAACGGCTCGTTTTATGTTACAATTTAATTACTAAAACATTTTATGAAGAGATGAAGGAAGGGTTTTATGACCATCGGAATTGATAAGATTGGTTTTGCAACCAGTCAGTACGTTTTAAAGTTAGAAGAATTGGCCCAAGCCCGTGGGCAAAAAATCGAAAAATACACAACAGGTCTGATGTTGGATGCCTTAAGTATCACACCGATTACAGAAGATATTGTCACCTTGGCGGCTTCTGCTGCTCAAACTATTTTGACAGATGACGACAAGACAACTATTGACATGGTTATCGTAGCGACGGAATCCGGTATTGACCAATCCAAAGCAGCCAGCGTCTATGTTCATCAACTCCTTGGTATCCAACCCTTTGCTCGTTCTGTGGAAATGAAAGAAGCTTGCTACGCAGGAACCGCAGGGCTAAACTATGCTAAATTGCATGTGGAAAAAAATCCTGACCGCAAAGTGCTCGTTATCGCAAGTGACATCGCCAAATATGGTATCGCATCTGCTGGTGAAGCCACTCAGGGGGCAGGAGCTGTCGCCATGTTAGTAACTTCCAATCCTCGCATTGCCGCTTTCTCAGATGACAATGTCGCTCAAACCCGTGATATCTATGATTTCTGGCGTCCAAACTATTCAACAACACCCTTTGTTGATGGTATTTACTCAACCAAACAATATTTAGATAGTCTCAAAACAACTTGGGCCGAGTACCAAAAACGACATCAAGCCAACTTAGAAGATTTTGCTGCTTTTTGCTTCCACTTGCCATACCCTAAGTTAGCCTTAAAAGGACTCAAAAAAATCATGCCTAAGGACTTAGATGAATCGTTTAAAAACCACTTGACCGATCAGTTTGAGGCTTCAATTCAATATAGTCGAAAAGTCGGCAATATCTATACCGGATCGCTCTATTTAGGCTTACTGTCTCTTTTAGAAAATAGTCAAACACTCCAAGCTGGTGATAAAATTGGGCTCTTTTCATATGGCTCTGGCGCTGTTTCTGAAATTTTCTCCCTTCACTTGATAGATGGTTTTAAGGAAATGCTCCGCAGTGATCGCACAGCTGACTTGGAGAAGCGTAGCGCTCTTAGTATCAGTGCTTATGAAAAACTCTTTTATGAAGAACCTGATTTGACTGAAGAAGGAAATGCCAAGTTTGACACTTATGATACAGGGAGCTTCGCCTTAGAACAAATCCAAAATCATCAACGCATCTATGTGAGAAAAGAACATGACTAATTTAAAATGGACTGGCTTTGCTAAAAAAAGCCCACAAGAACGGATTGACCTGATTAGAGAGTTTGGCTTGCTCAAAGAAGAGAGCCAAGAGATTCTACAACAACAGAAAAAATTACCGCTAGAAACAGCGAATCAAATGGCCGAAAATGTCGTTTCTGAGCTGTCTCTACCTTTTGCCATCGCCCCTGACTTTTTGGTCAATGGTAAAACCTATCACTTACCTATGGTGACGGAAGAACCTTCTGTAGTAGCTGCTGCTAGCTTCGCCGCTAAAATGATTAAACGTTCAGGAGGTTTTACAACCACTGTCCATAATCGTCAAATGATTGGACAGGTTGCCCTCTTTGAAGTGCCTAATGTTGACGAGGCCACTGCTAGTATTTTAGAGAAAAAGGCCTTCTTGCTTAGCCTAGCGAATCAAGCCCACCCTTCCATCGTCAAACGTGGTGGCGGTACTCGAAACCTCTGGTTAGAGCCAAAAGAAGACTTTCTTATAGTTTATGTTTCAGTGGATACCCAAGAAGCTATGGGAGCTAACATGGTCAACACCATGATGGAAGCCCTGGTTCCTTCTTTAGAAGAATTGTCCCAAGGACAATCTCTAATGGCCATCCTCTCTAACTATGCTACAGAAAGTTTAGTTTCAGCTGACTGTCAAGTTAATATTTCTAGCCTTAGTCGGAATAAGGAAGAGGCGCATCACCTGGCGCAAAAACTGGTCATGGCCAGTCGACTAGCACAAGTTGACTCCTATCGTGCTAGCACTCATAATAAAGGCATTTTTAATGGCATTGACGCTTTGGTTATGGCAACAGGTAACGACTGGCGTGCGATTGAAGCTGGTGCTCATGCCTATGCTAGCCGAGATGGTCAGTACAGAGGGTTGAGCCACTGGAGTTACGATGAAGAAGCTGCCACTATCAAGGGACATATGACTTTACCAATGCCAATCGCCACTAGAGGTGGTTCTATTGGTCTCAATCCAACCGTTCAAGTCGCTCATGACTTGTTAGGCAATCCTAACGCTAAAGAACTTGCTAGCTTGATTGCATCACTTGGTTTAGCGCAAAACTTTGCAGCCCTGAAGGCTTTGACCTCAACGGGAATCCAAGCAGGGCACATGAAATTACAGGCTAAATCCTTAGCACTTCTTGCTGGTGCCAAAGACAAAGAAGTTGGACCATTAGTTCAAGAGCTCTTAAAAGAAAAACACATGAACTTGGAAACCTCTAAAGCCTTGCTCCAAAAATTGAGACAAGAAAACTGAAGCTAGCACAGCTAGCTTCAGTTTTTGATATCCTCTTTTTTGAGGTGATTCAATTTGCCGTAAAGCATATAGTCGACCTTATTTAAGTCCGATACCTTTTGACAGTTTAGAGCACACATAATCAAGCGCAAATCATCTTTCCAGCCATTAACCGTAGCAATAGCTTCTTCTATTGGTTTGGTTTCGACCAATTCTAGGACTGTTTTGGATAAGCCCACTGCTTTGGCTCCAAGAACAAGACATTTGATCATATCTAATGGATGGCGAACACCACCAGAGGCTAAAACATCAGCTTTAGCCATCATGGGCTGGGCATTTAAAAGAGCTTGTACAGTAGTTTGTCCCCATTCATTAAGAAATGAACGATCACCACCACGCTCATTCTCGATATAGGCAAAACTGGTCCCCCCTCTACCAGAGATATCAAAAGCTCTAAATCCTAAATCATAAGCTGTTTCCATGGTTTTCAAATCCAGTCCAAATCCCACTTCCTTAAGCATGACAGGGACAGGCATCTGCTTAGCATAATCGGCAAGATTTTTCTTCCAGGAACGAAAATGCCTCTCTCCTTCTGGCATAAGAAGTTCCTGCATAAGATTAACATGCACTTGAAGAAATGCAGGCGCCATCTCTTCAACAGCCCGTAGTCCAAGTTTATAGTCCTTATCAATCCCAATGTTAGTCGCTAGAGTAAGATTGGGATGATGTTTTTTTACTTGAAAGCTAGTATCCGTTGGATCTTTTAAAGCGGCAGAATAGGAACCCGTCACCATGATAATGCCAGTTGCTTCTGCTAACTGAGCTAATTTTCGATTGATTTCAGCCCCTCTCTGGCTACCACCAGTCATAGCATTGATGTAAAAAGGAAAGTCAAAATCCATACCCAAGAATTGAGTGGACAGATCAATCTCGTCCAAATCATAATCTGGCAGAGAACGGTGTATCAACTCCATATCATCAAAACTATTATAGGGCGATTGGTACTTTAAGGCATATTTTATATGATCGTCTTTACGGTTTATCTCCATGGTTTACCTCTATCCAGAATCGTTTGGTTTGAGAATAATCGTCTGGGTCGACATAGGTATTGTCATAAACCCCACCATTAGCTAAAATGGTTTTTTCAGAAGCAAGATTATCCGCATCACAAGTCACCAAAACTTTTGTGATGCCAAGTTTGTAGGCTTCCTTTAAAGCAAGTTTTAATTGTTCTTTGGCGTAACCTTTTCGCCGCTCACTGGGACAAATCGAGTAACCAATGTGACCAACAAAATGAATTAAAGAATCTTGCTTCAGATGATGCCTGATATTACAAATGCCAACCATCTTTTGGTCTGCTTGACGCACACAAAGAAAGGTTGACGATGGTGCCTGTCCCTCTTTAACGCCACTTTCTGTTTCGATGGCTTGAGTGTAGGCAATCCAAGCGCCTAAATCGACATCATTTTCCAAATGCGCACCACCATAAAGATGCTCATTTGCTTGCGCAAATTCATTTTTATAGGCAGCAATGGTTTCCAAATAGTCTATACTTGGTTTAATCAATGCTAAGTCTGTCATGCTTACCAACTTTCTTGATAGAGAATCTCAATTCCAGCTTTTTTCCAGCACTCTTTTAAGATGGCTGTGTTTTCAGGATTAAAAGACAAGGCAATGCCACAATCGCCACCACCTGCTCCTGAAGACTTGGCGATAGCATCCAAATCTTGACTAGCTTCTTTGAGTGCCAATAATTTGTCCGTGTAAATAGCTGGGCTAAGTGAAGCTAGTAGATCGCTAACTGTTTCTAAAGATTCTTTTAGAATGTCTTTATCGCCTTTTATTAAAGCTGCTTTAGCACATAAAACTTGCTTTTGTGTCTGCTCTAGAAAACTAGCTGAAATATGATTTTTGAGATCTTTAATCATCTGACTAGACAATGCTGGCTGAGCAGTCCACCCTACTAAAAAATCAGCTGTTAGCTTGGGCTTTAGAGTGACAATCTCGTATCCCCAATCCATAGCCAAAAGTTCTTTTAAGGATTTTTCTAAAAGTAAAGACGAAATGGCGTTGCGTTCAAAGGATGTATAAGCGACAAGGTCGTCGTAGGTAATACAGGCGATATCTCCCATGGAACCATTGTCTCCCATCTTGAGCAAGGTGTAGGAAGCTAGTTTGAAAAGCTGGTCCTTACTGAGGGGAACGTCAAAGAAAGTTGCTAACGCTTTAATGGTGAGCACCGTGACACTCCCGCTCGAGCCGATTCCTAACTTCTTACCATCTTTTTCCAACTTGCCTGAAATAGACAATTCAAAGGGGACTAAGTCTTCCACCTTCTTATCAAGGAAAGCAGCAAACGTACGCACGCTTTCTTGAATCAAAGCATAGCCTTTGTCAGCTGTCATATTCACAGCATAATCAAACATGTCAGACTTGAGCTGCAAGTGAGTCGCTTGACTCACCTGAGCTGTCATGTAAAGGGGGATGTTTTTAATAAGAGCTGTTTTTCCGGGAGTCAAAACGGCGTACTCTCCAGCAAGGTAGAGCTTTCCTCCGGTTTTAACACTGATGGTTTTCATCATCTTACAGCACCTTTGTTGGAGAAGTAATCACTTGATAATGTTTTTGGAAGATAGCCGCCAAGTCTTCCATATCTTTTTCTAGGCAAAGCACTTTGACATTTGGTCCTGCATCCATGGTAAAGTAACATTTCGCACCAGCTTGACGTAAGTTTCTGACCAAGTCCATAGCTTCCTGAGTTTTGTCAGTTAGATAAGAAAAGGCTGGCTGGGCCTGATGGTTCGTTTCATGCATACGGAGAGCATTAGCTTCTGTTAATTCTCCAACTTTTTCAAAGTCATTAGCTTTTAGATAGGTCAGCATATCCTTGTAATCTTGCTCGGACTGCCTGATCCACTCTGAGAAGTAACCTGACGTTTCTGAAGCACGTTTCATGCCTTCACGACTTGAAATAGATTTTCTTTGGTCGTTCAAAACTAGCATAATCATACCAAGTTTGAGGTCAGTCTCAACGCGGTAAATGTCTCCAGTCGTTTTATCCCAAGCCGCTAAAGGGCCAAAGAAAGAGCGTGAAGAAGAACCAGAGGCAAACTTAGCCATTTGAGCCAGCTCACTTTGTGACTTATTAGCGTCAAAGTAGTCATTAGCTGCTTTAACAAGAGCTGACAAACCAGAGGAACTTGATGACAGTCCTGCAGCTGTTGGCATATTATTCCAAGTCTCTATTTTGACAAACTCTGACGGGTCTTGACGAAAGAGGTCAAGGACCTTACTCATTTTATTAAGTTCATCAGCTCCTTGTTTGACATCTCCGATATAAAATTCATCTGAACTTGCCTTATCCAAAGGTGTTAATTGCGTTTCAGTGAACATATTTTCCAAAGTCAGCGAAATGCTGCTGGTGGAAGGAATCATTCTGTCAGCATCTGCTTTTCCCCAATATTTAATAATGGCAATATTGGCGTACGATTTGACCTTTACAGGTTTTCGATCCATGTGTTAACGGCTCCTTCTTTTTCTAATACTTGAGATAGCTGCTCTGCTTCTTCATTGGTATGGACGAGAGCGATGATACAACCGCCTAGACCCCCACCTGACATCTTGGCACCCAGAGCTTTCCCTTCTCTAGCAATCTGCACGAGATGGTTAGATTCTGGACTTGACACACCTAATTCATCTAGTAAATCGTGGGCATGGTTCATCGCCAAGCCCATACGTTCTAAGTTTTTGTCGGCAAGGGCTTCTTCAAAGGCATCGGCCAACTGACCGAGTCCATGTAATAATGGCAATGCTTTTTCCTCTTGGCTTTCAACTTTTTCAACTGCCTCTCTAGTATGACCATGAATGCCTGTATCAGCAATGACGAGATAGGCATCCAAATCAACTTCTAGGGTTGAAAATCCGATATTTCGAATGAATTTAATGGCCTTATCGCTTAAACAGGTCTTAGCGTCAAGACCGCTTGGATTAGTGTGAGCAATAATTTCTGCCTGATTAACCAATATCTCTAAGGTTTGAGTGTCCAAATCCCGTTCATAGTAATCAAAAACAGAGCGAATAGCGGCAATTGCTACCGCTGCTGAAGACCCCATCCCACGTCTTTGTGGAACGGATGAGATAATCTCATACTTTATTTTTGCATGTGAGATTTCCAAATACTCTAAAGCAGCAAAAATAGCCGTAACCAAAGGATCAGCAATGGTCATTTTTAGCGACTGTTTAGCTGGTGTTAATTGACAGGTCACTTCAATATTTTTGAGCGGCAAGGCAATAGCTGGAAAACCATAGACAACAGAATGTTCTCCCATCAAAATGATCTTACTATGTGACTTACCTATTCCAATAGATTTCATAACTTTATCTTTTCTTTTGACGTTTTATAACAGAACTATTTTACCGTATTTTTAAAGAAAATGCGACTTATACTTCAAAGAACCCCTTCCGGTACCCTAAATTTTTTCACAATTTAAAAATAACAACTTAAATGAATGAGTAACGTCCTTTTTTAACTATTGTCAGACTATTTCCAAATAGCCATTTTTATTGAAACACCTCAACAAGAACTTAATAACCCTTTGTTCTTCAGTCTATTTCGACTCGTCTCCAACGAAATCTCCCTAACTAACCAGCGTTCCCTTTTTGTTCTTAGCAAGACTCATTTCTACAATAAAGCCAGTCATCCCTAAGAAGCTCCAGCTTATTGCTAAATTTATCTCTCTTCACCACTTCTTATAATGTCATATGGCATTCAATTCAAAAACCAGGATCTAATCTATCATCCACTTAACTGCGGTTCTTTTCTGACAAAGTGATCACCAACTAACACATAGACTCTAGTCAGTATCATAACATGAAACAAAAACCATATAACGACGACACCATGATGATATCATGTTATATGATACATTCACCAGATTTTCGTAACATACCTCAGCAAACTATCGCTTCGTTGCTGCACTTTTCTTGAAGTATTGTTGCCTTATTCTTGTTTCATTCTATGATATTATGCCGTCCTCCTTTCTTGTGAAAGAAGCTATTGACACCGCCACTACTCCTCACTTATAGAGACTTAGAAAGCAACAGCCAGCTGACCTATTATTTGAGATATTTCTACATGGAAACGAAGAACTAGAGGTGACTCTGCGTCACCATGAGCTTACTAGAAACAGCTAAGCAGCATGGCTTGAAAGCTGGGAAATAGATAACCTACCTTCTAGAAAGTCTTTCCAAGGCGAAAACTCTTGCAAAGAGGAAAATGCTGAAAGTTTATTTACCCTTGTCTAAAAACATATAAGACAGTTGCTAATAGAATAACTCCTAGAGTTAATAGGAACTGACTTTCCAATTTTTCAACATCGTTCGTCATAAATGCCTACATATCTTCTATAAAAAAATAAAATCAATCATCGTAGTTCCTATCTTTAAGTTTACTACTTTGATTGATTTTGTGATGGTGTTTTTCGATGTCTACAAACAATACTTACTTCATACCTTGGGCGCGACTATTTTAAGGATATTTTTACAGATAAAGTTTTTTATGACAATCCTTTAAAAAACCTATCCTATGCCTTCTATTGTTTTGAACTCCTCTGAGAAAGTGAATGATCGTATTCCTGCATCTGAATTTCGCGTTTCAGTTGCCCCCAAACATTCTTATGCTCGCGATAGCCAATAATGCCAGCTACTTTAACTAAAGTCAATATAGGGTGTAACACGAGATATCGAAAAATAGCTATATAAATAACTTTGACGATATCCATAATCCCAATCATTAGTTTTTGAGAATAAATACGATGCAAAAAAGCCGTTAAAGTAATTAAAATACAATAAAAAATATACAGCGAAATGAGAGAAAAGAAAAAGGGAACATTGAGTTGGTGGAATATTAGGGCTAATAAAACGACTCCAATTCCAAAAAGTTCAAAAAAAGGAGATAATAATTCAAATAAAATATAATACATGTACGAAATAGACCCAACTGCCCCAAAACGATAATTGACAAAAATACTTTTATATTTTTTCAAACATTGATAAAGACCTAAAAACCAACGCCGTCTCTGCTTTCTTAAATCTCCTAAACTAGTTGGCGCCTGACTCCAGCAAATCGCATCTGTCTCATAACAAATACGATATGGAATCTGATTATTGCGACAGAAAAAATGTAGTTTCATGACCAACTCCATATCTTCTCCAAGAGTCTGTGTATCGTATCCACCGACAGCTTTCACCACATCCTTTTTGAAAAGACCAAAAGCACCCGAAATAATCAAATTAGCTTTCAAATAATCTAGGAAAATACGAGCTCCTAAAAATGAAGAATCATATTCAATCGCTTGAACACAAGGAATCACATGCCAAGGAAGATGGTAAGAGACCACTTGTCCCTTTTCAATTTTAACCCCTTGAGCAACTTGGACTAAGCCACCTACTGCCACTACTGTTGGATCTTGACGGACTATTTTCACAATTTGGGTTAAAGAATCTGCCTGCAACATTGAATCTGCATCCAAGCACACAAAATAGTCATAACAAGAAGCATTGATTCCCATATTTAAAGCATCTCCCTTACCTCCATTTTCTTTACTAATCAAGGTAAGCTGTATGCCATTGGCTTCTCCTTTATAGACCGCTTTACAGGGCTTAGTCAGGATGTGTTGATTGATATCTTTTGGATGAAGAGAGAGTTGGAAGTGATCTTTTAACAACTCTGACGTTTGATCAATAGAACCATCATCAACCACGATAATTTCATAGTTGTCATCATCAAGATGAAGTAAAGAATCAATCGAACTGATAATAGTCATTGCCTCATTATAGGCTGGAACTATAATAGAAACCGCAATATCGCTCGAACAATGCGCTAAATTGGCTTTACTTTTTCGCTTTTCATAAAGATGGACCCCTCCAATAACGATAGAAACTATTAAAAAACTGGCATAAGCAATCAACAGCACTAAAAAAATGAGCTGTGATATCTGCAAAAAAGTAAAGAATAGTTTCATGCTTCTTTCTCCTCCATCTTAGCGTTTACCGTCTTTTTGTCCAGTGATCAAAGAAATGAGGTCTTTGAAACTGAATAAAACGCTGCTTCAGAATATAACTAAGATTAAAAATAATTAACGCTACACAAATGATAATATAAAAATATAAAACGCGATGTACCATATTACTACTCTCCTTTTTTATTCCACTCTCTTTTAATAATAGAATATGACGCTTTTAGAAAAGCTTTAACTTTGGGTCTTTCCCAATTGGCTAACGGATAGTCAGCCATACTAATAGTCTCTTGTGACTGTGCTAATCCGCATCCCAGAGCAATCGTTTTACTTTCCATTTGTTTGACACCATAATGCTGAAAATAATTATCGTGAATGCGTTTTGTAGCCGGATTAGAAAAATTCAACAGTTGCCATGGAATCCGCATTTCAGTCCACTTTTCCCCAAAGACAATATCTGTTTGAGAATCAAGCATCTTAACTCCATGGTGATCCGTTCCCTTTCTTAGGAGTCCCGTTGGGAAAGTTGGTAGGTACCTCTCAGCTGCTCCTGCTTTTTCGATATCTTCAAGAATAGTTGTATTACGTAAAACCATCGTAACCAAATCAAACTGCTTCGAATCTTTCTCAGGCGGATAGGTGTAAAAATCTTTACCATTCATTTGTTTTAAATAGTTTGCTTTAGTAGCATTATAAGTTTCTTGAACTAACAATCGCGATTGACCTTTAGGATTGAGCAACAGTAAAAAGTCGCTCTTTTTTTCAAAGCTTGCCGAAATACCAGTTGCCTTTTGACTACCTGAGTTTGGCGTTACATCTATCGGAATCACAAGTTCCTGATTACTATCACTAAAGCTACCTTCTAATCCTAAATAAAGATAGGTTTGATCGCTATCAACAAACAAGCGGTGGCCTTTCTTTTGGTTTCCGAGAGGTTTTTGCCATTCTTTCTTCCCCTTTTTGCCATCAATACGGTGCGTTTTCAGTGCATTTTCAAAGCCCATAAGACCATATCCCTGATTATAAACTTGCACATCTCCCCAAAGAAAATTGCTATGTTTATCTGTCGCAAAGGAAGTATTCCAACTTCTAGCATTCCAATCATCTTGCCACGCATTAATAGTAGCTCCCACTGTGCCAGAATCAATAAAGGACTTATAATCAGCCACAATGCGTTTGCCTTGTACTTCTTCAGTCATTGGCAGTTCCGTTTGATCAATTCGATCTTTATCGACTCCTCTAGATGTAGAATAACCAAAACCTGTAACAAGGACAGGCTTTTTATGAAAGGCAGTCAATAATCTGACATATCCTTGAGCCAAGGATAAGGCTTTAACCTGTCTAACAATGTCATTATCGACGCCCGTTCGATGAAAAAGAAGATAATCTTTATAATCTGGATGAAAATCAAAAGCTTTATAAGAAGCGAATATACCAGCCTTAACCTGAGCACTCGGTTTAATATGTTCGATATTGAGAGACACATATTTAGGGGCCTGAGCTGCAAAACGTTTATGGTATAAAAAAGGATCTGTCATAGGAGAGTTTGAAAAACTGATAAGGTGTTGCCAACCATATTTTTTACTCTCATAATGAATCACTTCTTCCATCACTTCGGCTAACACCGTTTCAAATGAATTGGCATCGGACGATGTTGAAAAATAATTCCCCTTAAAGCGCTGGGGCTTTTGCTGGTGATTAGTATAAGCTACCGTTCCACTGTTCCAATCATCGCCAACAATATAACCAAGCAGCCACTTGCTTAAATCGTGATGGTAATGGCTGCTACCAAAATCCGTATTCCAAACCTGTTTACGACCATGAATGATGTCCACAACTCCCTTAGCTTCACGTAATAAATAACCTCGGTAAGGATTGTCAAAAGCGGTCATAGCAGCATTATTTCGATAGGAATCAATCCGGAAACCCTGCAATAAATAAAGGGGAATATCTTCTTCTCGGTTATGATGGTAAAGAGCATCGTAAAAGGCAACATTCATCGGCATCTTCACTCGAATGGTATTGGCTCCCATAGCAGTAATCTTCCGAAACCATTTCCGATAGGTGGCCTCGTCAATTGGAAACTCATTTTGATGATAACCTGCAAGAGAAGACTCCAAGTCAACACCTTTGACTTGAAAAGGCTGACCAGATTGTGTCTGGCAAATATGCTTGCCTTTGACTTGAAAATTAGTTTTGATGGATTTTTCAAAAAGTCCGTTTGGCAGATAAAGGCTCCCATCAAAATAATAAAAATAATAGCTAAAACTCAGCACGATAGTCAATAAACCAACAATACTTAAATATCTTTTCATAATGAGTTACTCCAAAGTAGTATTGACATTCTTAGAAGGGGCACTGTATTGGTACAAGGTCTCAATATGCTTATCTAGCCATCTTCCTCTTCGCCTAATAAATGTTTTTAACTGATCAACTGATTGCTCATAACTCGTCACATTACGATCCAAAGGCAGTAAATAATTTCTTGAATCGGGATGTTCGAGTTGATAAACATAGCCCCACTTATCATTATTTCGATCAATAGCTGAATCTAAAAAAGAAACCGTTTCATCTATGTAAGCGTTTAAATGATCCGTTGCCAAGACGCCTTGCCTCAATTCATGATACCTTTGAATAACCAAATCAACAAATTCTCGGTCCTTGACCAACATTGAAAACCAAGGGACATCTGTCAATGTAAAATCAGCTTCATCAACTTTGCTTTCAATTTGATTGTCAAAAGCATTGTTAAAGTCCCAGACTGCCAATTTAACTTTTCCACGTAAGTCTTTATATAGGTAGGTTGAAAACTTCCCAGCATCTACATTTCGAAAAAATTCATTAATGATAAAATAGTCTGCAAATGATTTCCGATCTATGTATTTAGGATACTGACTAAAATCATAGGAGTAGAGTATTTTTTCAATATGGCTAATATCTTTATTAATAAAGTCTAACTGTCCTGGTGTCAATCGGTTTTTGCCTGGATATTTAACATCTAACGCTGAAACCCCAGCTTGATGGCTATAATGGAGATAATTATCAAGTTTTTGTTTGGCCTTATGTTCTCTATCCCAAGCTACAATATAAGCGGTTTTATGAGACCTTTTATCACTCTTTTCAATATCAACACGTTTTTTTCCCTGCTCAATACTTTCAACAGCAAGATAAAGTCCTTGATAAGTATTATTAAGAATTAATTCACAATAACGAACATTGGGGGCATAGTCCATGATTTCACCAGCAATATTATAGCTAAGATAATTCCGAATGAGACTCCTATCTAGGAAAGGACCATGCAAAACCCATTCAGATTCTTTAGACATGCCGGCAATCTTATATTCTTTTTTATCTAATTTTTTTGTCACAAACTTGATTTTCAAAGACTTTTTATCGAAATAACGTGAAGAGTTTCCTCGATAGGTAACTAATGCTTTTGCTGTTACTCTAGGCTTTTCGTTGATATCATGAGACCGATCAAGCTGGTCACGAAGTTCCACTTTTGCTAAGACATTATCTTTTTCCTTAAAGTATTCTCCTTCTTCTTTCATGACAAGAGGAATGGTCTGATGGTTTGTATCAATGCTGATGATAGGCAGATGACTCTTGAGTCCCTTTCCCCCTTTATTGGTAGGATAGGAAGGCAATTGGTGATGATGAACCCTCTTATGATGACGTTTAGGTAGCCCAACCGCCAAAATGATAAATAAGAAAAGCCCCATAAGTGTCATTACATAAATTACTTTTCCTCTCATAAGTCTACCCATTAATTTCATCACTTTGACTAACAATATTGAAATAATCAATATTCCCTAATTGGTAAACTTTTGCTGTTAGTTGGTTATCTTCTTGGTAGTATTTATCATAATCCTTTTTTGATATCTCAAAAATCATTTCGATGGAATCAGCCGTCGAATTTTTGACTCGTTGGATGGCTCTGCCGGCAAAATATCTGAAAAATATACCTTCTACATCGACTTCAAGTAATCGATCACAACGTACAATTAATAACAGTCGATTTTCATTTCTAACCCTGCCCATAATCCATAACAGGATAAAAATAACACCACTCCCTAAAGAAGCAACGACATAATCTCCAACACCACAACAGATACCAACTACTATTGTCCAAAAGATATAAGTCGTATCTCTTGAATCCTTAATAGCCGTTCTAAAACGGACAACAGACAAGGCACCGACCATCCCCAAAGATAGGGCTACATTATTACCAATAACTGTCATTACTGTTGCTGTTAAAACTGTTAACGTCATTAAAGAAACATTGAATTTTTTACTATAAGAAGTCCCACTATGCGTATAGGCATATGAAATATAGATGGCTCCACTCAATAAAGCCGCTACAAGAATATGCAATAACATATCTTGGAAGGTCAAATTGCCATTTTGCTCCAAAATCTCTCTCAATAACTGTTTCATTTTAATCCTCTCTCTTAAACACTAACTACTAATTTTAAAATCTGTAATGCTTGCTGATAGCTCTACCCATGCAGTATTTACTTGCTGACAACTCACTCCCATCTATAGAAGTCAACAATTCTTTAATATAAGATAAAAGAAATCCATTGTACTTGACTTCTAAAATCACCAAATAAGGATTTAACAGATAATTTTGATTCAAGTTTTCTGAAAAAATATCGTAACAGGACTCAGTTCCAATGATATGGTGATCGAAGGTAATCCGAATATTATTTTCTTTGGCCACAAAAGCTTTTCGCTGGTATTCAATGACAGTTTTAGGCCTATAAAGCTTCATACTCATCAGAGCGTAGCATTCTGCCGCAAAATCATCTGGGTAAGATAACAACACTGAATGATTTCCCCTAATCAATTCTTGTGCGTCCTCTCTAGACAGACGTAACGACCGCTTCTTTTGATTGGCTCCTTGCTTTTGCTTCATTTCTAATTTTGCAAATTGACTATGGCTGCCGTAATTACGAAAGCGAATCTTGCGTCGTAAATCGACACCATCATCTTTTTCATGCCAATCCACATCCTCTAACGAATCAAAATACAAGGATCGAATACAATAACCATCACCAGAACTATGCGAGTCCAAAGTCATCAATTGTGAAAACTGTTCAGACAAACGATAATAATCTTCGATAGTAATCAAATACTTCTTTTCCTGTCTCAAAACTTCATTCATTTCCAACCTCTAATCACAAGTTAATCATTAGTTTAACATTAGTCTCTCATTGATTATGGTGATTGTAACAGAAACCATCTGACGTGTCAATATTTAATTGTAATAATCAGTTCTCAAAATTCAAAATTATTTTCGATAACGTTAAAACTGATAACATCAAGCTATGATAAGCATATTTGTCTTGATAAAATAGGAAAAATGATAAACTAAAACAATATTCTGATTTTCTAACAAATGATAAAACAATGACTGATAGTATAAGATAATTGTAAATATATCTTAACAAACTATCTACTTGATGCATCAATTTTCTTCTAAGCTGTTACCTAAAAACGATTAACCCTTAGAAAGGTTAATCGTCTCATGAACATTTGATAAAAATATGCTAATTTTTCCTATAAACGCAGAGAGTTTGATGTTTCTTTCGATTTCATCCATCCCCTATAAACAGACTATTACTATTCTAGTCAGGTATTACTCTATCCCCCTTAGTCTAAATAGTTTAGGGATTCTTGGGAAAACAAGAACCAGGCAAGGCATAGACTCACTCACTGTTCTGATCAAAAAACTTACAGCAAATCATCAGCGGCTTATGTCTCGTTTTCTTTCTAAAAGGTTGAGATTGTACAACCTCTAACAAAGAATAGGTTGTAACGTGACTATGCCCTTCGTTTGATTTGCTACTGACAGTATACGGTAGTGTGAAAATCATGGGAGATAGCTCGTGATAGGAGAATGACAAATGATTTGTGATGGATTATTTCTAAAATACAAAAAGTTCCGAAGTATCAGATTTTACTTCGGAACTTTTTATATATCATTATTGGGAATCTTGCTTACTATTGCCATTGACGAGACAGTTTATAAACTGATGAAATAATTAAACAAGTTTTGACTTTTAGGATTGATGTCCAAAAGGTATTCTGGATGCCATTGGACTCCAAGAAAGCTGCGTTTATCTTTTGACTGGACAGCCTCTATGGTTTCATCCTTGCTATCACGCGCTAGAACTTCCAAACCTTGTGCCAAATCTTTGATACTTTGATGGTGTAGAGAATTGACTGCACCTTTGTTTCCAAAAATATCGTGAAGTGCATTTCCTTTTTCAACGGAAATACCATGGACAAGAACTTCAGGATTCTCGTATTGATGCCCCTTAATATCGAGATTCAAGCTACCACCTTGTACCGTGTTATAAAGTTGAATCCCACGACAAACCCCCATGATTGGCTTTTTCTGACGAATGGTTTCTTGGACAAGAGCAACTTCAAAATCATCTCGCTCTGGAAAATAAAGGCCAGTATCAATGTCATTTTCATGATGATAAAGAGAAGGTTGAACATCTTGACCGCCTGATAAAATCAAACGATCAATCATTGAAACATAAGATTCAGCCATGTCTGGACTACAAACAGGTATGTGGATTGGTACCCCACCAGCTTTAATGACTGCACGCGCAAAGTGTCGAGACACTGAGCTGTGAACCATCAAGCCGTCAGGTGATACCTTTGTTTCAGTGCTTGTAATCCCTATGATTGGTTTCCCCATGACATGCTACCTCTCTTTTTTTGATGTTACTATCTTAACACGTTAGTCTTATCTTGACCAATCTATATTTTTGATGGATGGGTATAAGAAAAACTTATAGCCATCCTAAAAGTCACTATCAGATTGTTAAAAATACCAAGCAACCTTCTGTTATAATAGTCCTAATACATGTTTCTGGAGGTCCCATGAATTTTCAACAATGTCGTTACGTTGTCACAATTGCAGAAGCTGGCTCTTTTAGTGAGGCTGCTAAAAGATTATTTGTTAGTCAACCTAACCTTTCGGCATCAATCCATCAATTAGAAGATGAACTTGGGGTTCAGCTCTTTATCCGTTCCAATACGGGGGCGCGATTGACTGAAGATGGGTTTGACTTTATTAAATATGCCAAGCGGATTATTGGCGAATTGGACTTGCTCCAAAATCGCTATCAAGAAGACTTTAAGAAAAGCTTTGTGGTTGCTAGTCACCACTATGACTTTCTATCCCAACCTTTGGCAACTATTTCAGAGCAGTTTTCTGCTTCTTATCAAGAATTTCAACTCGTTGAAACCACTACAAAAGCTATTATTGATAGTGTTGCTTCGTTTCAAAGTGACTTGGGGATTATTTACCTCGATGATAGTAACAAAGTCACATTAGAAAGGAGTCTCAAGCAAAAAGACCTCTCTTTCATTCCACTGGGAGACTTTCAAACAAAAATTTTTTTGAGCAAAAATCATCCCTTAGCTAAGAAAGAGGAACTGACCATATCTGACTTGCAAGGGTATGCTCAAATTCGCTTTAGTCAAGATGATTCTGGTATGACCTTTGATGAAGATCCCTTGGCAATTGAAGATGGTCAAAAAGTGATCTATGCCAATGATCGCGGCAGTTTGATGAATATTCTTTTAGCTACGCAAGCCTACGCTTCTGGTTTGGGAATTGTGACAGGCTTTGTAAAGGACCATATCACACTAATTCCTTTATCCGATAGCTCTCTTCATACATTAGGTTATGTTATTTCTAACAAAAAAAAGACTTCTGACATTGTAGAAGCCTTTATTGGTTATATTAAAGAAGAGTTGACCTTAGCATGATAAGCTATTTTACAAGATAACAGTAAAGGTAATGTTATCATTCTTATAATGGGCAGAAATTTTACCATGAAATAGATTAACCATGCTTTCTGCCATTGATAAGCCAATGCCATATCCTGCCTGTCGGTCATTGTTATGTGACTCATCTTCTCGGTAAAAACGCTCAAAGAAGCGACTATAATCAAGGTTTTTCCCTTCTTTATAGGTATTGGAAATACTGAGCTTAGCTTTTTTTGAAACAGTTCCTATTGGTTTCAAGGATACGCGCACTTCACCGCCTGGATCGCAATACTTATTAGCATTATCCACCAAAATGGTCACTAACTCAAATAGTGACTTTTCTTCTGCCTTGACATGGATACCCGGTGTAATGTCCATTCGGAAGGTTTTGCCATCCTTTATAACAGGACCTTTGAAATCTTCTGCAGCGTCTTCAGCAACCACTGAAAAGTCTAAATCATGTAATACCACTTCCTCTTGTTCTTCGAGTCTAGCTAACGTTACCATCTGATTAATCAAGTCTGTAAGACGCCGAACTTGAACGGTCGTACTCTGCGTCCATTCAGATTCACCGTTCATCAATTCAACCAGTTCATTATTGGCAGAAATAATAGCCAATGGTGTCTTTAACTCATGCCCAGCATTTGTAATGAATCGTTTTTGTTTCTCATAATTCCGAACATAGGGCTCAATGATCTTTTTGGATAAGACACTAATAATCACTGTAAAGAAAAGAATGCCCCCAAGCCCCAACCAAATCGAGATTTTCAAGAGAGCTTGATACTCTGCTAGAATGACGGTCGTATCTAATAGGACAACAAAGGTTTCCTTATTCTTTAAGTGATTTACTTGGTAGGCATAATAACGCAAGCCATCCGAAAAGCGGCCAGTTTCATGTCCACTTTTAGCTAAATTTTCAGCATAGGCAATGGCTTCTTCAGATGATAATTCAGAGATATTACTGGTATTAAGATCATACACTGTCCCATCACTGGCAATCCTGGCACTCACAAAACGATATTTGCTAAGTGTGTCTTTACTGGTGGGCTGTCCCAACCTTTTCTCCGTTTCATCCAAACTAGGAAAGCTTCCTTTATTTTCAGATAAGACTTCTAAGACTGACGAAATTTCACCTTGTGTTTGAAAATAGCGGATAGAAGTCGTGATACCAAGAATGGTTGCCATCAATATGGAAATAGCTAAGGAGGCAACGAGGATAAAACGAATACGCAAGCGTTTAAACATCACGGTCTCCTTCCACTTGCTCCAAAACAAACTGCCCATCATCAGCATCTGATATTGTTATATCCGCCTTTATTGCTTGTAATTTCTGCCTCAAATAAGAAACATAAACAAAAACGTAGCTTGGGTCAACTTCGTCTCTTTCCTCCTTGGTCCAAATATGGGTAAAAATGTCATCTGCTGCTAGCTCTTTGCCTTGATGTCGCATAAAATAAGCCATCATCTTAGCTTCTTTTCCCGATAATCGGATGCTATTTCCGGCAGAGAGTTCTTGCTCTCCTAGATTGAGCTTTACTGAACCCACTGCGATGATATTTGGCGACATCTTCTCAAGACGACGCTCCATTGAGCGTAAACGAGCCAGCAATTCCTTCAAGGAAAAAGGCTTGGTCAAATAATCATCTGCCCCCGAGTCAAGGCCGGTCACGCGGTCATCAACTTCTGCCATAGCTGTTAGCATAATGACATGACTCTCATCGCCAGTAGCTCGGATTTCTTTGAGGGCATCAATACCTGTTTTTATTGGCATCATGATATCTAATACCATCACATCGTAAGCATTTTGAGCAGCCATCTCAACAGCTGCTTGTCCATCATGAACAACGTCTAAATCATACCCTTCACGTGAAAGGGCAACGCTCAAAACACGCGACATTTGTAGCTCATCTTCTGCTAATAAGATTTTCATAGTGACGACTCCTTATGTTGATTATCCATCTGAATCAAATCCCGAATGGTCTGCATGGTCAAATCACAAGAAGCCAACTCATCAGCACAACGCTTTAGTTCTCTTGTAATCATCTCCTGATGCTTGACCGTCCGTTTGTACTTCATTTGATGCTCCAGGCTCGCCCAAGAATCCATGGCAATGGTTCTTAGTTGAATTTCAATATAATAGCGTCCCTGCTCATTTCCTTCACAATCAGGGTAAGAGGTTGCCATCTCAAGAATAAGATGATAGGATCGATAACCATTTGGCTTTGCATTTTGAATATAATCTTTTTCTGCGACGATAGTAATATCATCCATCTCACGTAACACTTCGATCGTCTGATAAATATCATCGACAAAAGCACAGACGATTCGAAAACCAATACTATCTCGAACTTTTTTCAAGGCAGACTGCGGGGTTTGGGCATAACCTTTTCTAACCAACTTTTCCTGCATGGATTCCACTGTCTTAATTCGCGAATGAAGATGTTCATATAATTTAAAACCAGTCGCTGCCTTGATCGTCTGATTAGCTGTTAGAATGCGCTGTTCTAAATCATCAAGGATAAAGGGAAGGTATTGGGCATATGGACCATAAATAGACATGTTTTCTCACTCTTCTTCAATAGTAATACTAGGGGTACTGGGTAAGTCTTATCATAGCGACTCCATTTAGATGAAACGGTTCTTATACGTTAACACCTTTTGGACATAAGTTCTGTCCAATGGTTTAAAACAGATCCGTTGCGCCAACGGTTTTTGACCGTTAAGTAGTCGTATGGGTCAATAACTTTTCCACTAGCTACAAGGTTTGAATCCAATGAACGATTCAACATCATGACATCACATCACTCGGAGAATCACTCCTATGATTCAGGATGATATGCTTTTTATTATACCATTTTACACTTTTAAAAAACGAAAAAAGAAGCCGATTCATCGACTTCTTTAGGATTCTTTAAGGCTTATGGTAACCATTTTTTAACTTTATCTTGATTAGCATCAACCCATTTACGAGCTGCTTTTTCTGGAGACATGCCGTCATTCATGTCAAGCATAACTGCTTCCATATCTTCTGTTGTCCAGTTAAAATTGTCAACAATTTTGTAGACATCAGGCATATCTTTTTTCAATCCTTTACGTGCAATGGTGTTGATGTTTTCTTCAGCACCAAATGAACCTTTAGGATCTTCCAGATATTTCAAATCATATTTTGAAAACATCCAGTGTGGTGACCATCCAGTAATGACGATCTCATCCTTAGACTTAATCGCTTTTTCCAATGAAGATGTCATAGCACCCGTTGACGCAGATGTTAACTCCCAGCTAGAAAGGTTACTGTAATCTTTTTGAGCATTTTCAGCAGCATTCATGATACCTGCACCAGGTTCAATACCGGTAATTCTCTTACCAGCCTGATCAGATAATTCTTCAATGCTGTTAGCCTCCATATAAGCTGGAACAACCAAGCCTAATTTAGTTCCTTTTAGGTTAGGTCCTAAATCATCCAGTTTATCTTTATATTTTTTATACTGATTACCGTGTGTAACTGGTAACCAAGCACTGGTTGAAAAGTCTGCATCTGAGTTAGCAATGGTTTGCCAGTTAACCGCATTATCAAGCGGTGTCATATCAACTTTGTAGCCTTGGTCTTCTAAGACTGTTGCAATAACATTGGTTGAGGCTACTTCTGAATCCCACTGTACGTAAGAAATACGAACGGTTTCGCCTTTACCAGATTTATCAGAGTTCATATTAACAAATACACGTCCTAGTGCTGCCCCAAAGAAGACCACTAAGGCTGCGATACCTACCCATTTATTGACAGCTGATTTTGACTTACCACCCTCTGACTTTGCATTAAAAGCTTGTGTCACACGGTCAAGGATGATAGCCAGGATTACCAAGGAAATCCCTGACACAAAACCGTTACCAACATCAGCTTTTTGTAGGGCGGACAATACTTCACGTCCAAGACCAGGAGCCCCGATCATCGAACCTGTTACCACCATAGAAAGTGCAAGCATCATGGTTTGGTTAACACCTGCCATAATGGTATTTTTAGCCAGTGGCAACTCTACCTTAAAGAGTTTTTGTGATGGTGTTGACCCAAATGAATCTGATGCTTCGATCAATTCAGTTGAAATTTCGCGAATAGCCAAGTTAGTAAAACGAACCGTTGGCGGTAAGGCGAAAATAACGGAGGCGAAAACACCAGGTACCATACCAATACCAAAGAAGGCTACGGCTGGAATCAAATAAACGAAGGCCGGCATGGTCTGCATAAAGTCAAGAATTGGGTTAACAATGTTCTTAACAGTATTGCTTTTAGCCATCCATATCCCTAATGGAACACCAATAACTATCGAAATAAGACTTGCCACAAGTACCAGGGTAAAGGTATTGAGCAATTCTTCCCAGAGTCCTTGATTATAGATAAACAAGAACCCAAGGAAAGTTAGAGTTGGAATTTGCCATTTCTTCTTAGCCAAGAAGAAAACAGCCACTGTCGCTAAAACGATAAATAATAGCGGGTTAATAAATAGTAAGGTATTGGTAACAAAATCCATAAGAGTACTACCAATACTTTGTAGCAAATCAAAGAGCCCTGAGAAGGTCTTTGTAATCCACTCAGTAAATGCTTCTACCAGCTGAGCAACTGGTAATTGTTTTTGTAAAATATCCAAACTAGACTACCTCTTTCTTTATTTCTCAACTGTTTCTTCTGCATCGTCTTGGACATTTGCCAAGGCTTCGATCACACGTCCTCGAATAACAACTCCAATCAGTTTGTTATTGTCATCGGTCACGGCAATCGGTGCAGATGAATCATAGATAAGAGGCATAATGTCCGTGATAACAGTATCTTTAGAAACCGTTAGAACTTCACGATCAACAACTTCTGACAGTGGCAAGCCCTTTTTACGAGCTTCCAGCGCTGCATCAGCAGTCACGGCTCCAATCAACTCTCGACGACGATTGGTTGCCATTAGCATAGATACTTCCTCAGTATGCATACGCATCAGTGCTACTTGGGGACCATCTAATTCTAGTGTTGTTGTGATTGGTTTAATCATGATATTTTGTGCTGTTAAGACTTTTGATCTATCAACATCTTCAACGAATTCACGGACAAAATCATTGGCTGGGTTGGTAAGAATTTCCTCACCTGTACCGATTTGCATAATTTGACCATCTTTCATAAGGGCAATACGGTCACCAATGCGAAGCGCCTCATTCAAGTCGTGACTGATGAAAATAATCGTCTGCTTGCTAGCATCTTGCAAATCCAAGAGTTCATCTTGCATTTCACGACGAATCAATGGGTCAAGGGCTGAAAAAGCCTCGTCCATCAAAAGGATTTTAGGCTTATTAGCCAAGGCACGCGCTAGACCAACACGCTGCTGCATACCACCTGATAATTGGTTAGGATATTGGTCTTTAAAGGCTAAGAGACCTGCATTATCAAGAGCTTTTTCAGCTGCTTGTGTTCTTTCCTCTTTGGAAACACCACGAAGCTCTAGTCCAAACTCTGTATTTTCCAAGATCGTCTTGTGTGGGAATAAGGCAAAGCTTTGGAAAACCATGTTAATATCGTGACGGCGAACGTTTCGCAGTTCTTCTGCGTTCATCTTAGAAATGTCCTTGCCGTCAAGTAAAATATTACCTGACGATGGTTCAATCAAACGGTTAAGCATGCGAACCAGCGTTGATTTACCAGATCCTGAAAGACCCATGATAACAAAGATTTCACCTTCTTTGATATCGAAACTAGCATCATAGACACCGACAGTAGCGCCTGTTTTTTCTAAAATGTCAGTTTTTGACTTGCCTTCTTTGACCATCTCAAGCGCCGCTTTTTGTTTTTTACCAAATACTTTGGTTAGATTTTTGACTTCGAGTAATGTCACATTATTCTCCTCTCTTTAGTGACCATATCGTCTTACGAATGATATCGTCACTAAGTTACCACCATATAATATAATAAAGTGGTCACTATGTCAAATGAGAAGTTTACTGTTTTTCTGTAAAATCCATAATAAAAAAGACAAATCGTTCCTTAAAAGCAACAAAAATCACCCAAAAAGGTGATTTTTGTTTGTTCTTTTAATAACTTCGATGATTGATCGGTTCAGGCTTCTTATTGTTTTTACTATTTCTCATTTCAAAATAATGTCGCAAACCCAAGAAAGTTCTTAACAACCATTCGTAAAAATTGCTCTGTATCTGCTTTTAAAATAGTCCCTTCCTTATCAATCAAGTGATGAATTTCTGATAGATACACTTCTGGTTGAGGCATGGCAATAGCATTCAAAAAAACAAGTGCCTGTCTGATATGATGATTGGCCCCGAAGCCTCCCATGCTACCTGCAGATTGCGTGATAACCAATGTTGGCTTACCATTGAAAGCAATGTCAGTCATTGGACGAGAGCCAACTTCAATAGCATTTTTTAGAGCTGCAGGAATGGTACGATTATACTCTGGACTAATCACAATCAGGGCATCTTGGGCCTTCACTTCTCTTCTAAACCGCTCATAACTGTCTGGTCTCAGAGCCACATCTTGATCTAAATCAGGATTAAAAAGAGGCAAATCGTCGATGCGGATAATGGTCATCTCTATTGTTTCAGGAAAGAAGCTTGATATAGCCTTAGCAAGAGACTTAGAATAGGATTTTTCGCGAACACTTCCCACAATGATACCAATACGTTTAAGCAATTCATAACCTCCGGATTTTTACTACTAATGAATAGTAACTTTTTGCCTAAATTTCTTCAAGCTATTTGTTTGGTTACTTGTCGATTAGATGATAATCCCTTCCAGATGGTCCAATTCATGCTGACAGATTTGTGCAGGCAAGTCTTTGAGCGTAATGGTTTTTGTCATCCAATTGCTGTCGCGATAAGTCACGCTTATCTGACGATAGCGTTTAGTCGGGCGAGATCCTGTTAAAGAAAGGCAAGATTCTTCCGTATTAAAAGGCTCACTTTTGGCGACAATCTCAGGATTGAACATAACCAGTTCTACAAATCCCAGACTAATGATAATCACACGCTTTTGATAGCCAATCATATTGGCCGCTAGGCCAAGACAGGTCTCACGATGATAGTTGAGTGTGTCTTCTAGATCCTGACCAATATAGAGGTCTTCTTTACTCGCTCTCTGTGACTTTTGTCCCAAGAAAAAAATGTCTTTGACGATAGTTTTAATCATAATAACTCCTATTTATAGTAGCATTCACTATTAGGCATTATACCAAAAAGCTTAAGACCTTTCATCTCAAGCTTTCCATGCTATGTCAAATCCATAAAGTTAAGCAAGTTTAGCTATCCTTACTTGATTGATTTGCTATTATCTTGTAAGAGTTTCTAAAAATAACTTAGATTAGTTTTGATAGGCACATCAATTTAATCACGTAATTGTCAAAATCATCATCGGTTAGCGTTAGCAATATCCTTTTAATCTAAGGGAGATTTTAGCTAGGCTTGGACAATACAGCTGCTTTTACCCAAAGCCATCTCCCTCATCGTCTACGGTTTGATGAGGCTAGCAAGCCTTCCCTTGCCCTAGTCTCTGTCATCGTCAAAACAATGCTTACATCTCTGGGAACTTCAACCATCACACTGATAACAGTAGAAATTTCCAAATTAGAACGCCTATATGAGGTTACCACTCTCATGATTGTACTGATCACCAATTGTAAGAAGCTTCCCTGATGAGGGTTTTAGTTTCTAGCCTCAACCTTAAAACAATCTATCCTCAGACTGATTTAGGCCGCTACCTCATTCTAGTCAAGCTTGGAAGTCACTATCAGATTTATCGGTAGTGAGTGCCCAAAGAGCACTTTCACCCCAGTTGTGCAACATGCTCGTCGTCCTTAAAAAAACGGCTGGACGTTTCCAACCGCTTCTAGGATTAATCTGTCTTATACAATGCCTTGGGCAGACATCGCTTCGGCTACTTTTAGAAAACCTGCAATGTTCGATCCGACAACAAGGTTGCCTTCAGCACCAAATTCTTTCGCAGCTGAAGCTGATTGATTGTAGATATCTGTCATAATCCCTTTGAGTTTTTCATCAACTTCTTCAAATGACCAAGAAGTACGCTGACTATTTTGAGACATTTCAAGTGCTGAAACGGCAACACCACCAGCATTGGCAGCCTTGGCTGGTCCAAAGGCGACACCTGCTTCATGGAAGACGTTAATAGCTTTAAGTGTTGATGGCATATTGGCTCCTTCAGCGACAGCCTTGACACCGTTGGCAACTAAGGCTTTAGCATCTTCTTCATCAAGCTCATTTTGAGTTGCACATGGAAAGGCAAGGTCAGCTTTCAAGGTCCAGATAGAGTTTTCATCTGCTGGTGTGAAGACAGCGTCTGAGTATGTTTCCACGTAGTCACTGATGCGGGCACGTTTAACTTCTTTCAGTTCTTTCAAAAGGTCAAGATCAATACCATCACCATGGTATACATAACCTGATGAGTCTGACACTGCAATCACTTTTGCACCAAGCTCGTGTAGTTTTTCAGTAGCATAAATAGCCACGTTCCCTGAGCCTGAAACAATAGCCGTTTTGCCACTCAAGTCTTCTCCACGGGCTTTAAGCATCTGTTCAGCAAAGTAAACTGTTCCATAACCAGTTGCTTCAGTACGAGCCAGAGAGCCACCGTAAGTCAGTCCTTTACCAGTCAAGACACCATTTTCATACCCCTTGAGGCGTTTGTATTGACCGAACATGTAGCCAATCTCACGAGCTCCAACACCAATATCCCCAGCTGGAACATCACTATCTGGTCCGACATGTTTTTGCAACTCTGTCATAAAGCTTTGTGTAAAGCGCATCACCTCTAGGTCAGACTTTCCTTTAGGGTCGAAGTTTGACCCACCTTTACCACCGCCAATAGGCTGACCAGTCAATGAATTCTTAAAAATTTGTTCAAAGCCAAGGAATTTAATGATGGATTGATTAACCGATGGGTGGAAACGAAGGCCACCTTTATACGGTCCAATAGCAGATGAGAATTGCACACGGTACCCGCGGTTAACCTGTACCTGACCTTTGTCGTCAACCCAAGGCACGCGGAAAGAAACAATACGCTCAGGTTCGACCAAGCGCTCGAGGAGATTTTCTTCGATGTATTTGGGATACTTGTCAAAAACAGGGACGAGTGATTGAAACACTTCTTCAACAGCTTGTAGAAACTCTTCTTCATGAGCGTTTTGCTCTTTTACTTTTTCAAAAACGTTAGTAACGTATTCTTTTCCTGATACCATAATGATTTCCTCTCGAGATCTAAATTTTAGTTCACTTAACATAGTATAAATTTTTCAGAATTTTGCTGTCAAGTTTTTACCTCTTATTTTGACTTATTTTTCGGATTTTAGCTTAGACAAACTGACCTGACACCAGACAAGCCACTAATCATTGATACAGAACACTCATTTCTCAATAAACTAACCTAAAATCGCTCATCGTGTGCTGAACGTCGAAATCTCACTTTCATGTCTAGAACAGTCGTTCCAAAACGACTCGACATCCTACCAGTGTCTCAAATCCTTTTTATCCTTAGCGTTTATTGCTATCTCTTATATGAGTTACGAGAATCTTTTGTGTCCTTTTCAGTAAGGTCTTAACCTATTGCAAATCCTATCACACTGACTGAAATCTTATTACCAAACCAGTGGTCCTTAATGATCGTAAATGCCAAATGATTAAAGAAGAAACACAGCATCATTTGGTTATTATTCCGAAATCAATGATAATCGATTTAAAAATTAGAAATGAGAAAAGTTAGTTGATGTTGAGATAGTTATGAATTCTGCTAAAAGAAACATCATTTGAGCATACACCTCGCTCTAGAACGAAAAAAGCTGACTAACATCAGTAACACTCATGTTGCGCAGTCCGCTAACACGAGCTGTGCCACTTTTATAATCATTTCAGTAGCTTAATTGCTCTAAAACCGCCCTGTCTGATAATTGCTATCAATGATATATTTTAGATAAGAATTAATTGTTTAATATACCTATTTTATCCAAGTTGTTAGATGATATCGAAAAAACAGTTCCTACTGTCAGATCTGAAAAGAGCATCACTCTGATTTTGACAATAAGGTCACCGCTGTTATACAAACATTCTGATAGCGTTGTTCTTGGCAAACAATTAGAGGTTGGGCATCGCGTTCCTGAAAATTCGCATCTGATGTGTATATAGTAACAGTTAAGATTCTTATCTACAAATGGGTAAGCTCTAATTTTGTAGAGCCCAGTCCAGACATGGCAGAAAACATTCATAAAGCTGTCCCTATTTAAGCCTACCTTTTAGAAATCCTACAACTGATGATCTATGACAACGATAGTCAGAGCCTCATGCGACTACTTGCATTTTCCCGTAATAATAGCTCAAAAACATCTTCCAGTAAGTCATTTAATACTTTTTTTAGATTTCAGTGTTATAATAGTTTAGATATTTTAACCGATCACCGAAAAAGGCAGGTAATATTATGACATCTCCGCATCAAACCCTAACAAAATCTCAACGTTATCTTATTGATGCTTTTATCAAGCTCTTGGATGAGAAATCACCAGCCGATATTCGTATCATTGATATTTTAAACGTATCAGGCGTTAGTCGAACAACCTTCTATAATTATTTTGACAGCAAAGAAAGCTTGATTGATTTTTGTCTATCAGCGTATATAGATCACATCACCCTCATTTTAAACCAGGACTTGGCCTACCCAGATCAGGTTGTTGTTGACGCGTTAACATTTTTGAAAGAGCATAGCAACTACACCAGAGCTTTAGTTCTATACTACCCCAATATTGATCAGATTGTTACTAACTACATTACAAAGATGACCGATCCTAAGCACTCTAGTATAGACCATCTAAACGCCAAACTAAAAGAAGGTTATCATTTTTCTGAAAAATACCTTCTTTCCATCTATGTGATGACAATCAAAACCATCATATTCGTTTGGGTTAAAAATGACTTTAAAGAAACACCAAGTGAGGTGACTGCTATTCTTAAAACAGCTGTACAAAACTTAACAAGCTTCTGAGCTCACACTCAGAATCTTGCTCTTATTTTCCTAGGCGAATGACTTCGATCTTGTAGCCGTCTGGATCTTTGATAAAGTAGTAATGTGGCTCCTGTCCTGGGAGCCCTTTTAGGTCTGTGACTTCAAAACCGGTGTCTTTATGCTGGGCATGTGTTGTTTCAAGATCATCTACGCCAACAGCCAAATGACCATAGCCGTCACCGATATCATAAGGTCCATGATCATAATTATAGGTCAATTCAATTTCAAAGGAGTCATCGGGTGTTTTCAAGAAAACAAGGGTGAACTGATTATCTGGAAAATCTTTGCGACGCACTTCTTCCAAAGGAAAAGCTTTAGTGTAAAAATCAATAGATGCCTCCAAGTCTTGAACTCGGATACAAGTGTGTAACATTTTCATAAAAATATCCTCCTATTACTATCCTAACGATTTCAAAGTAATTTGGCAACCGGTTACTCTCTCTAAAAACGAAACTGATAAACAAGCTAGCAGCAGATTTTTGACAGTTTGACCTTTATTGACTATAATATGATACACAAAGGAGATTTCTATGAAACTATTGACATTAATACCAAGCCTCTTTTCACTCATATTAGGCTTCTATCTTTTTAATAAGCCCCTATCTGCCATCGCCTCCATCGGCTGGCTAATTGCCCTTATGATTTTTGTCTGGGGTGTTCAAAGCTTGCTTACTTATTTCCGTAGCGATAGCTCTCAACGAACTGTTTGGCAACTGCTTCAAGCAATCGTAACCATCATTTTTGGATTCATTCTGCTTGGTAGCTCAGCCTTTTCACTTAGTCGCTTAGTTATCACCATCATTGCCTATTGGATTTTAGTGGTGGGTATTTTGAGACTGATTTCCAGCTATCAGCTTCGTCGATCTGGATTTACCAAGCGTACCTTCTTATCAGGTTGGGGACTTCTACTGCTAGGCATTTTGCTTTTGGCAAGCCCTATTTTCACTTCTGTTTTTATCGGTAAATTCTTATCTCTTATCTTGCTCGTGATCGGTTTCTCTGGAACCATAGCCAGCCTGCGATTGTAAAAAATGCATATTAAAAGCCTAAGACTCAAAGAGAGCTTAGGCTTTTTGTTTAACTTAAGCTAGAAGTCCTAGTTTTTCAAAGGCATTGTAGAGACCGTCTTCTTCGACATCATCTGTTACCATATCAGCCATCGCAAGAATCTCTGGCCCACCATTTCCCATCGAAACACCAACTTGACAGTATTCTAGCATAGGGATGTCAATTTTGGCATCACCAAAAGCAATGGTATCTTTACGATCAGCACCAAGGTGTTTTAAAAGAACGTCCACAGCATGGGCCTTATCAATATCTTTAACACCTAGATCTCCAAAGAGAGCTGTTTCACCACGCCCCCCCCAAGTATGGGCTTCTAGATTTGGAAATTCCTCTATGGAATCAAGATGGTCCTGGTAGTCTGATAAGATGAAGCTGACCTTGTTGAGGTCATCACGGTAAAGTTCACCGCCATAAATCAAACCATGCAAAGCATCTTCAGGCTCTTGATCTTTCACTTCTTCTTCCGTTTTTCCTTTACGAAGGCTGTATTCCCTTAGAACCAAGCGAGCTGCTTCTTTGAAGTTTTCAGAAGCAAAGAGCCCATTGTTGGATTCAAGGTAAAATTCTAAACCGCGACTGTGAAGCCAATCAACGATATGTTTGGCTTCCTCTTTTGAAATCAATTGGTGCATAACCACTTCTTCATTATCTTCTACGTAGGAGCCATTGCCACCAATCATTCCATCGATACCAATATCCCAAATGGCATCTTGCATCTCAGCACGGCTGCGACCTGTGCAGACATAGACTTTATGTCCATTGTCGCGTGCTAAGCGGATTGCTTTAACCGCTGATTCTGGGACCCTATTGTGATAATCTACCAATGTTCCATCTACATCTAAAAAGATAATTTTTGACATGTCTTACCTCACTTAATCATTCTAATCTTAATAACTTTAATTATACAGAAAAGATCGCTATGAAACCATCACTATCCTTTGAAATAATAATACTATCCTATGTTTTTGCGACTTGTTTCTCATATAGTTTTTCAAATGTTGGAAAAGAGATAGCTATCACTCGACCTGTTACTACACTGGCAATCAGTGTTCCAATACCAACGCCAAGCCATCCCTGACCAGTTCCGAAGGATAAAAACAAGGAAAGACTGATGTAAACAAGGTCCATGAGATTTTTCCCCGTTCCAAATCCTTTACCCGTTACTTGACCTATCGTATGAGCGAGTGCATCAGCAGGGTTTGGAATGAAGCGCATAGCAACACTCAAAGAGGCACCACAGCCTGTGATCACAACTCCTGCTAAGAGCCAAACAAATCGCATGCCCATACTCTCTGGCATTATGAGAGTATTGTCGAAAAACTGCATGACAAAGCTAGTTAGAAAACTAGCCACTACCTGGAAGATCCTAAATTGATCAAATGATTTTCCCAACAGTAAAAACTGAATGAAGATACAAAGAACGAAGTTAGCAAAGCTGGTTATTCCAATTGGAATATTGAAAATAACTGAAGCATTGTAGGCTAGAGAAACTACTGGCGATACTCCAAGAGAAGTCTTAGTACACAGAGTAATCCCCAAACCAAGCAGGAAAACACCAATCATATAAAACAATATTTGAGACAAACGATTAACCTTATGAAACAAAACCAAAACCTTTCCTAAAAAATGATATTGTTCTATTATAACATGAAAAAAAAATTGAATTTCCTCTCCTCAAAAAATGGCCTGACAAGAGTTATCATCGCGAGAAAATTCATAATGATGGACCATCTCAGATGAAAAAACACTAGTCTAATAACCTTAAACTAGTGTTTGACGTGACCTTATTCAGTTGATTTAATCAATATCTACCCCATTTGAAGCGATCACTTTTTGATACCAGTCAAATGATTTTTTCTTAGAGCGTTTGAGGGTTCCATTCCCTTGATTATCACGATCAACATAGATGAAACCGTAACGTTTTTTCATTTCTCCTGTTCCTGCTGAGACAAGGTCAATCGGACCCCAAGTCGTATAGCCAAGAAGCTCAACACCATCTTCGTTGATGGCTTGGTTCATGGTTTCAATATGTGAACGAAGGTAATCGATGCGATAGTCATCTGCCACATAGCCGTTTTCATCAGGGGTATCAATCGCTCCGAGGCCATTTTCCACGATAAACATTGGTTTTTGATAACGATCCCAGATGGTATTTAGCGTAATGCGAAGACCTAGTGGATCAATTTGCCAGCCCCATTCAGAAGCTTCTAGATACGGATTTTTGATGGAAGCAAAAATATTTCCTTCTGTTTTTTCATTGACTTCTGGATCACCTGAAGCCACACGACTTGAATAGTATGAGAATGACACGAAATCAACCGTATGTTCTTTCAGTATGGCCAAATCTTCGTCTGTCATCTCGATGTCTAAACCGAGACGCTCAAATTTCTTCTTAGCGTAGTTTGGGTATTCCCCACGCGCCTGCACATCAATGAAGAAATAGTTCTCACGGTCTTCCTGCATTGCTGCCCAATAATCACGTGGGTGTGCTGTGTTTGGATAGTATTGTCCAGCTGCTAGCATGCAACCTACCTTATTTTCTGGGTCCACTTCATGAGCGATTTTAGTGGCAATAGCTGACGCTACCAACTCATGGTGAGCTGCTTGGTATTTGACTTGTTCTTGGTTTTCGCCTTCTTCGAAATACAATCCTGCTCCCATGAATGGTGCATGAAGAATCATGTTAATTTCATTAAAGGTTAGCCAGTATTTAACCAAACCTTTGTAACGGTTGAAGATGACTTTGCAAAGACGCTCGTAGAACTCGATAACCTTGCGATTACGCCAGCCGCCATACTTTTCAATCAGATGCATCGGAAAATCAAAATGCGTGATGGTTACCAATGGTTCGATGTCGTACTTGCGCAATTCTTTAAAAACATTTTCGTAGAATTGAAGACCAGCTTCATTTGGCTCTAACTCATCACCCTTAGGAAAAATACGTGTCCAACCGATTGACATGCGGTAGGTTTTAAAGCCCATTTCTGCAAAGAGAGCAATATCTTCTTTGTAATTGTGGTAAAAATCGATCGATCCTTTAGCTGGGTAGAAATAACCGTCTTCAAAATCAAACATTTTCTTTTGACCGGCAATGATTGGAAAACGATCCTCACCAATTGGCACCACATCAACATTAGCAAGTCCACGACCATCTACATCGTAAGCACCTTCTACTTGATTGGCAGCAGTTGCTCCACCCCATAAAAAACCTTCTGGAAATGCTTTTAATTTTGTCATTTTGAAACCTCTTTCATGATTTAATAATGTCATTATACCACTCCTAGTCGTCAAAAACTGGTTGTTTCATCAGATAAAGTGATACTATGCTATGATATTGCAGCTGTATTTTCATAAAGCATACTTTCGTTCACAGGATCGTAAATGTAATCCAGTCGAAAGTTATTATCTTCCACTTCAAATGCTAAAATAGCACAGTTTCTCATACGAACTTGTGGCGGATTTTCCAAAACACCACGGTAAAATTGTGCGATGGCTGCTCCATGACTGACGACTAAAATAGTATCTCCATCAGCATGGTTTGCCAGTAAATCACGTACGGTGTCCCCCACTCTTTGGCGTACTGCCAGGGAATCTTCACCACCATGCTGAACAAAATAATCAGCATACCCGATACCTGGAATCAATGGCGGATTTAGAGTTTCAGATTGTCCCTCAAAGGTCCCAAAATCCATTTCTTTCAACCCTTTAAGACGCACAATATCAGTGCTACCTGAGACAATCTCTGCAGTGTCAACTGCTCGCTCTTGCGTTGATGAATAAACTGCTGTTAACTCGACACCTAACTTTTGAAAATAAGCACGTGCTTTTGTCGCCTGTTGAATACCAAGCGGCGTCAAAGGGCTATCAGAGACCCCTTGAATACGTTTTAGTTCATTAAATCGTGTTTGACCGTGGCGCATTAAATACAACGTTTTTGTCATGCAACCTCCTTAAAAGTAATGTACGTCAAAATCCTGTGTTGGTAAAATGAGTTTTTCAAGCTTTAGTTGGCCATCCTCCGCTACATCAAAAGCACAGATTGCACAGTTTGAAAACCGCACACCTGGTGGAAAGGTAATACCAAGTTCTAGCATCAATCCCCACATAGCAGCACCATGACTTACCATGAGAATCTGGTCAGCTTGTGACTGACTCAAGGTTTCTTGAATGGTTTCACGTACTCGGACACCTACTTGACGAATATCCTCACCACCAAAAGGTACTAATAAATCCTCAAAAGAAATGGTACCTGGACGATGCTTGGGTAATAAGATTTCAGGTTGTGCTTCAAATTGACCAAAATTCATTTCCTTGAGTCCCTTAAGTTGAGCGACTTGATCACGACCTGACACCAATTTAGCAGTGTCTGTCGCACGTTCTTGCGTTGAAGAATAGACCTCATCAAAATGAATGCCTTCTTTTTCAAAGTATGTTTTAGCTAGTTTGGCTTGTTCAATCCCCAGTTCCGTCAAGGGGGAGTCACAAGCTCCCTGTACACGTTTTTGGGTATTAAATAGGGTTTCCCCATGTCTCATTAAATAAAGTTTTCTCACACTCACTCACCTCTATCTTCTACTTGGATGATTAGACGCTTATCAGAAAGCACAATTGCCAATCACAACAAGACATTCACCCTGCTTTCCCTCAACAGATAACCCTTCCACTACTTCTAACAACTTGTTAGCATTTTAGAAGAAAACCAGACGGCACTGGTTTTTCTATTAGTTATCTTCTAAAATGGATTGACCTTGGGTGGCAATCAATTCTTGATACCAGAAGAAGGAATCTTTACGGTAACGGTCAAAGCTGCCATTTCCTTGATCGTCAGCATCCACATAAACAAAACCGTAACGCTTAGACATTTCAGAAGTTGAAGCTGATACCAAATCGATACAACCCCACATGGTATAACCCATAAGCTCAACTCCGTCTTCAATGGCTTCGTACATCTGCTTAATATGTTTCTCAAGATAATCAATCCGGTACTGGTCGTGAACAGAACCATCCTCTTCTAACTGATCAAGAGCTCCAAGACCATTTTCCACGATGAACAATGGGATTTGATAACGGTCATAGAGTTTATTGAGAGTCACGCGAAGGCCAACGGGGTCAATTTGCCAACCCCAGTCAGAAGCTTCTAGGTAAGGATTGGCTTCTCCCAGAATCAGGTTACCAGCTGTCGCTTTTTGCTCTGCAGTTTGATTGTTTGGATGACGTGTTATTGATGACATATAGTATGAAAAACTCATGAAATCAACGGTATAATTTCTTAAAATGTCTTCGTCACCTTCTGCAAAAACAAGATTAATATTATTTTCTTTAAAGAAACGGTTCATGTAACTGGGGTATTGACCACGAATCTGCACATCAGCATAAAAAAGATTTTCATGGTCTTTAGTGATAGACTGCATGATGTCATCTGGATGGCAAGTTGCTGGGTAGGCTTCCATACGGGCTAGCATCATTCCGATTTGGTTATTAGAATCAATCTCATGTCCAATTTTTGTAGCTAAACTGGAGGCGATAAATTGGTGATGGACTGCCTGATACATCTCTTGCAGGTTAAGTTTACCATCTTCAAAAAGCAAGCCCCCCGATAAATAACCCGTCATTCCAAGAATATTGATTTCATTGAAGGTCAACCAGTATTTGACTTTCCCTTTGTAACGTTTGAATACAGTTTCAGCATAATGAACGAAGAAATCAATGACCTTACGATTTTTCCACCCACCATATTTTGTTACCAATCCAATCGGAAATTCATAGTGAGAAAGAGTTACTAGAGGCTCAATACCATGTTTGTTCAACTCGTCAAAGACCGCATCATAGAAAACCAAGCCTTCTTCATTGGGGAGCTTTTCGTCCCCATTTGGGAAAATACGAGACCAGGCAATGGATAGACGGAAAGTCTTAAAGCCCATTTCAGCCATGAGAGCAATGTCTTCTTTATAACGATGATAAAAATCAGATCCCCAGCGTTTAGGATAAAGGCCTTCTTGATCATTCAGGGCAAACTCTAAGCGCTCTCGATTCATAGGTGTTGTGAATTCGCCACCTATTGTCTTACGCTCTTCTGGAGAAACTGCGCGTGCTGTATCTGAAGTGGCTGGTCCACGACCACCTTCTTTCCAAGCACCTTCATACTGATTGGCAGCCGTAGCACCGCCCCATAAAAATTCTTTAGGAAATTGTTTTGTCATGAAAAACTCCTTTTATCATAGTTAAGATAGTTATAGTTTAACAAGAATGGTAACCCTTTTCTTGTCTTATCTTACGACATAATGATACTATCTTACGATTTTAAGCCTTGATTATCCAAATAATCCTCGATAACCTCTAAAACACCATCATCCTTGTGACTCGGTGCTAAGAATTTAGCGTGTTGCTTAATGATTTGCGGCGCATTTCCAACAGCATAAGAGTAATTAGCTAGATGTAACATTTCGACGTCATTGCCGCTATCACCAAAAGCCATTAAGTCATCAGCTGAAATTCCAAATCTATCCATAAGTATTTGTAAGCCTGCTGCTTTATGAACGCCTGTTTGAATAATATCAATCGTGCCAAATCCCGAAGACACCGCTGTTAGATTTCCTGTAAAATGGGCATTAAAGTCAGCCATGACTGCGTCAGCTTCTGTAAAATCAGTAGCTACCATACTCATTTTAATAATGGGCTCATCTTTTGGAATATCTTCAAAGGATTTTACTCTAACAATAGCATCCATAAAAGCTTTTGCTTCTTCGGGTGCAATCATATGGTGCACCATCTCCCATTCTGCAGCGTCTAACATGTAAGAATGTCTGGTGCCTGTTAAAATCACACGGTAAGCTGCCAATTGAGCTTTAAAATATTCTAAAAACAGGGCCACATCAGTTTGATCCAAAACAAATCGATCAATCGTTTCGCCTTTAACCAGTAAGTGAGCACCGTTTTCTGCTACAAAATCCAAACGGTCTAAAAGCCCTTTAAACATGATATTAACGCGATTCATATTGTTGCCAGTTGCTACCACAAAGCGAATGCCATGTTCATCAAGACGATCTAAAAGCTTTTCAAAACGCTTGCGATCATAAGTCCCCTTATCATTCAAAAAGGTCCCATCCATATCACTGGCTATCATTTTAATTGTCATACAAAACCTCCCTTATCCTACATTATAAAAAGCCTAGACTACAAAAACTAGGCTTTTGATATGAAAAACTGATACTATTGTGGGAAATTAAAAGACCACGTATAGTGGCCTAATGTATGACATGTACTATGCTAATTCAGCTGCGTTTTCAGCTTCCTCTTTAAGCAATTGTTTATCATAGATTTTAATAAATGGATAGTAAACAAGGAATGCAACCAAGGCACAAATCAACGCCACAATGATTGCTTTCCAGTCAGCTGTTCCTAGGAAAGCACCGATACCGACAGGAGTTGGCCATGGCACTTGCGCAATAACTGGTTTAATGAGTTCAAGTTTCATTGAGAAATAGTAAACAGTCATTGAAGCAACAGGTGCAAGCATGAATGGAATAGCAAGTGCTGGATTGTAGATAATTGGCAATCCGAAAATCAAAGGTTCATTAATATTGAAAAATCCTGGAACAATTGATGCTTTACCGATAGCAGAAAGTTGTTCAGACTTAGCACGAGTAGCTAACCAAATACATAGTCCCAGCGTCGCACCAGAACCACCAGCGATGACGAACATGTTTGAGAACTCACCAGCAACAACAAGACGTTGACCTGAAGCATTCAAAGTCATATTCGCAAGGGCAATTGGGTTAACAAAGGCAAAGATGATATTAGCACCGTGAATACCAACAATCCAAAGAGCTTGAGTTAAAAGGTAGATGATTACAAGTCCGATCCAAGTGCTTGTAAGATTTGCAACGAAACCAAATGGAATCGCAATAACTTGGAAGATATCTGTTCCTAAGGCTACAAGGATACCATTTAAAATAATAACGAAGAAAGCAACAACAAATGAAGGAATCAAGGCTGTGAAACCACGAGATACACCTTCTGGAACTGACTCAGGCATTTTGATGACCCAGTTATTTTTAACACACATACGGTATAAAAGAACTGAAACAACCCCCATGATGATAGCTGTAAAAATACCTGTTGTACCAAAACGAGTAACCCCATTTGCCATCGCCCAACCATCAGCAACAACGTTACCTTCTTTAAGAGAAACGACTGGAGACATCATTCCTTTTTCAAAAATGATTTGAGGAACTGTCATAATGAATGCAAAAAGTGACAGGAGCGCACCATTGATTGGTGTCAAATCAAGTTCCTCTTCTTCAGCATAAATTTTTGTCAATTCGTATCCAATAGCAAGCACGAAGTAAAGTGATAGTGATCCCATTGTTGCATAGTTAGCAACCATGTAGAGAGCTGTAAATTTGTCAAATGATGCTGCAAAAATATCAGCAACAATTGGCCAGAATGAGAATGCTTGTGGCAAAATACTAAATACCAAGAACATAGACCCAACAATGGTAAAAGGAACTGCAGCCATACCAGCAGCTGTGATAGCACGAACTACTTTATAAGATGCCAGTTTACCCATAGGCCCCATGAGATATTTGTCCAGTAGACCAAAGAAACCTTTTTGTTCTTCCATGAGAACTCCTCCTAAAAATTAAATGTATTTTTCAATATTTTGAAAACGTTGATAATATTTGTCCTTATTCTGCTTAATTAAGGTAATGCGATTTAGATTTAAATTAACGAGAAGCACTCCTAAAACTTGCAGGATAACAATCATTAACTTTGCAGGTAATTGATTGGTAAAAGTTGGAAATAAGACAGACGTTTGGTTAAACACCGTCAAAGCAATAACTAATAGGTTAGTCACCAACTGTACTTTTAAAGCTAACTCTGTACGTGATAATTTTGGGACAGATGCGCCGTATAATTTAAATTGCTCAACCGTTGCCATAATTAGTATGACTAGTAAAGCGAGAGGGATAACCAAGTATAGATTTGGCTTAAAAAATAAAGTCAATGACCAATAGATATTAGCAAAGAAAAAGAGGGCTAGACTATAACGAAAGAGCATGTAACGGTTAAATAAATTATTTTTTTGTTTAACTTCTCTTCTAATCTCCTCGGTTGATCTAGGAGTATTATTTTTTTTATGAATAGACGTTACTTTACTCATCTCATTACCTTCCTATCCGACTTTTTTATACAAAGCTAGCATTTCAAGCGCCACTTCGCGTAGTGTCATGGTTGTCATTAAATGGTCTTGAGCATGAACCATGATAATTTCAATTTTAATTTCTGTACCACTGGCATACTCTTGTAGCAAATCTGTTTGTGCGTGGTGCGCTTCTAACATGTCGGCGTTAGCATCTTCTAATAGCTGCTCAGCCTTGTCATAGTCTCCTTCACGCATAGCTGCAAAAGCTTCATGTACAATGGTGCGAGCATTGCCACTGCTTAAGATGATACCAAAAGCAGCCATTTGCAATTCTTCTGTATTCATATTAACTCCTTTTACTATCTACAAATATCTGTTTAAATGTCTCAAAATCTTCTGCTTTTATCAGTGCTTCCTTAACATCTGGCAAATCAACTAAATCAACCATTCGATTGGTAATTAGCTTTAATCCTTCATTTGAATAAATAGAAGGTGCCACCAAGAAAACTAGCTTAATCGCTTCAAAACCATCTTCCCAATACAATCCATTTTTGATAATAGCAACAGCAATTTGATGTTTCTCACTAATTGGCTTTATTGGGTGAGGAACGGCGATGTCTTGATCAAATACCAAGGTACTTAAACGTTCTCGACTTTTAATTAAATTCGCTAACTCTTCTTGTTGCTTAACGTCATCAGGAATTAACGTTCGAATCATTTCAGAAGCAAGTCCTCGTTTCTCAGCATTTTCCAAAACCATAAAATGTTCTTTTGAAAAATAGTGATCAAATGCCGACAGTAAACTACCCTCACGTAGAGGATCATTTAGCTGCTTAGCTTCTTTAGGATGACATTTCTTTTTTAATTGGGAAAATGTCTTTTTAGCTTCAATTACCTCTTGATCTGTAAGAAAAACGCTAACTGTTTGAACAGGGATATTAAAAACCAGATTCGATAAATCAATGGTCGACATAATCACATCAACATCTTTAAGTTTATCGTTAGTCAAGTCATAATAACCAATGACGTCTGAAATGGTTACTAGTTGTCCCAACTCATTAATAATTCTATTTTTGAGCATTTGCGCACTTCCAAAACCGGTTGCACAAATGACTAGAACGTTTAATTTATGGCTTTCTTTTTGACGCTCTAAGGATGCCATAAAATGAAGAGCGACATAAGCTATCTCATCCTCTGAAAGTTGATACTTCTGAAAAGACGGAAGGCCTGACATAAAATCTGCTGTTAATCTAAAAGTGTCTCGATAACGGGTTTTGATATCCTCTAAAAGTGGATTGTTTAAGTGGATATTATTAACCAATCTCTCTAAAAGTATTTCTAAGTGTGTCAGCAGACCTTCTCGCAAAGACATATCATTTAAAAAATCATAGCCTTCTTTGAGATCATACTCTTCTAATCGAAGCCCAACCTCTTGCCTTAAACTTGCCGTCATATCTAAGGATTTCTGATCTGTTGACGATTTTGAAATCAAATGCAAAGCAATGTAGTCGGTCTCTTCCTCGGGAATTAACTCAATTCCCTTTAAGCGATTGGCAAGACGTTGACTAATACTTCGCGCAACGGTTAATTCCTTGTGGTATTTCGCTTGATCCAAATCAATGGATGAAATCCGAAAACCTTTTTGAAATCGTTGGACTGCTAATCCCAAATGAATGACAAGATTTTGAATCGCATAATCTGATAATTTCAATCCATGATTGCGACATTCATCCAAAACTATTATGGTTAATTCTTCTAATGATAATGGTAATAATAAAATGTCTTTACCCACAAAGTGTGTCATGTTTTGATGAAATTGATCACCGAAGAAATAATCCATAATAAAGTGGCGCTTATCTTGTTCGTTTCCCAAAACATAAACGCCACGGTAGGGTTTACTCTCGATACTGAGTTGGTATTTAGCCAACTGGCTCCTGATTTTTTTAAAGTCACTGGATAAGGTTGAACGACTCACAAATAGCTGATCTGCTAAATCATCAAACAAAACCGTTTCTTCTTCAAAAATCAGTTTGTTTAAAATTGCCTTATGACGGTTTTCAATATCGCCATAATCTAGGCCCACAGCCAAATCATTCGCGACAAGAAAATGATGATACGTATCATCATCTATAATGTCAAGCTGATAACCGAACCCTTGTTTGGAAATAATCCTAAAACCAGCTTCCTCAACAGATAAATCAGCTGATAATTTCTTGATATAAGTCCGAATCGTTCTGTCCGAATAGGAAAGATAATTTGCTAAGACTTTACTAGTGGAATACTCTCCCCGATGTTGGTAGAGATATTGTAAAATCATCTTTTCTTTTGTGTTAAGCATATCATCCTCCTAAATTAAATAGTCACTCTATTATATCAAGGATTTAGATGTTGTCCAAAACCAATTTTGCCATTTTTTCAATTCCCATTGGAATTGGAATATAAGCTTGAGGTGGGATTTGAACGATTGGTTTGCCAACTTTTTTAGCAGCTTCTTCAAATTGTTTGTAATGCATTTTAGTTTGCGGACTAATGAGATATAAATCATATTCAGCTGAATTGATTTTCTTACCACCTTCTGGTACACCCACAGCATTCATTTCAATATCATGCCCTTGTTCTGCCAAAAGTGTTTGTGTTTTTTTAGCAATGAGTGAAGATGACATACCTCCAGCACAGATAATCAAAGCTTTAGTCATAAAGATAACCTCCAAGTATTTTTTTATTTATCTTATGGTTAAAGTATAATTGAAATCGTTTACAACATCAAAAGAGACTTTTTCCTTAGCATTGCGGAAAAAGTCTCTATTTAATTTTTAGAATTTCCTTATCTAATCAAAATAGGAACAATCAGCTCATTTGAGCTGATTTTCCATTTTGTTAAACCATTCCCAATGGTCCTGAGATCTGTAGAGATTATACCGTTACTTGATTATTATCAAGTTTGTATTCTTTTATAATATTTTCTTTTAACTCTCGATCACTCCATTTGGATTGAATAGTATAAACACCTTTTGAAGAATGTGATACTACTCTAAATTTCCGATAAAACCGTTTATTAGCTTTTAAATATGGAATGTCTTCTATTTTATAAAAACGAACCAAGTAATTATAACCGCAGTTTCTATTAACAAAAACCATAAACTTAAAGGAGAGATAGAAAATATATAATAGCAGTAGAATTCCAATGATATATACAAATACCACTACCACTCAACATACCTCCCTCTAGAAATTCATAAATTGTCTTGATGTCACAATAAACTGTGATGGTTTGAGATTAAATTCTTGCAGCATTAAACTTTTCAAATGATGATCATCAATATCACTATGAGCAACATAACCATAATCATCTTCAATGGCGACTGTCACGTGAGATAAAATGTCTGCACTTTGAGTAATCGTCACTTTATCAGCACTATCTTTAAATTGGATACGATAAACAGCATAGTGATTTTCTGTTTGTTTTTCTTTAAGCTTATGGTTCACCCAAATTAAAAGAATTACAAAAAAAAGCATCGCAAATAGAGCAGAAATAAAAGTAACAATCATAACATAAACACCTTTTAAACAACCTGCCTATAAGTCACAATAACTTGACTAGGTTTTAAGTTAAATTCAGCCATAACTAAATCTCTCAATTTACGATCATTAATGGAGGAGGCTACGCTATAGCCATCTTCTGTATCAAATTTAACTTTCGCCACCTCATTGAAACGATCACTTGTTCTTAAATCTGGTCTAGTAGTATTTTTAAAATTAATAAAGTAAGTCGTATACTTCTTGTTTTCTCCGTAGCTAGGTGCAATTAGATTCTTTCTGGCTCCAATCACAATTCTACAGAAAAAATACATAAAGCCAACAATAACAATAAGTCCAAATAATACTTCCATTTTTAGCCTCTTTCTTTTTAGTTATTAGACATCAATTTACGAAAGAGTTTCTCTCGGTGGTTTAAATAAATTAAATCTTAAAAACAAAGGCACGTATAACATACGTTTCACACTTTCTATGACATAAATTAACTATATTCTACTCTTAAAAAATCACTTGTGCAAGCGTTTCCTTCGTTTTTTTGAAGCATTTTTCAAAAAAACAAGAGTTGCTTTCAACTCTTGTTTACTTATCACTTTTTTCTAATAAAGGATACTATTCTTCTTGAGGTAACAAAGACTTGTCCTGATTTTCAATCAAATGCTGCTATGATGAAGTCTTTTGGTTCTGCATCATTAACATCATTCTCAACTAAGGTAAAAAATCAAGTCAGACCTTGTTAAACAAGCATTTACACAGTTATCATAATGCGATGTCTTATTACTGCAAGAGGCTTTCGCCATTACTTGCAATCACTTCTTTATACCAGTTAAAGGATTGTTTTGGAGAGCGTTCATAAGTTCCTTCACCATTGTCATCCTTGTCAACATAAATAAAGCCATAACGTTTGCGCATTTCACCTGTACCAGCAGATACTAGATCAATACAGCCCCACGGTGTGTAACCCATCAAATCAACACCATCTTCATCCACTGCTTTGATGAATTCTTTGATATGAGCGCCGAGATAATCAATACGGTAATCATCATGCACCATACCATCCTCTTCAACTTGGTCAATGGCACCAAAACCATTTTCAACGATAAAGAGTGGCAAGTGATACATATCGGTAAACCAATTTAGGCTATAACGGAGGCCTTCTGGGTCAATTTGCCAATCCCAATCAGAAGCCTTCACATAATTATTTTTAACCAAATCTTCTGTTTCAAGATAGTCATAGTGAGGATTATTTTCACGATGAGAATCAATAGCAAAACTCATGTAGTATGAGAATCCGATATAATCAACCGTGCCTTCAAGCAAGTCTTTACGATCTTCCTCGGTGAAATCAATCTCAATCCCTTTGCGTTTCCAATACTTGATAATGTGTTCTGGGTAGAAGCCATGCACATGAACATCTGTAAAGTAATAGCGTTTTTGCATGGCTTTTTGAGCCATTAGAATATCAGATGGTTTACATGTCGCAGGATAAATCGGACACATGGCAATCATACAACCAATTTGGAAATCAGGATTAATCTCATGCCCAATTTTGACAGCACGAGCTGAGGCAACCAACTCATAGTGAGCAGCTTGATACATGATCGCTTCACGGTCGTCACCTTCTTTATAAACAATGCCTGAGTTGGTAAAAGGAGCAAAATCTTCTTGATAGTTTGCTTGGTTATTGATTTCGTTAAAGGTCATCCAGTATTTAACCTTGTCTTTATAGCGTTTGAAAACCACTTCAGCAAATCGAACAAAGAAATCAATCACTTTGCGATTGGTGAAGCCACCATATTCCGTTACAAGATGATATGGCAATTCAAAGTGAGACAGCGTCACTACTGGTTCAATACCATGTTTTAAACACTCATCAAAAAGATCATCATAAAACTGAAGCCCCTCTTCATTTGGCTCTAACTCATCTCCTTTAGGAAAAATACGTGTCCAAGCAATTGATGTACGGAAACACTTAAAGCCCATTTCCGCAAAAAGAGCAATATCTTCTTTGTAGCGATGGTAAAAGTCAATCGCTTCGTGGTTAGGATAATACTTGCCTTCTACAACACCTTCTGTGATTTCACGAGGGACACCGTGACGAGCTGATGTCATCACATCGGCTACGGAAACACCTTTTCCACCTTCTTGCCATCCTCCTTCAAGCTGATGAGCAGCGACCGCTCCACCCCATAAGAAATCTTCACGTAATTTAGACATCATTTCCTCCTCTAAATATATTGATAGCTCTATTCTAGCAAGCGTTTTCATATATTACCATATTACAAATTTCCTTAGTGACTACGGAAATGTTAGGCTAAGAAACTGTCATAAAGCCTCTAATCTTTCGCATTAGCTTGTTTCATTTTTTCAAGTGGTTACGCTTAAGGAATCCGCCTTCGGTGGTTTTATCATCATCAATCCAAACTGAAATTGCAAAATCAACCGTTGTAAGTTATCAACTTTTGCTCCATACTCTTTTTATTTTTTTATTACACGTCAACTAGATCTTGTTACGATTATTCTCCAGCCAGTCAACGCAAGCTTAGCTTTACCTTCTATTTAGGACTTAGGACTGTCCTATAACTCTTAATTCCTTCTTTAGCTCAGTTTTTTCAGGTTAACAAGAACTTTCTTTTTAAAGAGCTGAAAAGTTGAACACTGGTTGGGTAATGCCATTATGCCTTTCGTCACCAAAAACTAGTTTAATCTTTTGATAGGCTTTGCCCCAAATAGTAGGCTGCACCAATCAAATTGGCTGAATTGTGGTAGAAACAGGCCATGACCTGTGGTCTTTTTACCACTTTGAAAACCCAGCCTTCTTCGGTTTCTAGCTGGTCCAACTGACGGTTGACTTCGTCAATTAAGATCGTTTGAGCAGAAATGCCACCACCAATAATCACTCGTTCCACATCCAAAATACTTTGTAGATTGTTGATTTGAAGGGCAAAGTGGCGACAATAACGTTGAAAGCCAGGATAGACACGCTCATCCTTACCCTTAATGGCTTCAAATACCGCTCTACCATCCTGTTCATCTGGTAAACCAAGTGCTTTAGCGCATGTTGTAATGAAATTAACCGCAGATAATGCGCCGCCTGCCAAATCTGCTGCTGATAACGGCGACATCTTGTCTTGCGGCAGAGCAAAGGTTAATTCCCCAGCTTGAAAATGTGACCCTTGATAAAGTTGTTCATTGATGATAATTCCCCCACCAAGACCTGTTCCTACAATCATGGCTAAACCATTCGTAACCCCTTTTAAATTTCCAGAAGCTAATTCGGCTAAGACAGCTGCCTTGCCATCATTAAGAACAGCTGCTGGTTTTTCATAGGATTGCTCTAGGAAAGCTTTCAATGAAAATCCATCTAAATACTGTAACATCCCCCCTTTATAAACCGTTCCTGTTATGGGATCGATAGTACCCGGACAGGAAATGGCAATCCCTTTAATAGTAGCCAAATGTGGCTGAATCATGTCCTGTAAGAGTTCTTGAAACTCCTTTAAATGGCGTGCGGAGGGTCTGGGTTCAAACGATTTTTCGAGTTGAAACTCTTCTGAAATCAAGGCTGATTTAAACTGGGTTCCACCCAAATCAATAGCTAGAAATGACATATTCTTTCTCTCCTTTGTTAACAGTTCAAAATCACGGCTGCTCAAACAACCGTGATTTTAGGATTTAATCTAAGTGCTCACCATTTGAGGCGATGACTTTTTGATACCAGTAGAAACTATCTTTTGGAGTTCGATCAAGTGTTCCGTTTCCGGCATCATCCATATCCACATAGATGAATCCGTAACGCTTGCGCATCTCCCCTGTCCCTGCTGAGACTATATCAATACAACCCCAGGTGGTGTAGGCGATCAGGTCAACACCATTGTCAATGGCCTTGCTCATAGCTTTCACATGGGCGCGGTGATAATCAATACGGTAATCATCATGGATCGAGCCGTCTTCTTCTAGGGTATCAAATGCTCCAAGACCATTCTCCACCACCATAAGTGGCATTTCATAACGATCATAGATTTTTTCAAGGTAGTATTGAAGACCGTCTGGATCGTGTGCCCAACCCCAATCAGAGTAGGTCAGATAAGGGTTTTTAGCTCCGGTAGAAAAGTTACCTGCTACTTGTTCAACACCTGTGTGGGTGGTAACGTTGTTTGACATGTAGTAAGAGAAAGTATACATGTCCACAGTTCCATTTCGAAGATCTTCCAAATCCTCTTCAGTAATATCTAGCTCTACCTGATGCTCTTGCCATAGACGCTTCGCGTAGGTACCGTATTTCCCTTTCGCTTGTACATCCCCACAATAGTAAATACCAGACTCCCACTTGTGTTGATTTGCCAAAATATCCTTAGGATCGGAAGTCGCTGGGTAGAAGGTAATACCACAAATCATGTTTCCAATCATAAAGTCAGGATTGATCTTATGACCAAGTTGGACAGCCTTGGCTGAGGCAACAAATTGGTGGTGTAAGATTTGATAACCAGTTTGGTATTCCTCATCAGAAGCCTGACCTCCAAACATATCAAGAAACATGGTGGTGTTATTGATTTCATTAAAGGTCAACCAGTATTTAACAAGGTCTTTGTATTCATTGAAAATCACGTTGCAGTATTTGACGTAAAAATCAATCAGTTTGCGGTTGGTCCAGCCACCGTAGTTTTCTTCAAGAGCTAAGGGTGTGTCAAAATGCCAGATGGACACCAAAGGTTCAATATTGTATTTACGACACTCTTCAAAAACAGATCGATAAAAATCAAGTCCGGCCTGATTAGGTTGGGCATCATCACCGTTAGGAAAAATGCGAGCCCAAGAAATGGATAGGCGAAAAATTGAGTAACCCATCTCTGCAAAGAGTTTAATATCTTCTTTGTAACGATGGTAAAAATCTACCGCGACATGGTTAGGATAGTACTCCGTATCCAAAACAGCATGCTTAGCACCTGCTGGAATCTGACCGTTGTGTCCCATTGCACTAACTTTACCAGGTTGACCATCTTTGTCTATGTAAGTCATGTAACGGGGTGAATTTACTGTACCACCTGTTGTCACATCCGTCGCAACAAGTCCGCGACCATCTTCGTTATATGCCCCTTCAGCTTGATTGGCGGCAATTGCACCACCCCATAGGAAATTTTTTGGAAATACCATTGTCATCCTTCTTTCTTTTTTGATATCTTAGCTATATTGTAGCGCAATCAGTAGATAATTTCTGATAGCATTGCATGAAAAAATGATACTATCTTATGATATTTAAGAAAGTCTGAGCGCACGTCATACGCATCACAAAAAGGACTGTAACTGTTTTCTAGATTAGATGGTCGCATTGATTAAAATATTTCCATAAAATTGGCGCAATAGCATGAATCATTCCTCATTTTCAGGGGTATTACAAGACTTTTTCACCTAAAAGTGGCAGTTAAACTCAAAAATCGTTTTTCCGAAAATCGCCTTTTCATCATGCGTTTGGGCTAGTCTAATCGTACTGTTAGTCCCTGTTTCTCAATCAAAAGTAACCCAATCGAGGTGATACCTAGGCAGATAAGACTGACCTTCAAGCACGTCTTCAATGTCTGATTTTGATTGTCCAAGTTCAAAAAACTTGGTTGATTGGAAGACTCTATCACAACTAAGATTGAGGCCGGGTATGTAGACGACTAGGAACCTTCTGCGTGGCTACTAGTCAACAGGTACCATTCTCATAATCAGTCTAAAAAAGAATCCTAGACGGCTTTAAGTAGTCGTCTAGAATTCTCATCTTAGTGGTATAACAGCTCAATTAAGCGTCTAAAGTGTCCAGATAAGCTTCGATAACATCTAGCACACCGTCTTCTTCGTTAGACTTGGCCTGATACTTGGCTGATGCCTTAACAGCATCACTAGCATTTGCCATAGCGTATGACTCTCCAACTAATCTTAACATTTCCATATCATTAGAATTATCGCCAAAGGCCATCACTTCATCAGCGCTAATCCCCCACATCGTCATCAGCTGCTCTAGTCCCCAAGCTTTGTGCATGCCTTTTGTGATCAAATCAATACTGCCATAACCGCTAGCGACAGGCACCAATGATAAATCAGCCAAATCCTTAGAAACAGCTCTTATGACTGGTTCACTATTACCATCTGGAACGACTACTACCGTTTTATAAAAATGATCTTCAGGAAGTGGTAGCAAATGTTCCACCTCTACCATCACCGGTAAATGAAGCTTCAAAAACTCCTTAATCTGATCACTAGTCGTCTCTAATAAATAACCAGCTTTTTCCCCTGTCAGGCAAATAGCAGCTTCTGGAAATATTTTGTCAATGTATCGTATTAAGGCTTCAATCTCTTCACCAGATTGAAAGTGTTGGGCTATAATCTTTTCCTTTGATACAATATGACTACCATTTTCCGCAATGAAGGTCAGGTCTTTATAATCATTAGGAAACTTCATTGTCAATTGACGGTATTGGTTTCCGCTAGCCACCACAAACTTAATATCATGAGCCTTTAGACGCTTTAAAAGTCTCTCAAATCTCGGTACATCATAGTTTTTGTCATCTCTCAGAAAACTACCATCCATGTCTGTTGCGATTAATTTAATCATTGAAACTCCTTTATTTTTGTAGCGTTGCGATGCCTTCTTCTAACAAGGACATCAACAGTAAGGTCTGCTCTTCTTTGACTAGTGGTTCAGCCCCATGTTTCAAAGTATCGTAGAGAGCATCATAGAAAAGGCTGTAATCACCGACCTCTGACACCACTTTTTCTTCGTGGAATTGTCCGCCTTCCATATAAGAAAGGATTCCATAATCTTGAGGGCGATCCAAACCAAAATCAGCATGCTCAGGGAGATAGAATTTCTTCAAATCTTCTTCTTGGCGATCTTTGCTTGCTTTGATAAAGACCCCTTTATCGCCATAAACCACAAAACTAGGGCGTTCTTTCAATCGGAAATAAGAGGACTTGACCGAAACCTTAAGTTCCCCATAGGTCAGATCGATGTCAAAATAATCATTCATACGCCCTTCCCCTAAAAGCTGGCGCAAATCAAAATGAACATGATCAGGTTTTCCAAAATAGGAAATCACTTGATCCAAAGTATGACAGCCATGGTTATACAAAAAGCTGGTATCAATTGAAAATTCGGTCACACTCTCGGGCACTTCTGGACGAAAATAATCATAATGCATCTCAAGTTCCTGAAGTTTCCCCAATTTCTGTGATTGGATAACCTTTTGAGTGGTTAAAAAATCGGCATCAAAGCGACGATTATGATACCCCTGAAGCATAAGCCCCTTCTCACGCGCAAGCTCAAATAATTCTTTAGCTTCTGAAAGAGTTCTTGTAAATGGTTTCTCCAAAAGAACATGTTTACCAGCCAAGAGTGCTTTTTTGGCAGACTCATAATGATTAGACAAAGGCGTTGTTACCACAACGAGTTCAATTTCGGGGTCATGTAACAGCTGGTCCAAATCAGTAGTGTAGACTGCTCCTTCAACCTTTGCCCAATCTTCTTTGAGGGAGCGGTTATAAATGGTTTTAACCTTAAATTTGCCTGTTTTTAAGATAAAAGGCATGTGATAGCGGTTAGTTGATTTGCCATTTCCTATAAATCCTGTTGTAATCATAAGATCCTTCCTAATTAAGACGCAAAGGTCACTTTGTCGATCGTTAAATGACGATGACTTGACAATAAACATAGCATTTATCATCAAAAAATATAGCTATTTCATAAAACGCTTACTTCATTGTAACATAATTCTGATTAGCTAAAAACTCTCTAGTCTGGAGAGAAGCTAGAGAGTTTTTTGGAAGAATTACCGGAATAAGGATTGACCGTTCGTTGCAATCACTTCTTTGTACCAGTTAAATGATTTTTTCTTATAGCGAGCCAAGCTTCCTGTTCCATCATCATTGCGATCAACATAGATAAAGCCGTAACGTTTGGAGAGCTGTGCCGTTGACGCTGACACCAAATCAATTGGTCCCCATGTGGTGTAACCCAATAGTTCCACGCCATCTTGGAGAGCTTCGGCCACTTGGATTAGATGCTTTTGAAGATAGTCAATCCGATAATCATCTTCAACAGTAGGTCCATCAGGACCGTCTACTAACACATCCTTAGCACCCAGACCATTTTCTACGATAAAGAGTGGCAATTGATAGCGATCATAGAAATCATTTAGCACTAAACGAAGACCTACTGGGTCAATTTGCCAGCCCCACTCAGACGCTTCTAGATAAGGATTAGAGATGCCTCCCAAAATATTACCACGACCTGTTTGATACTCTTCAGGATTGTGCGCTGCAACAGCAGACATGTAGTATGAGAAAGAAATAAAGTCAACGGTATGAGTTAACAATTCCTCATCTCCCTCAGCAAAGGTAATCTCAATGTCATTTTCTTTGAAATAACGCTTGATGTAATTAGGGTATTTCCCACGCGCATGAATGTCCGAGAAGAGATAGTTTTGGTTTGTAAATTCACGTACAGCTAATTGATCTAAAGGATTTGAGGTCATCCCATAGGCTGGCATCGCAAGCACCATACAACCTACTTTGAAATCAGGGTTAATCTCATGAGCGATTTTTGTCGCTGAAGCAGAGGCAACCAACTCGTGGTGCACCGCTTGGTATAAGTCCTGTTTGGATAACTCCTCAACTGGTGTGGCAATCCCGCCAGACATGAAGGGGGCATGAAGAACCGAATTGACCTCATTAAACGTCAACCAATACTTAACTTTATCCTTATAACGTGTGAAGACAGTACGGACATAATTTTCATAAAATCCAATCAATTCACGACTAGCCCATCCGTTGTACTTGCGAGCTAGATGGAGGGGCGTTTCATAGTGAGATAGAGTTACCAAGGGCTCAATACCGTATTTGGCTAACTCATCAAAGACATCATCGTAAAATTGAAGACCTGCTTCGTTGGGTTCTGTTTCGTCACCATTTGGGAAAATCCGTGACCAAGCAATCGACAATCGAAATACTTTAAAACCCATTTCGGCAAAAAGGGCAATATCTTCTTTATAACGATGGTAGAAATCAATCCCCTCCAATTTGAGGTTATCTTCTGTCGGTTGATCTGTAATGATAGGATTATGGTCTCCAGCTTTAGCAGGCATACCCCCTTTTGGGGTCACATCTTGAACGGACAATCCTTTGCCATCAAGGTTATAAGCCCCTTCAAATTGATTGGCTGCGGTTGCACCGCCCCAGAGAAACTCTTTTGGAAATATGTTAGTCATTTGTTTACCTCGTTCATTTTAATGATAATGTTATTATATAAAGACATCTGTTTAACAGCTAACACTATCCTTTGAAATACTGATACTATCCTTTGATAATCTTATCACTTATGCTAAAATAGAAAGGAATAAAAGGAGAGTACGCGTGAACAAACAAAAAGAAGATTTTCGTCTTGATATCGATTACGATAACCACTTATTGCCTTATCACTTTTATCACACAGAAGTTAGGAATGGGCGACCAGATACCCTTTTTCATTGGCATCCTGAGTTAGAGATCAACTATGTCTATGAAGGTAGCGCTCGTTATCATATTGATTACGATTTTTTCAACAGTACTGCTGGTGATATTATCCTCATTCGTCCAAACGGCATGCACTCTATCCATCCTATCGATCATCAAGAACACGTCACTGATACTTTCCTCTTCCACTTGGACATGATTGGCTACTCCATTGTCGATCAGGTGAGCATACGCTATCTCCAACCTTTGCAAAACTCCACCTACAAGTTCGTCCAGCGGATTCAACCCCACATGGAGGGCTACAATGAAATTAAACGGATCCTTTTTGATTTGTTTCAATTAGCCACAGAAGAAGGGAGACACTTTGAAGTCTTGCTCAAAGCCAGATTGAACGAGCTGATCTACTTGCTCTTCTTCCACCGCTACGTGGTTCGAAAATTGACAGACGACAGCTACCGCAAAGATGAAAAACTCAGAGAATTGATTGATTACATCAATAATCATTATCACGAAGAACTATCCATCGCATCTCTGGCTGAAAAAATGGGATACAGTAAAACTCATTTTATGTCAGTCTTCAAGCAGCAAACAGGCTCATCTTGTATCGAATTCATCATTCAAGTAAGGCTAAACAAAGCCTGCGATGCTCTAGTGAACACCCGTAAACCAATCATAGACATCGCCACGCAAGTTGGTTTTAACAACCTCTCCAACTTCAATCGCCAATTTAAAAAGTATTACCAACTAACACCAAGTCAATATCGAACACAATTCAAGAAGAAGAAAGAAGCTAAAATGCTGATTAACCCCACCGATGATGTTCTCTATTAAAGCAGGCCACTTAAACAAGTAACCTGTTTTTTTTAATACGACATGCCCGTCGTCCTAAAAAAATCCCTCCCGAGGGAAGGATTGAAATACTCATTGATGCCATTTATGATCAAATGAATTAACTAGGAACTGAAACACAGACAGTACTTGAGTACGGCAAGTCGAAAGCGGTGATGTATCAACCTTAATTCAAAAGACTATAAATAGCTAAACAATTCCACCATCTAGATATTTACCATAACTGATTCGCTCAATCATATTTTAATGAAATTGGAACAACAGTATTTTTTTCACTCAGCACCAATGCTGGGTACTACATGATAAAACGTAAAGATTCACCTCATCCAAAATCAAAAAACAACTTATATATACTCGTGGTGCTAGTTAATCTCAAAATAATTTATCTGAAACTTGCTGAAGACATCATACTTTCTATTTTTTGATGAACGTGCACTCAAACAAGCAAGTGCAGGGCTCCCCTGTCCTTGCTTGTTCTATTAAATCGTTACGGTTGTTATCATTTCTTTATCTGATACGGTGACTGTTGCTGTATCATCTCTTTTTTGGATAATAGCTAATGCACGACCGTGATAAGTTGTGGTTTCTGAATCAGGATAATTATCATTTGGTTTTGGATTGCCTGTACCAAAACCAAGTAATTCACCACCTTCGACTTGGATCTGCAGAGCAACTTCCGCAGTCGGAATGATTTGACCCGACTGGTCTGTGATACTCAAACTCACATAGGTTAATTGATCATTGTCTTCAACTGTTGCTACAAGATTAGGTCTATCTTCATCAATTGTTGCTAGTACAGTCTCTCCAACTACAGTTCCATCACTATAATTAATAGCCTTAAGAACACCTGGTTGGTAGTGTATTTCAAAGCAAGTCAAACAACCTAATTCTTGACCAACAACTTTCTTCTCAAGAAGCGTATCGTTGAGATAAAGAGCAACTTCATCACCTGCAGCATATACTTCCACAATAATAGGTTTTCCTTCGAAACCTGACCAATTCCAAGAATGAATAGCGTCAGACAACACCCAAGGTGTTTTAATCAGATGCTTGCCATAGTGCTCAGGCTTCTGAACGGCGATGTAAGGGGCTTTTCGCAATCCAAAAACAATTTCACGATAGTAAGATAGCGGACGACGAACACCTGTGATATCAATGTCACCACAGTAGGCCAATTGACAAGGGAATTGGGCACCAAACCCACCTTCACCCCGATTGTAGGCAGGAACACCAACACCAGCTTCACCGATATAGTCCCAACCTGTCCAAGTAAAATCACCAATGACGCTCGGTAATCTTTCCACCAAGGCCCAATTACGCGCAATCTCAGGCGGATAGGTTTCAGAACCGACCATGACACGGTTAGGGTAGGTCTGGCTGTCGCCCTCATAGCGAGCAGTCATGTAGTTGTAACCAGCGATATCTGTTGCGGCTGTCGCCCGTTCCAGATTTTCAGAGACGATAGGATGGATGACAATTTGATCCATACTGGTACCCATCATGGTCATAAAGTCATTAACATTACCAACCACTTCTTCGCCCCTGGCTTCTTTTTCAGCAGCTACATCCCGCAGGATTTGAGGTATGCCATCACTCGAAGCAAAGACACCATTTATCCCAGCTAAAGTTGGGCGTGTCTCATCGAGAGACTTAATATGATCATGAATTTCTTTAGCTAAATGAGCTCCATGAGGGGTAGCGATTTCGGGAATCTCATTACCAATAGAGTATAGAATGACGCTAGGATGATTATAATCAACTGTTACCATGGATGTCACATCATTACGCCATTGTTCTTCAAAGATTAAACTATAGTCAAAATCTCCTTTAAAACGAGTCCACATGTCAAATGTCTCATCCATGACATACATTCCCAACTCATCACAAGCTTTTAAAAGTGCAGGTGCAGCTGGATGATGTGACATACGAATGGCATTAAAGCCAGCTTCTTTTAGCAAGCGTACACGACGGCGCTCTGCTATGTCATAAGTTGCCGCTCCCAAAAGACCACTATCATGGTGAATACAAGCACCACGCAGATTAGTCACCTGCCCGTTTATACGAAGTCCTCGTTTACTATCAACACTGATTGTTCGAATACCAAATGACCGGCTATCTCTATCACGTTCTTCTTCGCCATCTCGAAGGGAAACTTCTAAGTGATAAAGAGTTGGCGTTTGAGTTGACCAAGCTTTAGCATCAGTGACGATTAAACGAGTGATAATTGGTAATTCCTCACCAGCTTTTATTAAATAAGGTCGACTGTCCTTTTGAACAGTTTCCCCGTTTTCATCCTTAATCACCAGATCCAATTGAGCATCTTTTGCTCGACTTGACCCATTTCTGACAGGCACACTCACTTCTAAAGTCGCTAAATCTTCCTCTAAGGCTAATGTTTTAACACAACTTCCAGTTTCAGCAATATAGAGATCATCACTAGTCAAATGATAAACATCTCGATAAAGTCCACTTCCAGAGTACCAACGGCTATTACTCATCGCAGCATTACGCACCTGAACACGGATTTCATTATCACCCTCGTGCAAGAAATCGTGAATAGGAACATAAAAACTAGTATAGCCATTATGGTTTTTTCCTGCCAATTGCCCATTAACATAAACAAATGTGTTCATGTAGGAGCCTTCAAATTTGAGAACGTGACGTTTGGTCAAATCACTTGCAATCGCTTTAAAGGTTTTAACATAGACATAATTGCCACCATCACGAGAACCAGTATTACTTCCATTTTTACTTTCAGCATAAGCTTTCTCAAAAATCATAGCATCATGGGGAAGTGTGACTTTTTGAGCATATTCCGGCACATTCCACACTAGAGCAAACGAATCACCGTCTTTCCAAAAAAGCCAATCGTTATTATAAAGTTCTTGTCTCATAAAAAATCCTTTCAAAAATAATAAACTAAACGGCAATAAAAATTCAACCGTGGCATTACCGCTGCACAATCGACTTTAGTTGACAAGATGACAAAGTTTGAATCACTTCTTGAAGGTTATCAATGACCTCATTTAATGTTCTAAATCTCTTATTCTTAAAGCCACGTTTAAAACACTTAATGACGTCGGGAACAAGCTGCAAGAGGTGATTCAAGATTTAGACTAATCCATTTTAAAAACCATCGTCAACAAACAATGTTTACAGAAAGTTAGTTTTTGATTTTGGATAAGTTTTAATTATCTATTCAAACACTACTTCTTCCAAGGGCTGACTAAACCATCTACCTTTCATCACATTATCCACTAAAACCTGTTTTTTATCCGCTGATAGAGTCGTATCAGCCTTCATTTCTGCAATAATATCCTTAGAAGTCTGTTTGTCTACCCTCATTTGAATGTTAGCTTCTTCTTTACTTGCATCCATTTGAAGAATTTCGTTTCTTTCAGCAGTCCATTCTTTCCATTGAGGCAACTGGTCACTATTCGGATTACCATTGGCAATAAACTCTTTCAAATAACTTTTGAAGTTTGCGCTCAACTCCTTAGGACCAGCAGATTTAAAATCATCACCAATAAAAGTGGCATAATTTGAGGAATCTTGCAGAAGAGGCTCAAATACGCCATGAAAGGCTCCCAAGAGTGGGGCGGTTTTTGGTGCAACCCTCTTATCATCACCATAAGAAATATTTGTTATATAGATAGGCGAGTTATAAAGACCACTCATAACCCTTGCACTATCCACTGTATTTGACATGCGGTAAAGGGCACTACCATACGTCTCTGCAAAAACAAACTCTTTCAACTTCTCTTGATCTTCAAATAGACTACCATCCGTTGCAGGCGATACAAAATAGGGATCAAACGCTGCAAACAGTGAAAATTCACTCGTACCAGTCAGCAGCAATAACGGAACATCATTATATTTTTTAGTTTCAAACCCTTCCTTAGGAATAACGACTCCATCCTTGTATAGATGGGGGAATACTGACATACGAATACCAGCATTTCCCATTAGCGGAGCTAAACGATCCGCAGACAGATCATATAGGTAGTCTCTTACTTCTTTGTCGGATGACAACAACCACTTCTCAGCTTCTTCCAGTGACGCTTTCTTTCCATCTTCTACTACTAATGGAGCCATAGATTTGGCAAAAATTTGTTGACTATTTGATTCATCAGCCAAAGTCATACCACCACTGAATGAAATAGCTTTATCATATTTATCTTTAAACAGGGGGGAGATTAATGTTGCCATAACATCTCGTCCGCCAGCTGAGAAACCGACCAGGGTCACATTATCCTTATCTCCACCAAAGGTTTCAATATTTTGTTCTACCCAATCTAGTGCAGCAGCAATATCAAGTAAGGTAAAATTCCCAGAATTCTCTTCATCAGTGCCATTTTTTAATGCTTCTAAAGGATTAAACCCTAGCGCTCCCAAACGATAATTCACAGAAACATAAACAGCATTCACATCGTTTACAAAGTCATTCCCTTTGATTTCTTGCGCATGTCCAGTCTGATTATTTCCTCCATGAATAAAAACCATTACAGGTAGTTTACTATCAGTTGTGTTTGGTCTTACAATATCTAAATTAAGTGATTCTTCTGTCCCAATAATTTCACTATTCGATAATTGAATAAATGAATCACCTTTAGTCGTAGCATCAAACTCCTCTTTCCATTTTTTAGGAGGTTGTGGAGCCTTCCATCTTAGTTCTCCAACCGGGGCTTCCGCATAAGGTACCCCCAACCATTCTAGAACTTGGTTCTCTTCATCAATATGCCCTTTAAGAGGACCCGTTGAAATTTCCTTAACCACGTCATTCTTAAAGGCAGTATTATCAGTTTCCTGGCCACATGCTACCAAAACAATAGATACAAATATACTAAATATCAGGCTGAATATTTTTCTCATATAAACTTCCTTTCTTGATGGGAATATAAAAAAACTTAGCGCTTACATTTTTTTATATCAATAAATACCACCTGATAAAACAGATAGTATTTATTGATATATCTTTATTGAACTGTTGTTAGAAGGTAGTCACCTATGTTGACACGACCTTCTTGGGTTGTTAACACATCTGCATAATGATCAGTATTTGTGATAATAATTGGGGTGATAACTGGAAGACCCGCTGCTTTGATGGCATTAACATCAAATTCAAGAAGTTTTTGTCCTGGTGTCACTTTATCACCAACGGCAACAAAGTTCTTGAAACCTTTACCAGCCAATGACACAGTATCCATGCCGATATGAATTAAGATTTCAGCGCCATTTTCAGTTTTAAGACCGATAGCGTGATTTGTTGGAAAGACAAGCGATACTTCTGCATTCGCGGGTGCAACAACAACACCGTCCGCTGGATCAACAGCGATCCCTTTCCCCATTGCTCCTGAAGCAAAGACTTCATCAGGAACATTTTCAAGAGCTACGATGTTACCGATAAGTGGACTAGCAATAATTTCTTGTTTGATATCAACAACTTCTTCCGCTGCAACTGCTTCTGCTTCTTTGACTTTTTCTTCAGTTGGATTTCCATAAAGCGTTGGAACTGGTGCAAAGTATTGAATGATAAATGATAGAATGATAGCAATTGCTGTACCAGCAAGCATTACCCACATGAATGTGAAATCTTTTGTTGTTGGGTTAATGTATGAAGGATACTGGAAGATTCCAAGACCACCCATGGCATAACCAGTTGTACCAAAGAATGATACAAAGGCACCGACAATAGCAGAAACCACACATGAGATATAGAATGGAATTTTCATTGGGAGAGTGTAACCATAAATAGCTGGTTCTGTAACCCCAACAAGTGATGAAATCAAGGCAGGCATTGCACCTTTCTTAACTTTATCTTCTTTTGTTTTAAGCCAGATTGCCAAAAGAACACCTGTTTGTGTAAAGTTTGGAAGACCTGCGGCAACAAGGAATGTACTTTGCTTGTTCATTGCAAAGTCCAAGATAGCAATCGGAACCAGACCCCAATGAAGTCCAAACATAACTAATACTTGCCATAGACCACCTAGTACTAAACCGTAAAGAATTGGGCTAAAACCGTAGATAGCTTGGAAGGCTGCTCCAACCCATGCAGATGCTGTGTTAGCAACAGGTCCCACTGCTAAGAATGTTAGAGGAACTGTGATGGCAATAGTAACCAACGGTACCAAGAACATTTTCAATGAATCTGGTGACATTTTTGCCATGAATTTTTCAATTTTTGAAGCCACAAAGATAGCTAAAATAATTGGAAGAACCGTTTGGAAGTACCCACCAGCTGGCAAGGCAATGTTAAAGCCAGTAGCTTCTGCCAAAGTAGCTTCTAAGTTAGGATAAAGAAGCGCCCCAGCAATAGCAATAGCTGTAAATATATTCATTTTAAATTTTTGAGCTGCAGTGACAGCCAAAATCATTGGTAGATATTGAAATAAACCATCGCCAAGCGTGTTCAAAACGATATAAACACTACTTTTATCATTCATTCCTAGAGCCAAGCAAAGTGCTGTAACCCCTTTTAAGATACCGGCTGCAGTCAAAGCACCAAGGAATGGTTGGAAAATAGAAGAGATGACATCGATAAAGCGATCAAAAAGGTTGCCATTAAAATCATCACCCTCATCGATATCAAGTGAACCAATACCAGAAACACCTTGTTCGAGAACAGCTGCGTAAACATCTGGAACATGGTTCCCAATAACAACTTGGTACTGTCCCCCAGCTTTAACAACAGTTACGACACCATCACGCGCTTTGAGGTAATCCGTATCTGCCTTGCTTTCGTCTTTCAAAACAAAACGCAAACGCGTCACACAATGACGAAGGTTGACAACATTATCCTTGCCACCAACATGAGCAACAATATCTTTTGCCAACTCAGTGTAATCTTTTTTAGCCATTTTGGCTCCTCCTAAATAGTTGTTTATTGGATTGCATTTAGGCAAAGAAAAAACCTAAACAAATACCAAATAAACCACCAACAGACGTATAGACTGCTGTCCTTGTTTATCTTGTATTTATTTAGGTTTTGCCTGCTTGACCAGTAACAATCCATCTGATATTTATTATCATAGCAGACTTTTCTGAATAATGCAAGCGCTTTTTTAGTTTTTTTGAAGATTTTGTGACTAAATGGTTTAAACGCTCTATCTAGTCAAGCCTTTCGATCAGAACCTCGTTTCAGACTATCAAACTAGGTTATCCAACTGCATTTCTATCTCCTCTTTGAGTGACTAATGGAATACTAGTCTTTATCTTTTGTTGTGTTTTTTATTTTGAATGACTCTCACCACAACTGCTGAACCAATTGCTTTGAATTAGCCAAGTCGCTTCTATCATTTAACTTTTCAACCACTAAGAGAGGACTTCTTGTAAGCTAGATAATTGCCTCGCTCATGTACTGGCCTCATGCCTTATTAGCCTAGCATGCTATTTTCTGAGTAATGGGATCAAGAATCTTAACGTCAAAAGCCGAGTGGCGGAGCTTCTCTAAGCAAAACTCAATTGGAAATAAAGCTCGTTTGGACACTACTGCTGTTAACATTCCGGTATAGCGTAATGACGTGTAACCAGTACATAAACGTTATCAAGAGCAACGCCATAAGATGTTATTGCTCACTACCTTTTAGGTACAATTCTATTGAAAAACCATAGGCTCAGATAAAAAATACCTCAGAATAGTATTGCCAAATAGCGATACCATTCTGGGGTTTGGAGAAATAGCTTTCTTTATATAGTCTTTAAAAAACAATCTTAATAGAGACCTGTCTCCTTAATCAGGTCACAGGACACCTTAATCAGTCACTTTAAGTAGGTATATCATCTCTGAATCCTCTATCATCAAGAGTTGTTCTAAACGGTTTAACAGCATGATAATCCAAGAAAAAGCCAGTAAAAATGACAGGATTTCAAAAGCCGTTAAGGACAGATAACCTAGCCCATAAAAAGCGATTGTTTGAACCACCAGGAGTGCCCCTATCGTATAGGAAGCCGCCAAAAAATCGCGATTAACATCTGGTAACAACCAACGAACGCTCACAATTAAGGCAATAATAATATAGACCAGATAACCAGCAACAGTTGTATGAATCGTGTGCCACCTATTATCATTTGGAAAATAGCCAACGGCTCCCAAATCAAGCGCCAATAAAACGAGCAGACCTTGTAGTAACATCAACCGCTTAGAGGTTCCATATCTCACACGTAAGGCAACAAAGAGATAATCAATCAAAGCCAGCAAAACCATGGCTGATAGCATCAAAGCAAGGTTGAAGGTCCAACTGTTATTAGCTTGACTAGTCCCAAGAAAGCTGAGATTAACCTGCCACCACTGGTTATTTTGGTTACTGACCATAGCCAGAACAACACCACTAATGATAATGATTGAAAAAAGACTAGTCAGCCAGTTTCCTCTCAAACGCTCTGACAAGATTGTCATCAGGAAAGATAAGATAAAACTTAAAATCCCCAATAAAAATGAAGCCGTCAGGCGATCAAATAAAATCCCTTTGAATAGTTGACCAAAAACCCAAGCTATCCCTAGAATCAGCAGTACCAAGACAACAGCAAATGATAAGACAATCACAGGCAATACTCGCCAAAAAACGCGTTTAGGAAGCCCATCTAAAAAATAAGCCCGACTTTTAATAAAGCCAACTAAAAACACTGCTAAACTGACAATTCCACCCACAACTAAGAGAGCCGCAAAAATCGAAGGTCTCCCTGTCAGAGGGAGATGGCTTGTCCCTGTCATTCTTAACACCAGGTAGCATATCAGGCTAATCAATGAATTGATTAGAATAAGAACCCAAGTTTTGATAGGCAGTTCTGACTTTTTGGGGTATGACTTCAACAAGAGATTTCCATCACCTGTAATCGCTACTTGAATCCTTTTCTCTTCTTCGGAAGACAAGACTTGAGCCAGCTCTTTAGGTAATAAAATATCTTTCATAATAACCCTTCTTTGTCGTTTTTTACCATTATGACTAAAATGTTGGGAAAAGTAAAGGGCTCTTTTGAACATTCTCCAACAAATCCAATGGGGCCTTTGAGGATTACAAAACTGCTTTTCTAGGATGTCCTTAAATCAACAGCTATCATTGATGGGGCTTTTAAAAAAACAAAACCAACATGTTTCACGCTGTCTAAAGGTTAGTATTTTCTAGTCAGCCACCCGAGTAGGAAAAGAACACAAAAAGTGTTATTCATCGACTTTAAAACCGATGAATAACACTTCGTCAATCTTAATAATAGTTGGCATCCTATCTCATCATCCCCAACAGAGGGAAATCATTACGATTGTAGGCGTTTTTTCAACAGTTGAATCGTTATTAAATAACCAAAGACCAAGAAAATAAACCAGAACCAAAATGCTCCAGGGATTTCCCCAAAATCAACATAGGTGTGTAGGGGGCTTAGTAAAATCACAAAGCCTAAAAGAATCCCAAGTAGTGAGGTAACCAGCACTAAAGTACTAGCACGACTTTGAAGAAATGGGATTTTGTTTGTTCTAACAATGTGAACGACACCTATTTGAGTCGCTAATCCAACAGCGAACCAACCAGCTTGGAAAATACCTTGTGTTGCTAAACTGTTAGCCCCAATCACATACCATAGGACGAGAAAAGTTAGAATATCAAAGATACTGCTGACAGGACCGATTTTCCAGGTAAAGTTCCATAGTTCCGTCAAATTCCAATTGGTCGGTTTTTCAATCGCACTGTTATCGACATTGTCCCAAGGAAGTGTTAATTGCGATAAATCATAAATGAGATTTTGGAGTAAAATTTGCATGGACAGCATGGGAAGAAAAGGAAGAAAGATACTGGCAATCAAGATTGAAAAGACATTACCAAAATTTGAGCTGAGGGTTAATTTGATGTATTTCATCATATTTTCAAAGACGATTCGACCTTCTAACACACCTGTTACCAGAACCATTAGGCTCTTTTCAAGTAAAATAATCGAACTAGCATCTTTGGTAATGTCTGCAGCAGTATCCACTGAAATGCCGACATCAGCTGTTCTGAGAGCAGGTGCATCGTTGATACCATCCCCCATAAAGCCAACAGTATGCCCTTTTTCCTGCAACAATCTAATGAGTCGAGATTTTTGATTGGGTGTGCATTTTGCAAACAGCTGTATCTTGTCAATTATCTCTTTTAAATCATGATCAGAGAGCTGGTCAATGTCCGTTCCTAAAAGGTATTTATCTGAACGAATACCAACATCTTCACAAACTTTAGCAGCGACAATCGGATTATCTCCTGTCAATACTTTAACATTGACTCCGTATTCATGTAGGTTTTGAATCGCCTCTGCCGCCGAGGGTTTCGCTGGGTCTAAAAAGCCTATTAACCCTAGAATGGTCATCTCTTTTTCATCAGAAACACTGTATTCGAGATCATGCTCAGCCAAATCTCTAGCGGCAACAGCTAAAACACGCATCCCTTTGGCATTAAGGGTTTCACTGAGTTCTAAAAAGTGTTCTTGTCTGGCTTTGGTCAATGCTTGTCTGGTGCCATTGATATGGACATGCGTAGCCACTTCGATGACCTCTTCAATAGAGCCTTTGGTAATCATCAAATGATGGGTGTTGTGATCAACAATTAAACTCATCCGACGTCTAGAGAAATCAAAGGGGATTTCATCAATAATCTTGTGTTGATAAGCATGGGGTGTGGCAAAGTGCTTTTCAAAGTAGTCAATAACGGCAACATCCATCAAATTTCGCCAACCTGTTTGATAATAGGAATTTAAAAAGGCATACTCGATGACTTGCTCATTACTTTGACCATCTGCGCCTAAGTGTTCAACAAGGACAACACGGTCTTCAGTGATGGTCCCTGTTTTATCTGTACAAAGAATGTCCATAGCCCCTAAATTTTGAATGGCTTCGCTTTCTTTGACAATAACTTTTTCTTTAGCAAGACGATTTGCTCCTTTGGCTAAGTTACTGGTCACAATCATAGGAAGCATTTCAGGTGTTAAACCGACAGCTACAGCAATGGCGAAGAAAAAAGCATTACTCCAATCGTGTTTGAAAAAGCCATTTAAAAGAAAGACTAGTGGAAACAAAATGGCAATAATTCTAATCAGCAACTTACTGACGTCTCTTAACCCTTTTGAAAAAGTATTTTTCCGACGCTGATTGGTCGCTTTTTTAGCAATATCTCCAAATAAGGTAGCTTCTCCAGTGTGGCTAATAACTGCTAAGCCTGAACCACTAATCACATCGCTCCCCATAAAAATCAAATTGGATTGGTCAAAGATAGCACTGCTATCATCAGAGTCGCGCTCATGTCTTTTTTCAACAGGAACAGACTCACCGGTTAAGGAAGATTGGTTGATAAATAAGTCTCGACTCTGAATTAAGATAGCATCGGCAGGGATCATGTCGCCAGTGGTCAGTGTAATGATGTCGCCAGGAACGATGTCTTCCATGGGAATTTCTACCTTTTGACCAGACCGTGTCACCGTGGCCGTATTCTCAATCATCTGTTTCAAGGCCTGACTCGATTGCTGGGCTTTATATTCCTGAACAAATGAAATACTGACACTGACAATAATCATTAGTAACATAACCACTGCTGACTCGATATCTCTTGTCACGAATGAGACAATCATCAAGAGGGATAAAACAAGTACGAAAGGATCAGTAAAACATCTCCTAAGAATCTGCCAGACTGTCCTTGGTTTTTCAGCGTTGATTTTATTAGGACCGAATTGTTCTAAGCGTTGCTCGGCTTGTTCATGATCTAATCCTTCTGGCTGAGTCTTTAACTCTTCTAATAATTGATGCGTTGGTAATTGAGCTAATTGCCGAATAGCTTGTTCTTTTTTAGTTGTCATAGCCTTTCCTTTCTAATCTAAAATAATTGCAAATTATCAGATACTAGTTCAACTAACCCTCTTTTCCTTGGCTATACGCTTTCACAACAATTATATGGTGGTCAAAAGAGCAAAACTAAATCGTATCATGGTATATTTGATTAAATTGTTTCTACAATAGTCACTCTAACATTAAAAGAAAGGGCTGTCAACCAAGTATGAAAGGGCTTTACCGATAACTCTTCGTTTTATCTGACTCTGTCACGATGCTAACTTATGAACGAGTGAATCTCGGGAGCTGAAAATCCACCGCTAAAAACGACTCATACTTTGTTTGACAACTAAACATACGGTCAAACATTAGAAGCTGCCATTTCTTAGAAAGGTGTAAAAAAAAACGATCTGATTCTTTCTAAAAGAAAAAGCCAAATCGTCACTCAACTGTTTATGCTATTACTATTTAAGAAAGAACTATTCCAATCCACCCTCTTAAAATCAATTCTCATTCAACATTCAGTCAGCACAAAGTCTAAATACCTTAATTTTCAGGCAACTAGACAACGACTCCTTTTTTATGACCTCAACTTCATAAGACAAACCTATGGCAAAAATAGTCACTCTCCACAAATTCTGTCGAAAATCAAATCACTTGAAAAGTCAACTGACACATAATGGATGACCTAAAAGCTGTTTTTGTAGGGTATTAATGCCCATTCTCATGTACTTTCCCTGACCTTTTTCTGTAACATCAGCGATCACATCAAACAGCAGTCTTTTAAAAGGAATACCTTTACCTAGTTAACTCTTTTCAGGAAAAAAGTAACCAAGGTTCGAAAGAATGATGATGACTAGAGTCTTACCCTCAAATCTAAATCAGAATGATTTTTTAACCTCTGTTCTTTGACTCATCTTATGGACAGTGTTGACACTTTCAGCCATTCTCAAGTTACCGAGCATCTTGCATGCGTTGAATGTGAATCGTCAGATACACCTTTTCATCAATACTCATCTCGAACTCATAATTGTCCTTCACGTAGTGGGCAATTTTTTGAGTACAACTAAAACTCACCGGATAATTCTGCTTAATTTGCTCATACAAGAAGGGATCATTGGAACCTTGAACCAACCCATTCACCACACGCTGCGCAAAATACTGCAAATGGGTTACAAAACGATTATAAGAGATACTATCTTCCGCTACCATTTTTCCAAAATGTAATCGAACAATCTCTAAAATATCAATCACCAATCGAGTCGTCTGTCGCGACTGGTTAATGTCGCCATTTTCACTTTGAGCATTAATAAAATGCAAAGCAATGGAAGAAGCTTCATCATCGTCAATAGATAAACCAAAATCATCACCTAGACGACCTAGTAATTCTTGCGCTACTTTATATTCCTTAGGATAAAATTTACGAACTTCCCAGGCTAGAGGGTTAGAAATCGTAATTCCCTGCTTTACCCGCGCTAACATAAAATGCAAATGATCTGTCAACGATAGGTGTAGGTTACTATTAAAAGTAACACCCAATGCTTTTTCCGAACAATCAATGGCCTGCAGGAAACTAGTTAACTCGTCATGTGGCAATTGCTCATACAAATCCTCCAAATCAGAAGACAATTTCCCTTTTTGAAGCGCAAACACCTTTTCAATCTTGGATTGATCAATTTCATCACCCATCTTTTTCTGAAAACCAAGACCTCTTCCCATAACAATCAATTCTTGGTCCTTATCGTCTTTCACTTGAATCACATTATTGTTATACACTTTCTCGATGATCATGCTTCGCTCCATTTCTAATCCTTAGTGTCATTATAACAAATCCTAAAAAGTCTGACAAAATACAAAAATAGATTTCTGACACCAAACAGTATCTGCTAAGCTTACAAGACAAATAGACGTCACATTAAGGTAATGAATGCCCTAAATGGATTAGGCCTGATGATACTTTCCTTTTTCTTTAGTGAGCCTAAAACTAACTATATGCCTTACAGGGTTTATGGACAACCGTTGTTACTTAAAGTACCCTTTTAACATCTCTCAAGCAAGTATAGTTAAGGCCAAGGCTAAACACTGCTGTGAATACTCAATGAAAATCAAAAACAAACTAGGCAACGCCGATACAGATAGAACTAAAGTTCATCAAATCATGTCAATAAGGTCTGCCTTTGATTTTGAAGAGTATTAAAAACCACCGTCAACAGACAATGGTTACAGAAAGTTAGTTTTTGATTTTGGATGAGTATAAAAAGTCGATTCGCACCAGCCATTTCCCCAACACAAAAAGGGTAGCTAAAAAGGGCTCTATAATTTCTGTAGTGGGTAAATTCTTCTCGGAGATTATGGAGTCTTTTTGAATATAGCAAAAAAGTCCCATATGACTTATAATGAAAAGCGACTAAACCACTCATTAGAAAGACTCATATGGAACAACTAGATTATATCAAAGATTCGCTCGACATTAAAGACCCTAACATCACTTTTGAAAAGACATTTGACAAGTTCTTCACTCACAGAGAGTATCATGCCAAGTTAGATTATGATCCCCCTCAATGCTCTGTTTGTCAAGGAAAAATGACAAAGTACGATTTCCAAAAGCCTTGCAAAATTCCCTATCTGGAAATGGCGGGTTGTAAAGTACTGATTCGTCTCAAAAAGCGTCGCTTCAAATGTCAAGCGTGTGGGAAAATGGCTGTTGCTAAGACCTCTCTGGTCAGAGAAAATCACCAGATTCCCAACATCATTAACCACAAAATCACCGACAAACTCATGAGTCGTGAGGCAATGACAAAAATCTCTGAAGACCTGTCTGTCTCTGTGTCAACCGTCTATCGGCAGCTCAACCGCTTTGAGTGCAAGACCGATTTAACCTGGTTACCCGAGAACATGTCCTGGGATGAGTATGCTTTTAAGAAGGGAAAGATGAGCTTTATTGCCCAAGATTTCGATGCTAACAAGATTATCGCTATCCTTGATGGTCGGACGCAAGCTGTCATCAGAAATCATTTTTTGCGGTATTCTCACAAGGTGCGCAGTCGTGTTAAAGTCATCACCATGGATATGTTTAGTCCCTACTATGACATCGCTAAGACACTGTTTCCTAAGGCGAAGATTGTTCTCGATAGGTTCCACATTATTCAACATTTATCTCGCGCTATGAACCGTCTCCGTATCCAAATCATGAACCAATTTGAGCGTCAATCTCACGAATATAAGGCCTTGAAACGTTACTGGAAACTCATCCAACAAGATAGTCGTAACCTAAACGATAAACGGTTTTATCGTCCAACTTTTCGCATGCACTTGACCAATCAAGAGATTGTGCAACGTCTTTTGAGCTACTCTGATGAGCTACGTCACCACTATGAACTCTTCCAATGCCTTCTCTTTCATTTCCAAGAAAAGCAGGAGAAACACTTCTTTGAACTCATTTCTGATACCATCAAACAAGTCCATCCCATCTTCAAGACCGTCTTATCAACCTTTCTAAAAGACAAGGAAAAGATTATCAACGCCCTGAAACTACCTTATTCCAATGCCAAACTAGAGGCGACCAACAACCTTATTAAAGTCATTAAGCGAAATGCTTTTGGCTTTAGGAACTTCGAAAACTTCAAAAAACGGATTTATCTTGCTTTGAATACAACAAAAGAGAAGACCAAACTGGTCCTCTCTCGGTGTTAACTATAAGTCAACCCACTACAGTTGACAAAGAGCCCTAAAAAGACTTAGCATTATACCTGATATTTGGCTCAATGCTAAGTCCTATAAGTAAAAAAGTAATGATTGAGAGTCAGTTCCTCAACGGTTATTTTATTAGCTATATTCTTGTAGCATGACAAGCGACCAGCTTAAAACACACTAGCTAAACTTTAGTATAACAAGCAGAATGAAACAGCTTAGTTTTGCGAGGCAAACTGACTCATGTAAAGGTCATGATAAAATCCTTTGTCAGCTAGGAGACTATCATGATTACCTTGTTCGATGATTTGACCATCTTTAAGAACAAGAATTTTATCAGCTTCTTGAATAGTAGAGAGACGATGAGCAATCACAAAGCTAGTCCGTCCCTGCATCAAACGCCGCATGGCTTTTTGAATTAAGAGTTCTAAGCGGGTATCAACGGATGACGTGGCTTCATCTAAAATCAAAATTTTAGGATCTGCCAAAAGAGCACGCGCGATGGTCAAAAGCTGCTTCTGACCTTGAGAAATATTACTTGACTCCTGGTTCATATCCGTTTTGTAACCACCAGGCAAGGTACGAATAAAGTGATCCACATTGGCAGCTTTGGCTGCTTCAACAATCTCTTCCTCTGTAGCGTTTAGATTTCCAAAGCGAAGGTTTTCTTGAATGGTACCTTCATAGAGCCAAGCATCTTGTAATACCATGCCAAACTGCTGACGAAAATCTTGACGAGACAGGTGACGAATATCGTGACCATCCACCGTAATAGAGCCTGACGTCACATCGTAAAAGCGCATTAACAGATTGATCATCGTGGTCTTACCAGCTCCGGTTGGACCAACGATGGCAATCATCTCACCTGGTTTGACTTCCAAGTTGAAATCACGAATCAATGGTTTTCCTTCAACATATTGGAAATCAACATGGTTAAAACTAACTTGACCAGTTAAATCTGCTTCAAGCACTTCAGTCACTTTGTTAGCTTCATCTGCTTCATCCAGCACTGCAAAAATACGATCCAGCGATGATTTAGCACTTTGAAGTAAACCTGCTAACTGCGAAATCGTTTGGATGGGTTGCGAAATTTGCCAAGTATATTGAACAAAGGCTTGAAGATTACCAACCGTTAATTTACCAGAGATGACTTGAAGCCCACCAAAAACAGCTAAAATCAAATAAATACTGTCTGAAATGGCATGAAGAACAGGCATCATCATTCCTGAAAGGAAGCTAGCCTTAAACCCAACCTCTTGAAGATTTTGAGTGATTTGACGAAATTCCTCAGCTGACGCTTCTTCTCGACCATAAAGTTTCAGCACATTAAAGCCTGTTAATTTTTCTTGGACAAAACCATTCATCGCACCTAGAGCATCTGCTTGCTTTTTAAAATAGGGCTGTGATTTTTTAACAATCGCTTGTGCTGACACATAGGTCAGGGGAATCATAATAATCACAATCATGGCTAATTTCCAATTGAGATAAAGAACCATCCCAACAACCAAGATAATGCTTAAAAAAGCATTGATAATCTGTAAAAAGCTTTGTTGTAAAGCATTTGAAACAGTTTCAACATCATTGGTAAAACGGCCAAGCATATCTCCAAATTGATGTTTATCAAAGTAAGATACGGGAATGGTATTGACTTTTTGGCTGAGATCATTCCGCAAATCTTTAATACTCTTTTGAACAGCTTTCGTCATAAAGTAATTAGAACCGTAGGCGCCAATTTCATAAAAGAGGGCACGAACAGCATAAAGCGCTAAAACAAAGGCAATGTAGCTAACATTGATACTCGCTCCCTCAACTCCCTTGGCGATGTCCAAAAGGTTGCTAGTAAGTTCTGTAATAATAAGCCCCAAGACAAACGGCTCGAGCACATTCATAACAGCGCTAATCACTTTTAAGAAGATAGCAATATAGACCGCTCCTTGGTATTTTCTTAAATAAGACCAAAGGCGTTTAAAAACATGGGATTGATTTGTCATTAAGCTTCTCCTTCCTCTAAGTTTTGACTATTAAGCTGCGAATTGGCAATTTCTCGGTAGATGTCATTGGATACCATCAACTCATCGTGTGTGCCGCGGCCAACAATCTCACCTTCATCAAGGACGATAATCTGATCAGCATCCATGATTGTACCAACACGTTGTGCCACAATCAAAACAGTTGCGTCTTCAGTCACTTCTTTCAAACGACGGCGAAGAGTAGCATCCGTTTTGTAGTCCAGCGCTGAAAAGGAATCATCAAAAATGTAAATATCAGGCTTTTTAACAATGGCACGAGCAATGGACAAGCGTTGTTTCTGTCCCCCTGACAGGTTGGAACCACCTTCAGCTAGATGGGTTTCATAACGCTTCTCACGACTCTCAATAAATTCTCGGGCTTGCGCCACATCGCTCGCTTCATCTAATTCTGGATGAGTCGCATCTGCCTTACCATATTTTAAGTTTTCTCCGATAGTTCCTGTAAAGAGGAGCGCTTTTTGTGGAATAAACCCAACTTTCTGACGAAGTGCTTTAAGATTATAATCCCTAACATCAACGCCATCCACTAAGATACGACCAAACGTCACGTCATAAAAACGAGGAATCAAGTTAACCAGAGAAGATTTCCCTGAACCAGTCGAACCGATAAAGGCAATTGTCTCACCTGGTTTGGTTTTAAAGGAAATATCATGAAGCACTGGTGATTCTGTCTCACCAGGATAAGCAAAAGTGACATTGTCAAATTCTAAATAGCCTCTCGTTTCCGTCTCTGTTATGCCATCTTCATTTTTAGAGATAGAGATCGACATATCCATGACTTCTTGAATCCGTCTACTGGATACCGCCATACGAGGATACATGGTAAACAGATTGGCAAACAGTAGAAATGAAAAGAGCGCGTGGAAACTGTATTCGATAAAGGCAACTAAGTCACCAATTTGTAAAGTTCCTTGTCTTAAAGGATCTAACGCAAACCAAACAATAGCAACAATCATCGCAATGATAATTTGCACAAATAATGGCTCAGTCAAACCTGTCAAAATAAAGAGAGACTGAGAGGTTTCTGAGTATTCTTCATTTTTCCCATCAAAACGTTCCTCTTGAAAGGATTCTCGAGCAAAGGCTCTAATCACTCTAAGCCCAGTAAGATTTTCACGGACGTACTGGTTAATTTTATCAAGTGTTTTTTGTTGTTTTTCAGATAAGGGTTTCGTTTTGATAGCCACATAGGCAACAACCCAAGCCAAAAACGGAATGGATACTGCAACAATCCATGCCAAAGATGGGCTAGTCAGGAAAATCATAACGACTGAGAAAATCATCATCATTGGCGTTACCATACCAAGACGCAAGCTTTGTTCTGCAAATTGCATCAGCACAAACGCATCACTCGTCATACGTGTTACCAAGGATGAAATCCCAATTCTATCGTACTCACTATGAGAATAATCCTGAAGTTTATCATACATATCATTACGCATGTCTTGAATCATCGTTGTGGTTAGTTTCCCAGCAGCGTAAGCCAAAACAATCCGGCCAACAATCCCTAAGATTACCACAATTAACATCATCCAGCCCCAAAAGTAAAGCTGGTCAACATCACGCATATTAATGCCTTCGTCAATCATTTTAGCCAAAATAGTCGGTAAGCCCAAATTGACCACAACAAAGAGAAAGGCTCCTAAAATATCTAAAAATAACCACTTAGGGTATTTTTTCAAATAAGACCAAATTAATGCCATATCTTTCCTTTTCTAGTTTAGCTATACCGCTAAACACTCTTTTTTCAAATCTTCCATCATCCCAATAGTCATCGCATGATGCTCATAATCATTAGCTAATAGAGCATCTAAATGCTCAAATTCCAAACTTTCATATGGTCTAACAGCTTGTGCTAAGACTTCTGTCATCTCTAATACTCAATGAAAATCACAAGCAGACTAGACAACTCTGATACAGATAGAACTGGAATCCATCACATCAAGCCATCAACGGCTGCTTTTGATTGTCGAAACCTGTCAATACATCTTATCATAATCAACTTCTTTAGCTGAACAGATAGCGACTTCCAATCCCTTACCTTTAGCTTTTTCAGCAACATAACGCTTTTGACGTTCACATATGCTATCAGTGGTTTTGCCAAAACTACCTGAACCACCCAGAATACAATCATGTCACCAGCCATCATCTCAGCTGATTGGGTATCTTGATGACAAGCATCGGCCAAATCAGCTAAGGAAGGATCACAATAGGTTGTCTCAGGTTTATCTAAACCTATTCTTTTTAAACTAGAACGAACACTCTCAGCCATCCTAATATAGTATCTGCTCACTAAATCAGTCTAATGATCATACCTTACACCACTCTCTCCAAAGGATTGCCAGCTTTATAACGCTTCTCAATGATTGCCAAGCGCAAACGCAAGAGAATACCACAAGAAAAGAGGCCAGCAATCAGCCCAATCCAGTAGGCCTTGGGACCTAAAGTTGTCATCAAATCAAGTGACCAACCTACCGGAAGAGCGACGGCCCAGTAAGCTGAAACACCAATAACAAATGGGTAGGTAGTGTCCTTGTAACCACGTAAAATTCCTTGAATAGGTGCCGCAAAAGCATCAGCCAACTGGAAGAAAAAGGCGTAAACCAAGAACTCAGTTGTCAACCTGATAAAGCTATCCCCCGAACCATAGAGGTAGGCCACTTGCTCTCTAAAGAAATACAAGAACGTCAATGTCACAATCGCAAAAACAATAGCTGTCAAGCGTCCAATTTTAGCAAAATCACGAGCCGACTTGTAATTCCCTGCTCCAATTTCAAAGGAAATAGCAATCGGCATGGTGATTGAAATGCTAAGCGGAAAGGCATAAAGGAGGGTCGTAAAATTCATGGCTGACTGGTGGGCTGAAATAATCTCTGTCGAGAATTTAGCCATGAACAAGCTGACAGTCGCAAAAATAGCCACTTCCGCAAAAATTTGTAAACCAATTGGTAGGCCCAGCAAGAAACCTTGTTTCAATAATTTTTTATTTGGTGCCGTCCACTGCCAAACTTGAAAAGATTTGATAGTCGGATGAACAACCATGACAGCTATTACTACTAGCAAGAGCAACCAATATGCCAAGGCTGTTCCAAGCCCGGCCCCTGCTCCCCCCATCTTAGGAAGACCTAGTTTTCCATAAATCAAGATATAGTTGAAAAATGAATTAAAGGGTAGCAAGAGCAACATAAGATACATGGACAACTTGGTCAAGCCCAAAGAGTCAAAGAAAGAACGGCAGACACTAAATAAAAGTAAGGGCAATATCCCCATTGAAATCCAGGACAGATAACCTTGTCCAACCCTTACAACAGATGGTTCCAGATTAAAATGCGTTAGAGCTGGAATGGCTCCAACATGAACAATAAGCCAAAGGACTGCTGACAACATCAAAGCAATATAGATAAATTGGTGGAAATCATCTTTGACTTTGTGAAGATTTCGCTGTCCCAAGTGTTGTCCGATAATGGGAACCAAGGCTGACACAATACCCGTTAACAAGGTAAAGAAAGGATTCCAGAGGCTCCCAGCCATAGAAACACCTGCCAAGTCAACGGTACGATACTTACCCGTCATCATAGTATCAATGAAGGTTGCTGAAAAATTGGCAAATTGATAAATTAAAATAGGGAAAAAAAGCTTGAGAAATAAGCTGATTTTCTCCTTTAGAGTCTCTGTTTGATGCATAATCTCCCCTGTCTTAGTCGTCTAACTCGCTCAAATACTCATAACGCTCGTATTTTTCAAGTAGCGCTTCATTTTTATCGTCTAAGACACGCTGTAAGGTTGCCAATTCACCATAATTGCTGGCATTCTCTAACATAGCAGCCTCAATCGCTTCAATGGCTTCTTCTAACTGGGCAATGTCGTCCTCGATACTTGCCCACTCTTGCTTTTCAAAATAGGACATGCGTTTCTTTTCTTGACGCGTTTTTTCTGTCTTTGGCGCTTGTGATTTGGCGAGCATGGCAGAGCTGTTCGTTTCAAAGGCCTTTTCATCGAGATAATCCGTGTAATTGCCATAAAAAGCTCTAATATCGCCATTTTCAAAAGCCAGGATTTTATTGGCAACCTTATCCAAGAAGTATCGGTCATGACTAACTGTAATCACTGGCCCAGCAAATCCTGATAGGAAATTCTCTAAAACGGTTAAGGTCGCAATATCCAAATCATTAGTTGGTTCGTCCAGCAGAAGCACATTGGGTTTTTCGATCAAAATCTTCAAGAGATAAAGGCGTTTTTTCTCACCCCCTGATAATTTAGCAATCTGAGTACCATGCGTTGAACGTGGAAAAAGAAATTGTTCCAATAGCTCACTAACACTAGTTGTCCCTACTGTTGTTTTGACTTCATCTGCCACTTCTTGTAGGTATGAAATCACACGTTTACTCTCGTCCATGTCCTTAATTTGTTGCGAGAAATAGCCAATTCGAATCGTTTCACCGATAACTAACTTACCAGCCGTTGGCGTCAAGTCACCCGTCATCAAGTTAAGCAGTGTTGACTTCCCAACCCCATTGTCCCCAACAATCCCGATACGATCCTTATTTTGGATAATCAGATTAAAATCAGAAAGGATGGGTTTAGTAGCACCGTAGGAAAAATCCACGTGTTCAAAATTGATGACTTTCTTTCCGATACGGCTGGTTTCAAAATTAATTTCCAAATCTTCCGAACTAATATCCTGATGGACATCTTTTTTCAATTCTTGAAAACGATTGATACGAGCCTGTTGCTTAGTCGCGCGAGCTTGAGGCTGAGTGCGCATCCAGGCTAATTCTTGTTTGTAGAGCTGTTTTTTCTTATGCATGGCAGCCACATCACGCTCGTCTTGTTCGGCACGCAAGCGCACATAATCTTGGTAGTTTCCCTGATATTCTGTCAGGTTACTATCTGCCAATTCGAAGATACGCGTCGCCACATTATCTAAAAAATAACGGTCATGGGTGATAAAAAGGACAGTCTTTTTAGTATTAGTCAAAAAGTTCGTCAACCAAGCAATCGTATCAATGTCCAAATGGTTGGTTGGCTCGTCTAGTAACAATAAATCTGCATTTCCAAGTAAGACTTGTGCCAATTGCACACGACGGCGAAGACCACCTGACAAATCAGCCACTTTTTGTGTCAAATCACCAATGCCAAGTTTGGAAAGAACTGTCTTGACCTCACTTTCAATGGTCCAAGCATCAAGAGAATCCATCTCAACCATGACTTTTTCGAGTTCAGCCTGCCTATCTTCTGAATAATTAGCCATGATTGTCTCATAATCACGAATCAAGCGCATCTCGCGCAAATCAGATGACAAGACCGTATCCAAAACCGTTTTACTATCATCGAATTCAGGCTCTTGTGTTAAGTAGGATATCTTATAACCATTTGCTTTGATAAATGGTGACACATCGCCATCAAAACCTAGCTTTTCAGAGATAACGTCTAAAAGGGTTGTTTTCCCCGTACCATTAACCCCAATAATCCCAATACGGTCCAAATCATGAATAATAAAGGAAATATCCTTAAAAACAGTCTTATCTCCCACAGATTTGGTTAATTGTTCAACAATAAAATCAGTCATTTTATACCCTTTTCTACGTACCAAAAGGAGGCAAGGCCTCCTCTTATTTATATCTTATTTTTGACAAAGTTAAAAATGGCCTCTTTGTCATTGGACAGTTCTCCCTTAACAATGGCTTGTTCAACTTGATTAAGCATTCTCCCCAAATCAGGCCCTGGTTTGAGGTTTAATTCAGACATGAGAATCCCACCATTGACAACAATGTCATGTTTGTCATGGATAAGCAAGTCCTGATCTAGCTTTGCTAACCTGTCAAAGTCTGCTTCCATTCCAAATGCCGTCCTTAAAGCTTCTACTTCTTGGATGAGCTCCTTACCATATTGATAGACCTGCCAGCTAGTTAAAGGCGATGATTGTCGTGCTTGAAAAACGTCAATCATCTGGGTCACCCTTTTTTGAAACTGAACGGATGTTTTCCATTTTTTCAAAAATCCCTTGGGTTGGGCAATAGCTAAAACAATCATTACGGCTGACCAAGCTTGCTCTGAGCTTAGGAATTGATAATCTTTTTTAATTAAGGTTTGAAAAGCTCGCCACTTAGAAGCCGTCCCTTGAAAATCAGGTAAATAGTGATAAGCACCAGTTGCTATCAAGGCATCCAAACCTTTCGACCAATGGGGCGCCATCAATAATTTATCGAATTCAATAAAACTACGTTCAACAGAAATTTTTTCTAACAGTGGCGCACAAGCTGACATAGCTGCTAAGGTTTGTTTGTCAATATCAAAATTAAGACTAGCTGAAAAACGAATCCCCCGCATGATACGCAAGGCATCTTCATTAAAACGTTCTGAAGCAATGCCTACTGCACGCAACACACGATTTTCCAAGTCTGTTAAACCATCAAATAAATCGATAACTTCACGATCCTCATTTAAGGCAAAGGCATTGACAGTAAAATCACGCCGTTTCAAATCCTCTTTTAAAGAACGAACAAACGAAACACTTGATGGTCTACGGTAATCCACATAGACATCCTCAGTTCTAAAAGTCGTCATTTCATATTCATGACCATTTTCTAAAACCAAAACTGTCCCATGTTCAATCCCAACATCAACCGTGCGTTCAAAAATAGCTTTAGTCTCTTCAGGATAAGACGAAGTCGCAATATCCACATCATGGATAGGACGATTCAGCAAGACATCACGAACCGACCCACCAACAAAATAGGCTTCAAAACCAGCCTTTTTAATCTTCTCGAGAAGAGGCAGGGCTTCCTCAAACTCAATTGGTAGTTTTTCTAACTTCATTAGAGTAATTTTTCCAATCCATAAACCAGTTGACGACGTGTTACCACTTCTTTAATCCCTAAATTGACACCACTCATGAAAGAAGAACGGTCATAAGAATCATGACGTAGGGTCAGACTTTCTCCTTGAGCTCCAAAGATGACTTCTTGATGAGCCACTAGACCAGGTAAACGGACGCTGTGAATGCGGAAACCATCGTACTTAGCACCACGGGCACCACTTAACAATTCAACTTCATCTGCGGCACCCTGTAATTTAGACTGACGCTTCTCAGCAATCAATTCAGCTGTTTTAACCGCCGTTCCAGAAGGAGCATCTTTTTTATTATCGTGATGCAATTCAATAATCTCTAAATCTGGAAAATACTGTGCCGCCTTGGCTGCAAATTCCATCAAAAGAATGGCTCCAATGGCAAAATTGGGTGCAATCAAGCCACCAAGTGCTTTTTCAGAAGAAAGAGCTTCCAATTCTGCTATTTGTTCTTCTGTAAATCCTGTTGTCCCCACAACTGGAGCAAAACCATTTTCCAAGGCAAAACGTGTGTTCTCATAGGCTACCTTCGGCATGGTAAAATCAACCCAAACATCGGCATCAAAGCCGGTTAAGTCATTTTTATCAGTAAAAACTGGCACGCCATCAAGAACTTTCTCAGTCGCAAAGGGATCCAATAAAGCGGCTAATTCAAGATCTTTATCTGATTTGACCATCTCAACTGCAGTAGACCCCATACGTCCTTTAAAGCCGGCAACAATCACTTTAATAGCCATCCTCAGTCTCCTATTTCTATCTTCTTAAAAAGGGAGTGAGTTTTTTCTGATATTACAGAAAACCTCAACTTCCCCAAACTACTCATTCTCATCGAGACCATCATTTTTGTGTCATTAAACTTTTGGAGTTATTCCAAAAGCAATAGCCCCTTCACCGACATGCGTTGCAATGACACTACCAAAAGGCACAATAGATAAGGTCTCGTCAAAACCAGACTCTTTTAGGTGTTGATACAACTCTTTTGCTTTATCTTCAGCATTAGCATGAATAATAGCAACATTGAAATCACCATCAGACGTCTCTTCTTTGATTATCTCTACCAGGCGCTTGATAGCTTTTTTCTCAGTACGAACTTTCTCAAAAACTTCGATGACACCTTGATCATTGAAATAAAGGATTGGCTTAATAGACAACAGATTGCCTAGTAGAGCCGATCCATTTGACAAGCGTCCTCCTTTAACCAGATGATTCAAATCATCAACCAGGATAAAAGCTTTCGTCCCCGCGATCTGCTCATTTAGCTTCTCTAAAATACGATTAAAGTCACACCCTTCCTGCGCTAAGGTCAAGGCAGTCTCTACCATTTGCCCCTGCGGTGCGGATGTGATTTTTGTATCAGGAATGGCTAAGACAAGATCACTATACTCGTTTTTTAGAAACTGACTATTAGCCCAAAAACCAGAGATACCACTTGATAAAAAGAGCCCAATAACATGAGTATAATTTTTGGACTGCAAGGTCATTAAAAGATCATCGAGCTCTGCCAAACTCGGCTGACTGGTCTTTGGCAGTTCCTCATTGGCAGCCATTTGTTCATAAAACTCTGACATGGTCAACTTTCGGCTTTCCACATAAGTCTGACCATCAATAGCGACAGGTATATCTAAACAAAACAGATCAGCATGCCCTTCAATCGACTGTGGAAGAGCTGCTGAACTATCTGTTACTACTGCTAATTTCATTAACTATTAAACTCCAATTTAACACCTGGACGATCCAAAGCAATCTCAGTTACTTCATAAGTCATACGTTTGACCACATCAAGAAGAGGGGCTGCTAGTGATTCAACTTCTGCTTGAGAAAATTCTTTTGGTTCATTGACAATACGATTTTTAATATGAACCATTTGAGAAACAACGCCAGAAATCATAAATTCATCACGAACAATCGTAAATTGTAGAACAGCCACAATGGTTGTCTCGTTTTTCTCAACATTCTTTTCGATCAACTGGAAGGTCACTTCAAAATTCGTTTTTGGTGTCCCATTTTCCTTTTCCCATTCCAAGTTACGGGCATTATAGTGGTATTGATTAACAAATTCTTTTTCGCGTATGATTTCCATAGTTTTCTCCTCTAGATACAATTAGGATTATTATAGCACATGCTTTTATAAAATAAAAGTTTACTAATACTTCTTCTGGGGGTGTTTGGCCACAACATCAGGGTATTTAGCTAATAAATCTTCGCCACTCTGGGTCAGACTATAAGCCCGCTCATCAAACAAGTCACCTAACTCTTCTTCCGTGAAATATTGTTTCAGCGCCGCATCCAAGTCAGATCGCTTCATCTTGCTCAAGCCTTTGACTTCTTTTGCTTTTAGAAAATCCTTTACAATAGGTGCCGAGACAAGCTTGATGGATTCAAAAGCTGAGTTGATACGAACATACCCTTTTGAAATAAGGTCTTCTAACTCTTTTTGGGCATCAATACCATAAGTGGTGTAAAAATATTTATGGTGAGGGCTTTTAGTTGTATAAGTCCCAAACTGAATCCGCCACAATAAAATAATATGTCCCGGAAGAAAACCTTCTTTATTTCTCTCCATTTGACGTTTGGCAATCGGTTTTCTCAATAATTCAGCTTCATATTTTGGTGAAATAAAGGGCATTTCAGCATGTTCACCATAAACTTCATTTAATGTTTTCATGACAACCATTATACCAAAAAGCATAGGAATAAACTAGAATGGGAACTACTTGCTAATAGTCTCCTTTCATAGGCTATCATTCCTCAAAGAGATAGAAACCTTTACCGACGTGACTAATTACCAAAGCGAATCATACTTTGTCAATTGATAGGTTTCTATGAGATTGTTGAGTTTCCTACCATAGGAAGTGTCTGTGGCATAAGTTCCTGTCAGTGCCTTGGTAGCATCATGGTAGGACAGGGTATTACTCTTATGTACCCCACGGTAAAAATCTCTCTCTAAAAAACGAGCATAATCTTCTAAGCTATTTTCTAAACTACCATACGAACGGAAGTCAGCAGTTATGGTATAAGGATTCCCTCGACCATCATCCTCCCAGGTTTCCAAAGCAACTGACTGTCCTTGATAATTACCTTTGATTCCAAAAAAGTTATAATGTGGTGATTGGCTAAGACTAGACTGCCCACTATTGGATTCCAGAATAGCTTGCGCAATCATTACCGAAGCATACAAATCATTATCTCTTGCGATCGCTTGGGCCTTAGGACCAAGTTCTCGAATAAACTGCTCTGACACTGATGATTCTGGCACTGACTCCGTCCGTTCTGGTAATACTTGCTTGATGAATATCACTATCGCAAAAGTCATGGCAATAACAAGTAAAACTGTTCTTATAGGAAACTTCCTTTTTCTCCTTCGTCTTACCACTTTTGCCACCCCCATATCAAGTCTCCATTATTTTAGCATAAGTAAAAAAGAAGACAAACTAAAAACCAGACAAGACCAGCTCATCTGATTATCACAATGGTTTTAATTTCCAAACAATGTCTGTTTTAATTTGTCTTTTAATGAAGCTTCCTTTACTTCGACTGCTTGTGCCTCATCTGTATATAAGAGTTCAATGAGGTCATCAGCTGATTTAATACCGTCAACAACAGAACGAGAGATAAGCTTTTTACCTGCAAAACGTACTAAATCAATCTCCTTATCAGAAGCGATAATAACCCCCTTGGCTCGTGAAATATCATCAGCAGTCAAAACATTTTTAAGGCCACTGGCACCATTTGTCTCAACCTTAATCGTCATTCCCTTATTCGCAGCTGCTTTTTTAAGGGCTTCTTCAGCCATATAGGTATGAATCAACCCCGTCGCACAGGCTGTTACAGCGACGATAAAATCACCAAAGTGACTGTTCTTCTTTGCAACGGCTTCTGCCTTATCAAGCTTTGAAAAATCATCAAACAGTGTTAAAACATCTTGTTCTGAATTAGCTTGGCGTAACTGCTCCGCAAAACCGTCTTTAGTCAAATAGTTTGATAAATCAGCGATAGCTTCTAATGATACAGCTTCTGCATCACTAGGAGCCACCACCATAAAGAAAAGATCAACAGGCTGACCATCCGCTGCCTTGTAGGGAATGCCTTGTGAAGATCGTGCAAATAAGATTGCCGGTTTATCTACCACAACATGCTTACTATGAGGCATCGCAATGCCATGTCCGAGCGCTGTCACTCCTTGTTCTTCACGAACCATGATGCTCTTTTTTAACAAGTCACTATCATGGATGATGCCATGCGCCGCTAATTTAGCAATCATCTCATCCAGAGCCACATCCTTAGAAACGGCTTTTGACTCCATAATCATCAAATCTTTGTGTAATAATGCTTTGATTGACACTCTGCTTCCTCCTTTGAAAACTGTCATTGGTTATTTTTAGTTTTTGTTTCTCATTTTACAAAATCCAATACCCTTGTTGTTCTTTATCATAACACGTTTCATCACAAAACTGATCTAGAAGGCGTGTTCATTTTGTGTTTTTTTAATCACGTAAAAAACCAATGCCCAGTCTATCTCACGCCACTGTGCCTGCCAATCGACACGCAGTAACTCAGCTAACTGTTAACGCATACCTCTCAAAAATTGGTATCTCAATCAGTACCCAGTTCTCTTTTGATGCGAACTGGTTTTGAATAGAAAACTTTCCCACCGTTTTACGACGAGGACCCAAAAACGACAAACACCCATAACAGTGTCGTCTTTTGAATTAAGGTTGAAACATCGTCACTTTCGTCTTGCTCTACTCAAGTGCTACCCGCATCTCAGTTCTTTGTCTCAAAGTTAATTCATTCGACTATAGAACTGAAGTTTATCAAATAAAGGCAATACATCTGCTTTTGATTTTTGAAGCGTATCAGTGCCTTGTCTGAAAGTTAGCTCACCTAATCAGCATTAGCATATAGCTTGTCTTAGGATCAACTGCTGCCCCTGCTTGCCAAGCCCGATAGACAGGCTGGATAAGTACTATTGCGTTTCACGATAACAAAAGAATCCACAGAGACCTATCACCTAGAGATCCACTGTTTGTGTCGTACTAAAAAACGTTGACCAAACGGTCAACGCTACATTGGTTTCGTCAGTCAGCAACATGACTTAAACACTGAGAAATAGAGTACTTATCTTCTAGAGCATCTTTCTAATAAGGAAGCTCCCGCAAACAAGGACGTTCTTGAGGTACATTTGCCATGGTCTAAAAACAGACAAGACAATTACTGATAGCAAAACTTCCAGAGTCAATCTAGACTCTGGAAGTTTTCCCATATACTCAATTATAGAACGCTTAGTTTATTTCTACTGATAAATGGATTATTTAGAGTTACGGAGTAATCCGAAGAGAACACCTGAGACCACTGCACCAATAGCAACAAACAATAAGTAGAGAAGTGGGTTACTAGTCAAAGCAATAACGAAGATACCACCATGTGGTGCCATCAATTTAATACCAGCAAGACCAACAAGAGCACCTGTTAGGGCTGAACCGGCAATAAAGCTTGGGATAGCACGAGCTGGGTCAGCAGCACCAAACGGAATAGCGCCTTCGGTGATAAATGATAACCCCATAACGATATTGGTCAAGCCTGAGTTTCGTTCTTCTTCTGTGAATTTTTCTTTAAAGAGTAGAGTTGCCACAAAGACCGCAAGAGGAGGTACCATACCACCAGCCATAACGGCAGCCATAACGACCGAACCACCGTTAGAAACTGTAGCAGCAAGTGTTCCTGTACCAAAGACATAAGCAGCCTTGTTAACTGGTCCACCCATATCAACTGCCATCATACCACCAACAAGAAGTCCCATTAAGATAGCCGAACTACCTGAAAGATTTTCAAGGAAGGTATTAAGTGCCGTATTGATAGCAGCCATTGGAATATTAACAAAGAGCATAAGGAATCCTGTCACTGCTACCCCAAGAAGTGGGTAGAGAAGGATTGAGCGAACCCCATCAAGTGAACGAGGCATACCAGCAAGAGCCTTGCGAAGGACAAGGATAACACCACCGGCAAGGAAACCACCAACAAGGGCACCAAGGAAACCTGATGACACGCCAGCAAGTCCAAGTGTTGCCTCACCACCAGCAGCATAAGCCACTTTACCAAAGGCAAGACCACTATTAGCAATAGCACCGGCTACAAAACCTGCCACAAGACCTGGTTTTTCAGCAATAGAGTAGGCAATAAACCCTGAAAGAACTGGGAGCATGAAACCAAAGGCTGCCCCACCGATTGCTTTAAAGAGCGCTGCCACTTCATTGTATGACCCTAAGTTGGCTAATTGATCCTTAGGCACACCAAGAAGATTATCCAAAAGAAAGGCTAAGGCGATCATAATACCGCCGCCAATAACGAATGGCAACATTTGAGAAACACCGCCCATAAGGTGTTTGTAAAAAGCACCACCTAGGCTTGTCTTTTCTTCCGACGCTGCTACTTGTGAACCCTCTTTAGCGACATAGGTCTCCGCTTTACCATCAAGAATGGTTTGGATTAATTCTTGAGGTTTTTTAATGCCTTCGGCAACTGGACGTGAAATCAATGGTTTACCGTTGAAACGAGGCATATCAACTGCTTTATCAGCCGCAACGATAACACCTTTGGCTTTTTCAATATCAGCTGCCGTTAATTTATTACCAACACCTGAAGCACCATTTGTTTCTACTTTAATAGCAACTCCCATTTCTGCAGCTTGCTTTTTAAGGGCTTCTTCTGCCATATAAGTGTGCGCAATACCAGTCGTACACGCTGTTACTGCAACGATAAAGTCTTGATCACTTGATTGTAGTTTAGTGACATCAGCTAGTGCCGCCATATCAGCTTGTTCAGCTTCTTTATCAGCAGCTTCTGCCCCATCAAAGGTTGCAATCACACCATCAGGAGTGTTAATGTGACGCAATTCATCAGCAAACCCGTCCTTCATCAAGTATTTTGATAATTCCGCAAGTGCTGCCAAGTGAGTGTCGTTGGCCCCTTCTGGAGCTGCAATCATGAAGAAGAGATCGGTTGGCTGACCATCAAGAGCTTCATAGTCAACCCCTGAACTTGATTTAGCGAAAAGAACCGTAGGCTCTACAACCGCTGCGTTTTTAGCGTGAGGCATCGCAATACCATCACCCAACCCAGTAGACGTCAAGGCTTCACGCGCCATGATCCCTTCTTTAAATGTTGCAAAGTCACTAACCACGCCTTCTGCAACCAAACGATTAATCATCTCATCAATGGCAGCTTCTTTAGCGCCAGCTTGAAGGTCCAAGATCATTACATTTTTGTTCAATAAGTCTTGAATTTTCATCTTTTTTCTACCTCTACTTTTTCATAAGTTTCTTTGATAAAGTCAATGCTTGCTAAGTCATCTGAGAACGTTGTCGCCGTTCCACAAGCAACTCCCCACTTGAGAGCTTCCAGGGCATCTCCTGATTTAACAAATTCACCAGTAAAGCCTGCCACCATCGAATCACCAGCACCAACAGAATTCTTCACTTGACCTTTGATTGGTTTAGCAAAGTAAGCTGCATCCTCAGTCACTAGAAGGGCTCCTTCTCCAGCCATTGAAATCAAGGCATTTTGCGCCCCTTTGTCAAGAATTTTACGAGCATATTTTTCAATGTCACCAAGTGATTCTAAGGTCACACCAAAGATAGCTTCTAGTTCATGGTTGTTAGGTTTCACCAAAAGTGGTTGATAAGCAAGCGAATCTATAAGCGTTTGTCCTTCAAAGTCACAAACGATAGCTGCACCAGATTCTTTGGCAATTGGTAAAAGTTCTGTATAAACTTGGTTTCCTAGGTTACTTGGCGCAGAACCAGCAAAGACGACAACATCTTCAGCCGTCAAGCGGGCTAACTGATCCTTCAAGGCTTCCAATTCCTGTTTTGCGATAACAGGTCCTGTACCGTTAATTTCTGTTTCTTGGTCCGCTTTGATTTTAACATTGATTCGCGTATCTTGTGAAACTGGAACAAAGGCTGTTGAGATACCTTCTTTTTCCAATTCATCTGTGATAAATTGGCCAGTAAATCCACCAATAAATCCTGTGGCAGTATTATCAATATCCAAACGTTTCAAAACACGGCTGACATTGATCCCTTTACCGCCAGCGAATTTATCATCACTGTCCATACGATTAACCTGTCCAACCTCTACAGCATCAAGGCGAACGATATAATCAATAGACGGATTTAAGGTAACGGTATAAATCATACTTCAATAACTCCTGTCTTTTCTTTGATAATTGGCAAAAGGGGATGATCACAATGATTAGTGATAATGGTGACATCTTTAAGCGAGGCGACATTAATAAAAGAGGCATGCCCTAATTTAGAAGAATCGGTTAGAATATAAGCTTTTTTAGCGCTAGCAATAATGCTACGCTTTACAACAGCTTCTTCCATCTCAGGTGTCGTGATATGCTCTTCGTCAATACCATTCATGCCCAAGAATGCCTTGTCAAAATTAAGGCGCTGCACTTGCTCTACTGCAATTTGCCCGACACTAGCATCTGTTGTATTTTTAATAAAGCCACCAATAATTAAGGTTTTGATGTTTTTATCCACAAGCTTAGCCGCGTGGTGAATAGCATTAGTAACAACAGTCAATCCCTCATGATTTAACAATGGAATCAAAAGTTCTGTTGTTGAACCCGCATCCAGAAAAATCACATCGCCATCTTGCACGAGTTCAGCAGCCTTTTGGACTAATGCCTTTTTTTCTTGAATGTTTTTGATAGATTTCTGACGAATATTGGGCTCATCTTGAAGAGTATGTATTTTTTCAGCACCACCATGGACACGATGAAGCTTCCCTTGCGCCTCCAATTCGTCTAAATCTCGTCTTACCGTTGATTCTGACGTGTCTAATAGCTCAACCAAATCCTCTAAAACAACGTAATCCTCGAGAGCTATTTTCTCCATAATCAGCCGTTTTCGCTCTGTCTTTAAGATGGCAACCACCTCCTTCTGCAATCGTTTACGGATATTATTATACTCTTTTTTGTGAATAGGTCAATAAAAACATTCATTTTCTATCATTTTCTATCACTTTCATTCTTTTTCAGGATTTTCCTATTTCTTGAGAGGTATCAATTATTTTTTGCGAGTTACTTGATATAGTTAAGACAAAAGAAAGGAGACATGATGACAGGTATTATTTTAAAACTCAAAAAACAGCTATTAATTATTATGGCGATACTCATTAGTTTAGGTTTTATCAGCCACTTTGTGTTTGAACAACACTATTTCTCGCAACTGCTACTACTGTTAGCTTCTATTTTAGGAGCTCTGCCCATTCTCATCCAGGCTTACCAATCTCTCAAAATCAAAGTTATTTCTATCGATATTTTGGTTTCCATTGCCATCATTGGTGCCTTTCTGATTCAAAATTATGAAGAATCAGCAATGGTCGCTTTTCTCTTTCTCTTAGGAGCATTCCTTGAACAAAGAACCTTGAGAAAAACGAGATCTGCTATCAAAGAATTACTCGATCTAGCCCCTGAAAAAGCAAGATTAATTTTAGACAATGGCCAGATAAAAGAAATTGCCAGCGAAGATGTTGAAGAGGGTCAGAACCTTCTGGTTAGAACGGGAGATAAGGTTCCTGTTGACGGACAAATCCTTTCTGGTAGTGCCTATCTTAACCAGGCTAGCATTACTGGAGAATCCGACCTGCTCAAAAAAGAAGTGGGAGATCAAGTATTTGCCGGAAGCATTCTCGAAAATGGCAGCATCACCATCATCGCACAAAAAGTTGGTGACGATACCGTTTTTGGAAGAATTATCGAACTAGTAGAGGAAGCCCAAGATTCTAAAACTGATACTGAAAAGTTTATCAACAGTTTCTCAAAATACTATACACCGCTGGTTCTTCTGCTAGCTTTCTTAACCTTTATCATAACTAAAAATACAGAATTAGCCATCACTATTTTGGTGTTAGGTTGTCCAGGTGCTCTGGTTATTGGCGTTCCTGTTTCAATGGTCGCTGGTATTGGAAATGGGGCTAAACAAGGTATTCTCTTTAAAGGAAGTGAAGCCATGTCAACATTTAGTAAGGCAGATACCATCCTTTTTGATAAAACAGGTACCCTAACGCAAGGGAAGCCTCGTGTGAATGCCATTGAAACTTTTACAGAGGTATCAAAAACTCAATGGTCTTATCTCGTGAGTCTAGAAAAAGAATCCCAGCATCCTTTAGCTCAGGCAATCCTAAATGATATAGCCGTAGAGAAAACCTATAATGTCGAAGATTTGGAAACGATTAGAGGTGGAGGGCTGTCAGCTACCATTGATCAGCATACGATTTTAGTTGGAAACGCTTGGCTCATGCAGGAAAAACAGATCAAACTTCCTAGTCAAGTGCAAAAAAACATTCACTCACTGTCTCAGACAGGCCATTCTATCGTACTTTATGCTTTGGATGGCCAAATCCTTTTAGCACTAGGCATCAAAGATGCTTTGAGACCAGAAGCACCACAAGTCATTCAATCATTGAGAAAGCAAGGTTTTAAGCAGATTGCCATGCTATCAGGAGACCAACAAGAAACGGCTGAACTCGTGGCTAGAGAAGCTGGCATTCAAACCGTTATGGGAAATCTCCTACCTCAAGACAAGGAAAAATACATTCGTCAATTACAAGATAAGGGTCATAAGGTCATTTTTGTCGGTGATGGGGTCAATGATAGCCCTTCAATCACACGGGCTGATCTTGGTATTGCCATGGGTAGCGGTACAGATGTCGCTATGGAAACCGCTGATTTAATACTCATGCAAGGCAATCTTACACGTCTTGCGCTTGCCCATCGACTCAGCCAAGCAACTAATCGTAACATGCGAGAAAACATTGCCATAGCCCTCCTTGTTGTAGCCATTCTTCTGACCGGGTTGTTAGCTAGCGATTGGGTCAGCATGACCGTCGGCATGTTTGTTCACGAAGCTAGTATTTTAGTGGTTATTTTAAACGGTATGCGCCTTTTAACATTTGGAAAATCACAAAAACTTGATACTTATCAAGGAAGCCAGAACAAAGAATTGGTAAACTAATACAAAAGAAAGAAGGTAATCCTATGTCACAATTAGTCATTCAATTAGAAGAATTAGCCTGCCCCTCTTGCATGGAAAAAATCAAGGCAGCCATTAGTCGTGTTGATGGAGTTGATCGAAACAGTATTAAAGTACTTTTCAATGCCAGCAAAGCTAAGCTGCGATTTGATGAATCATTAACCGATGCTAAAACGATTGCCGCTGCTATTGAAACTATTGGTTATAAGGTTTTAAAAACGAAAGTATCTGCTTAAAGGAGACACTCATGGATTTACAAACATTTTTAAAAGAACACCAAGAAGAACTGGACCTCTATACCAGTGCTATTACAAAAGTTCACGGTAAACATCACCCTGAAGTTTTTGAGGTCAAAAATCTTTATCACAACATTCAGCAACATGTGACTAACCAGCATCCTTACAAAGCAGAGTTTCAAGAGCTTGATAGGATGACACATCACTTTGCTATTCCAGATGATGTTTGTCCTACCTTTGAAAAAACGTATCGTTTGCTTGAAAAAGCTTTTCAATTAGCACAAGCGTGACCTGTGCTATAATAAAAGAAAAGGGTATTGATTTTAGTTTTGAAAGGAAATGACTATGACGCACGACCATCTTTGTGTCTCTCTGGTTCCACTATTTAACCACCTTCCCATCGACGATCAAGAGCGTATTGAACAGCTGATGCATCACCAAGTGTTTCAAAAAGGTGATCTGATTTTTTCGCCAGACCATGAAGCACAGTTGGCTCTGGTCGCTAAAGGAGCCATGAAAGTTTATCGTTTGACTAATAATGGACGGGAGCAACTGCTTCGCATCGCTCAACCCGGAGACTATGAAGGTGATCACTTCCTATTTGGCGTCACAAATGATAACCTCTTTGGTCAAGCCTTACAAAAAACTGAAATCTGCTTGCTGAAACGATCTGACTTTGTCCAACTTTTGGAAAATTATCCTCAGTTAACCTTAACCTTAATGTCTATCAATGCTGAAAAAACACACCAGCTGGAACAGCAAACACAGTTTCTTAGCATGGAAAAAGTAGAAGAACGCTTAGCTTTCTATCTCTATAATCTAGCTAAGGCGTCAGATAGTCACTACCTTGAACTGCCAATGAAAATGAAAGAATTGGCAACCTTTTTAGGAACTAGTCCTGAGACCTTATCGCGGAAATTCAAAGTACTCGAAAACAAAACGTTAATCGAAAGAGACTTAAAAACCATCAAAGTTCTAGATTTAGAAGGGTTGGAAGACTATTAAAACACCAAAAAAATCCAAGGCACTTATCTTGGATTTTTTCTCTATTGTCAACAGTTAACTAATACTGCTCCTCACCAAGTACGCTTTTGACTTTCTTGGTGAGGACTAAAAGGGACACCAATGATGCCCTTACTCTTTAATCAATGATGTTGAATGCACCACCCGATTGTCACGATCTGGGTAAATGTAGTTGATGGCTTCGTTGACTGCCGTAGGTGCTTCTCCAAACCCTGTAGCGATCAAATCTGCCTTACCTGGGTATTCAGCAACATCTCCGATGGCATAAACACCATCCATACTGGTTTTCAAGACTTGGTCTACAAAGATACGATTACGTTTGTAATCTAGGTTCCAATTTTTAAGGTTTTTATTATTGGTTGAAAATCCAAAACTGACAATCAAGGCATCTAATGGTAAATCGAGGGTTTCTTCTTCCTTGATTTTTTGAACACGTAAGCTGGTTGCTCTGCCATTTTCCCCAATGATGGCCATTGGTAGGTAGGGTGTCATAGTCTTGACAGACGACTCTTTCATGATCTCAACGCTGTGCTCGTGTGCGCGAAAAGCATCTCTACGATGAACAATGGTGACACTGGCTGCAACTGGCTCTAGCATATTAGCCCAATCAACAGCAGAATCACCACCACCACAGATGACCACATTTTTTCCAATAAAAGGATCGACTTGATGGACATTGTAGTAGAGATTATCCTCGGCATAGATAGCTTCATCTGGCAAGCCAAGTGGACGTGGTGCGAAAGCCCCATTACCACAGGCGATGATAATCGCTTTTGACAAATGCTCTGCCTTATTAGTTTGAATGTTAAAGACACCTTCTTTTTTCTCAAAGGTTTGCACTTCTTCTTTAAGGCAGATGGTCGTCCGATCTTCAAAACGTTCCACTTGCTTGATGAGATTTTCCGACAACTCTCCTGCCGTAATGGCTGGATAGGCAGGAATATCATAAATTACTTTTTCAGGATAAAGGACAGCTGGCTGACCGCCAAGTTCAGACAAACTTTCAATGATTTTAACCTTCATGCCACGAAGTCCAGCATAAAAGGCGGCAAAAAGCCCAACAGGTCCCCCACCGATGATGGTAATGTCATAAATGTTTTTTTCCGTCATTTTAGCCTTTCTCAGTCTTGCGTATCGTCAAGCTCTCGCTTGATGTTTTCTAATATGTCAGCTTCTTCTTTGGTAAAGGTGTAAGTTTCCAAAAGGTCCGGCCGGCGTAGATAAGTTTTACGGATACTTTCTTCCAACCGCCAGCGCCGGATGTTTTTATGGTGCCCACTCATGAGCACATCTGGAACCTTCATACCACGAAAATCATAGGGACGTGTGTATTGTGGGTACTCCAGCAACCCCGATGAAAAACTATCATCTTGATGACTGGCTTTCTTACCAATAACATCAGGAATAAGCCGAACCGTTGCATCAATCATAGTCATAGCAGCCAATTCACCGCCTGTTAAGACAAAATCTCCGATAGAAATCTCATCCGTTACCAAAGTCTTAATCCGTTCATCATAACCTTCATAATGGCCACAGATAAAAACCAACTCTTCTTCTTGCGATAGCTCTTCCGCATACGACTGATCAAAGGTACGCCCAGCAGGATCTAGCAAGATAACACGAGGATTTTTAGCTCCAATCTTATCAAAGGTATCAAAAATAGGTTGCGCTCGTAACAACATTCCTTGACCACCGCCATACGGTTCGTCATCTACGTGTCGTGCTTTTTCTGCATTTTCACGAAAATTATGGTAGGTGATATCTAGCAATCCACGTTCCTTGGCCTTACCTACAATGGAATGCTCTAGAGGAGCAAACATGTCTGGAAAAAGCGTCAAAATATCAATCTTCATCGTCTAAACCTTCCATGATCTCAACATCCACACGATTACCAGCAACATCAACATTAAGCACAACCGGTGGAATGTAAGGAAGTAAGAGATCTTTTTTACCTTTTCGTTTAACCACCCAAACGTCATTGGCACCTGGCTGCATGATTTCCTTGATTTGTCCGATTAAAACATCATTTTCGTAAACATCAAGACCAATGATTTCATGGTAATAAAACTCATCTTCGGCTAAATCCGTAAGATTGTCTTCAGCAACTTTCAACATCGTTCCCTTGTACTTCTCAACATCATTGATATGATAGAGACCTTTAAATTTGACAATATCAAAATTTTTCTGCTTACGATGGCTAGCAATTTCCACATCCAAAAGGTGATGATCCTTATCATCAAAAATAGACAGCTGACTGCCTTTTTTAAAGCGTTCTTCTGCAAAATCTGTCACAGAAAGAACACGCAATTCACCCTGTAAACCTTGAGTATTCACAATTTTTCCAACGTTAAAATAATTCATTCTTACCTCTACTTTATCTTTTTCACACTCTATAACCAAGTAATAGTCCCTTTTTCAAATCTTATCAGCGTCCTTGCCGTCACTCGACTATCTCACTAGCTACTAATCACCTTTTAACGAATCAACCCCTAAAGCACCAATACTCTAAAAGTAAAATAGATGTCCGCAGAAAAATCTAAAAAAGTTACTTGCCTTTATTAAGAAAATTGCCATCTTCAATCATGTGTAGCAGGGGACGCTAAAGCTAGAACAAGCAAACGAATACTAGCTACTTACTGTTAAGCAATTAAGAGCCTAGATGTCTAATGAAATAATGTCACAAGGCTGAGGCATAAAAATCGTTAATGTCAAGTATCAGTTACCACCTGCCAGCAACTTCTTCCAACCTTCTAGGACGGTCTCTTCACTAAAGCGACTAGCAACTTCAAGTGACTGGTGTCTAAACTGTTGCCTCACCTGCTCTCCTTGATTAAAATAAGTCACTATCGCCTCTGCCAATTGTATGATAACCACTGATTCGTCTTCTTCATGGTCAAACGGAACTAAATACCCATTTTTAGCAGACGTGACAAAGGTCTGATTACCATAAGGTACGTCCAAACCAATGATTGGCAAGCCGTGTGATACCGCCTCCAAGATACTCAAGCCAAATGTTTCCCAAGTTGATGCAGTAAGATACAACTCATGAGAAGGATACACTTCCTCCAAGGGAACATGCCCTTTTAGTAAGATATAGTCTCTTGCTTCTAAATCAATGATTAATTCTCGGCATTTTGGCATTAACGATCCCTCACCATAAATATAAAAAATCAAGTCAGGAATAACCTTTTTAGCAAGAACAACTGCTTTTATCAGCCAATCGATATGCTTTCTAGAGTCAAAACGAGAAGCCGTCATCATGGAAAAGGGGGTATGTTGGTTAGTTTCCTTATACTCAGCTACTGATACACTTCCCACAGGGATAACAGCCATATGAGGCCTAACTGCCATTTCTTCAAAAATGAGTTGTCCCAGCCTTTCTTTCTGCAACGCTGTTGAAGTCACAAAGACATCAATGTCCTTGGCATACTTGATAATGTAATAATATTCATAATTAATAAACAAATAGGAAGCATCATAATTTCTAGGAAAATAATGCTCTGAATGGATAATAGCTGCCACTTTTGCTTTTCCCTTATTTTTCAGCACCACTTGCGCAAAGTCAAAATGCTGACTGCGATCTAAAAGCAACCAATCCTTCTCTGTTAAGTCCAACCTTTTAACAAAGGCATCAAGAAGATCATACTTGGTTAAATAGTGACGATGATTCGCAAAGACAAACGTCGAATTTCCTTCTTTAATGACTTCTTCATAGACCAGATTTCCTTCAGGACTTAAAAAAGCTCGCCTATACAAAGCCGCCTGATACTGACCATCAATCGTCTGAGGGGAATAATATTCACTATAGATATGGCGATTCGTATAAATATCTTTTCGCAGTAACATCCCTTCCGCAAATAGTGTGACATAATCGACAATATCAGATTCCTCATCTAAAAAGCTAACTGCAATCGATTGTTTGCCTTGTTGATAAAAATTGAGGTGTAGACCTTCCTTCTTATGAAAATCTGCTTGATCAAAATGTGGGTAGCGATGACGAATATCTGACAAGGTTACGCTTGGCTTCAAACTGGCATCCTCTAGAAAAGAGATGTGAACAGACATGAGTTGCTCTATAGGAATACCGACCACTTCACTGTAGCGACGAACGTATTCCCAATTTGGTAATTCTGTAAAAATATAGTAATTTTCCTCATCCAGCTGATTTAACAGCTTCGAACGATAACCTTGAGCATACTCCACACCTGAAATTTGAAATCCTACTAATATATTAAAATTATAAAGCGTCATTCTCTCTCCAATCACTACCAATTAGCGCTGTGCGATCTATTACTTGAAAATCGAGTTGCTTCATCTGATAATCAAGGATCTTTTCTCTCAAATTCTCATCACGGTCAAGCTGCTTCAATTTTTCCACCATAGCATCAACATCCTTTTCCTCGAACAGAGTATCTTTATGGCAATACTCTGAATGATGTGCAACTGTCTTAAAAGACAAGAGACAAAGCTTCGCCATAACCGCTCGAGAGACAATTTCATCGACTTCTCGGTAATGATTAATATCTAAATAAAAAGACGACTTTTGCAACAAAGACTTAACATCAGTATCGCTAAGTTCTGGGAAAACTGTCACATTCGCATATTTATTAAAATCCTGTAAAGTGGATGAAACCGTCGTCCTTGCTCCAATAACCAAATGATACTCTGGCAAATGCTCAATAAGATAAGGCAAACCTTCCACCTCATCACTAGCCGTCAAGACGAACAAACTCTTTTTTTCTTTAGGACCGACAGCCTGCGTCATCACCTTTTGATACAAGTTGTCTCGCCGCTGGCTATACTCCGTTACATCAATTACCATACGATTTGACAATTCTGGTAAGTCATTTATCTTCTGGTGTTCTTGTCTATTTAAAAAAGCAAGATTAGTCCCTGCATCACTTAATAAGTTAGTATCACTCGTAATAAGTTGGCGAGATTCACCTTGCGCCTGTAAAACAGCGACTAAAAAAGCTAACCGATTGGAATAATAGCCGTCAAGTTCTTCTTTGTTGGTAACGATAATACCTTCCTTGCCAGGAACCGTCTGTGCAAATTCTCTCTCTTGGTTATCATAATAAATCCTTACTGCATGCGGCGTCTCAGGATGGTAAGTCTTAAAGAAGACCTTACCGTACTGGCTATAATTTTCCCAAAATAAGGGTTGCTCATCATCTGTTAGCCAAGTGATATGGGAAATATAGCGTTTTTCTATTGGAGCCGCAAAATCAAGAATTGCTTTTTTCTTTCCCCAAAAGCTGGCCTTGCCCTTTACCCCCTCATAAATACCCACCTCCCAAAAATCTGGTAGCAGTAAGTGATTATGATAGAGTGGAGACTTTTCTAGAGATGAATCATTCCCACCAGCCAACAGCATCAATGACTCTACCGAATCCGGTAGAAAACCATCATCTTCTAAAACGATAATCCTATCGAAAAAAGATAAATCTAGTATCTCACTGACACGATTAACCGCTTCTAAATTACGTTCAATTAAGAGCACACTCTCTTCTCCTTGTTAAATACATATACTTGTTAATTATATCATAGTAACAAACAATATTTCATAAATCATAAAGAGATTTTAATCCCATTCACCATTGCAAAAAGTTATCAAATTGTTACCAGTAAAATCAAACTGTATGAGCATTTCGTAACCATTTACAGAGTGGATTATTTATTTCACATTTGAATTTTTTGTTTTAATGTATTTTTATAACTGCTTTTAAAGGGTCATTTTTGAGTAATATCCTCATAGTACTAGTTAATTTCAAAATCTAATTTATAAAATTAAGTTAGATAGAAAAAACATTAACGAGTTTATATGGGTGAAGCCTACTATCAAGAAGGAATAACAGTTACTGATATAGTAAAATCTCTGGGGGACGTAAACAAATGATCTATAAAATTACCAATTGTCTCGAAGAAGGACAGTTGTCTTACGACCACTACGAACACTACCAAACTAACAAAAAAACGTTGTGATCGCCATGCGGTAAACTTACCGAACCTGTGAAAGACGTTATCTAAAGTCACTTGGAGCTTACTTGGAGTCTCGATGTCATCAAGGAAATCTATCCAGATAAGATTTCATACACTATACGCCCCGCCCCCTTTATCGTCTAGCTGATCGCGACGTTTTTGATAAGTAACTCCTTCTCTTGGAAAGAGTAATGGAATGTGGGAGGGAAAGTCACGGAAAACAAGTTTTTTTAAGAAATATTCATGAAGAGGAAGCGTTAGATCCAATGTTTGAAACAGTATTTTGACATCTTAAAAACTATATTGTTGTCAGTAAGAAGCAAAAGAGTACTATAATTGCGCTAATTAGAAAACAGTCAGAAGCCATGGTCGTTCTCTAAGCCATAGGATGAAACATTGCTAATATTGAAGGGGCTAACAATCAATGGATGTCTTAATTTCTTAACCCTTCCTTTAAGTCTATAGCGTTTGATGACGGTAAATGACTTTTCTAACTGGAAATCTATCGCTAACCATAATAATATTGACATTTTCTTTGCGGATCCAGGCGGTCCAGGGCAACGTGGATTAAATGAATAGTCAAATGGCTTACTAAGGAGGCATGGGCTTCCTTAGAATATGGATTTTAATGGTCTTTCTCAAGAATTCTTATCAGCCATAGCTGATAGAAGAAACAGGATTCCAAGAAAGTCATTGAACTACCAAACGCCATACCAAGTTTTTCTGACTGACATGAGAATGTCTAACTTAATAGATGTGGCATAGCACAGGATCACTAAAATGAAAACATTTTTGCTCTCGATTCTTTTTGGCAAACGGAAAAAGAGAACCTCACGATTCTTTTTGGCAAACAGAAAAAGAGAACCTCACGATTCTCTCTTGATATGAACTACTGTTTGACTAAAAACAACTTCATAACTTAAAAATAAATAGTCCGTACGGGATTCGAACCCGTGTTACCGCCGTGAAAAGGCGGTGTCTTAACCCCTTGACCAACGGACCATTTCTATTAGTAACCACTAACATCCTAAAGTAATACCTATATACTACTTTACTGGGGTAGCTGGATTCGAACCAACGCATGAGGGAGTCAAAGTCCCTTGCCTTACCGCTTGGCTATACCCCAAAACAACAAAAACTATTTTAACGATTTTTTCAAATCTTGTCAATAGTTTTTGAAGAAAAATTCAACTTATTTTTCATCAATGACCAGTCGAACTTTTTTACCTTGAACGGGCACCGAATAGACAATCGATCTTATGGCCATAATTGTGCGACCTTTTTTTCCGATGATACGGCCAATGTCATTGGCATCCAAATCAAGATGATATTCTAAATACTCAGGCGTATCCTGAATTTTAATCGTTAAGTGATCCGGTTGTGAAATCAAAGGTTTCACAATAGCAATAATAAGATTTTCAATGGTGTCCATAAGCATTTAATTATTTAGAGTATTTTGACTCGTGGAATTTCGCCATAATTCCTTCACGTGAAAGGATGTTACGAACAGTATCTGAAGGTTGTGCACCTTTTGACAACCAATCAAGGATACGCTCTTCTTTAAGAGTTACTTGATTTTCAGCTACAAGTGGGTTGTATGTTCCAACGGTTTCGATAAAACGTCCATCACGTGGAGCACGTGAATCTGCAACGTTGATACGGTAGAAAGGTTTCTTTTTAGAACCCATACGAGTTAAACGGATTTTTACTGCCATTTTTTAAGTCTCTTTTCTTTTGTTTTAATATTTGGATCAACAGCAAGAATACTCCTACTGCTTTACCTTAATCAGTATATCAGAGTTGTTTTATGGTGTCAAGTTTTTTTCTTGACACTTTTATATTTTTATCATTCGAAAGTGATAATGTCTTGGTAAAATCTAAGTGAAAATAGGAATTTTGACGAAGAATCCAGAGAGCGAAGAATTGTTTTTCATACAGGCCTTAGTCCGAATTCAATTACTCTCGTGATTGACGCGTATAGATGATGACTACGTTTTGAAAGTTTGCTACTTTGTAGACACTTCTTATCGACTACATAATCCTTGATATCACGTTTTTGTTCGTAGTGCTACGATTCCACTACCCTTTCCTCTGACGGTTTCAGTTTCTATCGTCAGACTCGTGAGTCGCTATTGGGTTCACCGGAATCAGGTACCCACTTAGAACTTTCAACTCAGAAGTACGTCAGGCCTGTTGTACACAAAAAAGAGAAGACCTAATGGTCTTCTCTAGGTGTTAGCTTTGCATCTCCCTAGTACAGTTGACAAACAGCTAATTTTATTTTCTACAATAAGAATAAGATAGTACATTATCTTATTTATGTCAAAAGACTATCTTCTATCTTTTTTTCGCTTAGCCACTAGACTTGCCCCAAAGAAAAGTCCTAATCCTGCCAAAAGACCGTTATTACTATTCTCACCTGTGTTTGGAAGGTGCTTGGTTGATTCTGAAGCAGTATGAGATTGGCTTGTTGAAGCATTTGCTCTCACTGAAATACTCATACTACTTGAGACGTTCATTGATGTTGACTTACTTGCTGATAACGATTGACTCACACTCATTGAGCTTGAAGCACTCATCGATGCTGATTGGCTAATACTCATCGACGTTGAAGCCGAAACAGATACACTCCCCAAACCTGAGATTGATTCTGACGTTGAAACGGATAAGGAATCTGATTGTGAGACAACATCAGATACTGACGTGCTTAAGCTGCTTGATGCTGACTCTGACAATGATTTAGTCGTTGATCGTGACGTTGATTCTGAAATCGAGACAGAAGTTGACTCTGAATCACGTAACGAGCCACTCATTGATGATGATTCGCTTACTGACGTTGAGACGGAATCACGTGATGAATTGCTCATTGACAAGCTATCGCTATCAATATCAGGATTGTTTGACAATGATAGTGAGGCTGAAAGGGAATCTGAAACAGAGGTTGAAGCACTTACCGATTGGCTATCACGAACTGAATCTGACATTGATTCTGAGGTTGAGACGGACATCGACTTAGAATCTGAAGCGCTTGTTGAAGCTGACTTAGACGCTGAGGCTGAGTTGCTCAAGCTATCACGTGCTGAATCTGAAGCACTGGTTGACTCACTTGAACGATCAGACTCTGAAACAGAGGCGCTCATGGATGATGATACGAACTCTGATAAAGAGTCTGAAACAGATTCTGAGCTTGAATCATCAATGTGGGAATTAGAAACAATATCTGACAAGCTCGTTGAGAAGCTATCTGATGTTGAAACGGAGTCTGAAACTGACGTTGAGGTTACTTTTGAAACAGACTCTGAAGCACTTGTACTAATACTATCTGACTCAGTTGAATTTGAAGTTGACATTGAGTCTGACAATGACGCTGAGATTGATTCTGAATCATCTGTTGACTTACGAACTGAAACAGATTCTGAAGCACTAATTGACTCTGACGTTGAGATACTCATTGAACGTGAATCTGATTCTGATGCTGAGTCTGATTGTGAATGTGCTGTTGAAATTGACTGGCTTGCACTCATTGAGTTTGAAGCACTCATCGATGCTGATTGGCTAGTACTCATCGACGTTGAAGCCGAAACAGATACGCTCCCCAAACCTGAAATTGATTCTGACGTTGAAACAGATAAGGAATCTGATTGTGAGACAACATCAGATACTGACGTGCTTAAGCTGCTTGATGCTGACTCTGACAATGATTTAGTCGTTGATCGTGACGTTGATTCTGAAATCGAGACAGAAGTTGACTCTGAATCACGTAACGAGCCACTCATTGATGATGATTCGCTTACTGACGTTGAAACGGAATCACGTGATGAATTGCTCATTGACAAGCTATCGCTATCAATATCAGGGTTGTTTGACAATGATAGTGAGGCTGAAAGGGAATCTGAAACAGAGGTTGAAGCACTTACCGATTGGCTATCACGAACTGAATCTGACATTGACTCTGAGGTTGAGACGGACATCGACTTAGAATCTGAAGCGCTGGTTGAAGCTGACTTAGACGCTGAAGCTGAGTTGCTCAAGCTATCACGTGCTGAATCTGAAGCGCTGGTTGACTCACTTGAACGATCGGACTCTGAAACAGAGGCGCTCATGGATGATGAAACGAACTCTGATAAGGAGTCTGAAACAGATTCTGAGCTTGAATCATCAATGTGGGAATTAGAAACAATATCTGACAAGCTCGTTGAGAAGCTATCTGATGTTGAAACGGAGTCTGAAACTGACGTTGAGGTTACTTTTGAAACAGACTCTGAAGCACTTGTACTAATACTATCTGACTCAGTTGAATTTGAAGTTGACATTGAGTCTGACAATGACGCTGAGATTGATTCTGAATCATCTGTTGACTTACGAACTGAAACAGATTCTGAAGCACTAATTGACTCTGACGTTGAGATACTCATTGAACGTGAATCGGATTCAGATGCTGAGTCTGATTGTGAATGTGCTGTTGAAACTGACTGGCTTGCACTCATTGAGCTTGAAGCACTCATCGATGCTGATTGGCTAATACTCATCGACGTTGAAGCCGAAACAGATACGCTCCCCAAACCTGAGATTGATTCTGACGTTGAAACAGATAAGGAATCTGATTGTGAGACAACATCAGATACTGACGTGCTTAAGCTGCTTGATGCTGACTCTGACAATGATTTAGTCGTTGATCGTGACGTTGATTCTGAAACCGAGACAGAAGTTGACTCTGAATCACGTGACGAGCCACTCATTGATGATGATTCACTTACTGACGTTGAAACGGAATCACGTGATGAATTGCTCATTGACAAGCTATCGCTATCAATATCAGGGTTGTTTGACAATGATAGTGAGGCTGAAAGGGAATCTGACACAGAGGTTGAAGCACTTACCGATTGGCTATCACGAACTGAATCTGACATTGACTCTGAGGTTGAGACGGACATCGACTTAGAATCTGAAGCGCTTGTTGAAGCTGACTTAGACGCTGAGGCTGAGTTGCTCAAGCTATCACGTGCTGAATCTGAAGCGCTTGTTGACTCACTTGAACGATCAGACTCTGAAACAGAGGCGCTCATGGATGATGAAACGAACTCTGATAAGGAGTCTGAAACAGATTCTGAGCTTGAATCATCAATGTGGGAATTAGAAACAATATCTGACAAGCTCGTTGAGAAGCTATCTGATGTTGAAACGGAGTCTGAAACTGACGTTGAGGTTACTTTTGAAACAGATTCTGAAGCACTTGTACTAATACTATCTGACTCAGTTGAATTTGAAGTTGACCTTGAGTCTGACAATGACGCTGAGATTGATTCTGAATCATCTGTTGACTTACGAACTGAAACAGATTCTGAAGCACTAATTGACTCTGACGTTGAGATACTCATTGAACGTGAATCGGATTCAGATGCTGAGTCTGATTGTGAATGTGCTGTTGAAACTGACTCACTCACACTGATTGAGGTGCTCAAGGATTCAGATGCTGAAACTGACGCACTTGCTGATTCTGAAACTGAGACTGACGCACTTGCTGATTCTGAAACTGAGACTGACGCACTCGTTGACTCAGAAACTGAAACAGATGCACTTGCTGATTCTGAAACGGAAACTGACGCACTTGTTGACTCAGATACTGAAACGGACGCACTTGCTGAGCCTGAAACTGAGACTGACGCACTTGCTGATTCTGAAACTGAGACTGACGCACTTGCTGAGCCTGACGTAGACACTGACACGCTTGTTGACTCGGAAACAGAAACGGATGCACTTGCTGATTCTGAAACTGAGACTGACGCACTTGCTGATTCTGAAACGGACACTGACGCGCTCGTTGACTCGGAAACAGAAACTGACGCACTTGCTGAGCCTGAAACTGAGACTGACGCGCTGGTTGACTCAGATACTGAGACTGAGGCACTTGCTGAGCCTGAAACAGAAACGGACGCGCTCGTTGACTCAGATACTGAGACTGAGGCACTTGCTGAGCCTGACGTAGACACTGACACGCTTGTTGACTCGGAAACAGAAACGGATGTACTTGCTGATTCTGAAACGGAAACGGACGCACTCGTTGAGCCTGAAACTGAGACTGAGGCACTTGCTGACTCAGACGCTGAAACTGATGTACTTAATGATTCAGATAAGGACACTGACGCGCTTGCCGATTCTGAAACGGACACTGACGCACTCGTTGACTCAGAAACGGAGGTGCTTGATGATTCTGAAACAGAAACTGACGCACTTGTTGACTCAGATACTGAGACTGACACACTTGCTGATTCTGAAACTGAGACAGACACACTTGTTGAGCCTGATGTAGACACTGAGGTGCTTGATGATTCTGAAACAGAAACGGACGCACTGGTTGACTCGGAAACAGAGGCACTTGCTGACTCAGATACTGAGACTGAGGCACTTGATGATTCTGAAACGGACACTGACGCGCTGGTTGACTCAGAAACGGAGGTGCTTGATGATTCTGAAACAGAAACGGACGCACTTGTTGACTCGGAAACAGAAACAGATGCACTTGATGATTCTGAAACTGAGACTGACGCACTTGCTGAGCCTGACGTAGCCACTGAGGTGCTTGTTGACTCAGAAACTGAAACAGACGCACTTGATGATTCTGAAACGGAAACGGACGCACTTGATGATTCTGAAACGGAAACGGACGCGCTGGTTGACTCGGAAACTGAGACTGAGGCACTTGCTGAGCCTGACGTAGACACTGAGGTGCTTGATGATTCTGAAACAGAAACGGACGCACTGGTTGACTCGGAAACAGAGGCACTTGCTGACTCAGATACTGAGACTGAGGCACTTGATGATTCTGAAACGGACACTGACGCGCTGGTTGACTCAGAAACGGAGGTGCTTGATGATTCTGAAACAGAAACGGACGCACTTGTTGACTCGGAAACAGAAACAGATGCACTTGATGATTCTGAAACTGAGACTGACGCACTTGCTGAGCCTGACGTAGACACTGAGGTGCTTGTTGACTCAGAAACTGAAACAGACGCACTTGTTGATTCTGAAACGGAAACGGACGCACTTGATGATTCTGAAACGGAAACGGACGCGCTGGTTGACTCGGAAACTGAGACTGAGGCACTTGCTGAGCCTGACGTAGACACTGAGGTGCTTGTTGATTCTGAAACAGAAACGGACGCACTTGTTGACTCAGAAACTGACGCACTTGCTGATTCTGAAACTGAGACAGACACACTTGTTGAGCCTGATGTAGACACTGAGGTGCTTGCTGATTCTGAAACGGAAACTGACGCACTTGCTGACTCAGACGCTGAAACTGATGTACTTAATGATTCAGATAAGGACACTGACGCGCTGGTTGACTCGGAAACAGACGCACTGGTTGAGCCTGATGTAGACACTGAGGTGCTTGTTGACTCGGAAACTGAAACGGACGCACTCGTTGACTCGGAAACGGAAACAGACGCACTCGTTGACTCGGAAACGGAAACAGACGCACTGGCCGATTCTGAAACAGAGACTGACGCACTGGTTGACTCAGATACTGAGACAGACACACTTGTTGAGCCTGATGTAGACACTGAGGTGCTTGCTGATTCTGAAACGAAAACTGACGCACTGGTTGACTCAGAAACTGACGCACTTGCTGATTCTGAAACTGAGACAGACACACTTGTTGAGCCTGATGTAGACACTGAGGCGCTTGCTGATTCTGAAACGGAAACTGAAGCACTTGCTGATTCTGAAACTGAGACAGACGCACTTGTTGAGCCTGATGTAGACACTGAGGTGCTGGTTGACTCGGAAACAGAAACTGACGCACTTGTTGAGCCTGATGTAGACACTGAGGTGCTGGTTGACTCAGAAACGGAAACTGACGCACTTGCTGATTCTGAAACTGAGACTGAGGCACTTGCTGATTCTGAAACTGAAACGGACGCACTCGTTGAGCCTGAAACTGAGACTGACGCACTGGTTGACTCGGAAACAGATGCACTTGCTGATTCTGAAACAGAAACGGACGCACTGGTTGACTCAGATACTGAGACTGACGCACTCGTTGACTCAGAAACTGAGACTGAGGCGCTTGCTGATTCTGAAACTGAGACGGAGGTGCTTGCTGATTCTGAAACAGAAACTGAGGCGCTTGCTGATTCTGAAACTGAGACTGACGCACTCGTTGAGCCTGAAACTGAGACTGACGCACTGGTTGACTCGGAAACAGAAACAGATGCACTTGCTGATTCTGAAGTTGAAACGGAGGTGCTTGCTGATTCTGAAACAGAAACAGACGCACTTGCTGACTCAGATACTGAGACTGAGGCGCTTGCTGATTCTGAAACTGAGACTGACGCACTTGTTGAGCCTGATGTAGACACTGAGGTGCTGGTTGACTCGGAAACAGAAACTGACGCACTTGTTGACTCAGATACTGAGACTGACGCACTGGTTGACTCGGAAACAGAAACTGACGCACTTGCTGATTCTGAAACTGAGACTGACCCACTGGTTGACTCGGAAACAGAAACAGATGCACTTGCTGATTCTGAAACAGAAACGGACGCACTCGTTGACTCAGATACTGAGACTGAGGCACTTGCTGAGCCTGAAACAGAAACAGATGCACTTGCTGACTCAGATACTGAGACAGACGCACTTGTTGAGCCTGATGTAGACACTGAGGTGCTTGTTGACTCAGAAACAGAAACGGACACGCTTGTTGACTCAGATACTGAGACTGACGCACTTGCTGACTCAGATACTGAGACGGAGGCGCTTGCTGATTCTGAAACTGAGACTGACGCACTTGCTGACTCAGATACTGAGACGGAGGCGCTTGCTGATTCTGAAACTGAGACTGACGCACTTGCTGAGTCTGAAACAGAAACGGACGCACTGGTTGAGCCTGACGTAGACACTGACACGCTGGTTGACTCGGAAACTGACGCACTCGTTGACTCAGATACTGAGACGGAGGCACTTGCTGATTCTGAAACAGAAACGGACGCACTTGCTGACTCAGATACTGAGACTGAGGCGCTTGCTGATTCTGAAACGGAAACTGAAGCACTTGCTGAGTCTGAAACAGAAACGGACGCACTTGTTGAGCCTGATGTAGACACTGAGGTGCTTGTTGACTCAGAAACAGAAACTGACGCGCTGGTTGACTCAGATACTGAGACTGAGGCACTTGCTGAGTCTGACGTAGACACTGACACGCTTGTTGACTCGGAAACTGACGCACTCGTTGACTCAGATACTGAAACGGACGCACTTGCTGATTCTGAAACTGAGACTGACGCACTGGTTGACTCGGAAACAGATGCACTTGCTGATTCTGAAACAGAAACGGACGCACTGGTTGACTCTGAAACTGAGACTGACGCACTTGTTGAGCCTGATGTAGACACTGAGGTGCTTGTTGACTCAGAAACAGAAACTGACGCGCTGGTTGACTCAGATACTGAGACTGAGGCACTTGCTGAGTCTGACGTAGACACTGACACGCTTGTTGACTCGGAAACTGACGCACTCGTTGACTCAGATACTGAAACGGACGCACTTGCTGATTCTGAAACTGAGACTGACGCACTGGTTGACTCGGAAACAGATGCACTTGCTGATTCTGAAACAGAAACGGACGCACTGGTTGACTCAGATACTGAGACTGACGCACTCGTTGACTCAGAAACTGAGACTGAGGCGCTTGCTGATTCTGAAACTGAGACGGAGGTGCTTGCTGATTCTGAAACAGAAACTGAGGCGCTTGCTGATTCTGAAACTGAGACTGACGCACTCGTTGAGCCTGAAACTGAGACTGACGCACTGGTTGACTCGGAAACAGAAACAGATGCACTTGCTGATTCTGAAGTTGAAACGGAGGTGCTTGCTGATTCTGAAACAGAAACAGACGCACTTGCTGACTCAGATACTGAGACTGAGGCGCTTGCTGATTCTGAAACTGAGACTGACGCACTTGTTGAGCCTGATGTAGACACTGAGGTGCTGGTTGACTCGGAAACAGAAACTGACGCACTGGTTGACTCAGATACTGAGACTGACGCACTTGTTGACTCAGATACTGAGACTGACGCACTTGCTGATTCTGAAACGGACGCACTCGTTGACTCAGAAACAGAAACGGACACGCTGGTTGACTCAGATACTGAGACTGACGCACTTGCTGACTCAGATACTGAGACGGAGGCGCTTGCTGATTCTGAAACTGAGACTGACGCACTTGCTGACTCAGATACTGAGACGGAGGCACTTACTGAGCCTGACGTAGACACTGACACGCTGGTTGACTCGGAAACTGAAACAGATGCACTTGTTGACTCAGATACTGAGACTGACACACTTGCTGATTCTGAAACGGAAACGGACGCACTTACTGAGCCTGACGTAGACACTGACACGCTGGTTGACTCGGAAACTGAAACAGATGCACTTGCTGACTCAGAAACGGAAACTGACGCGCTGGTTGACTCGGAAACTGAAACAGATGCACTTGCTGACTCAGAAACGGAAACTGACGCGCTGGTTGACTCAGAAACGGAAACTGACGCACTTGCTGATTCTGAAACTGAGACTGAGGCACTTGCTGATTCTGAAACTGAAACGGACGCACTCGTTGAGCCTGAAACTGAGACTGACGCACTTGCTGATTCTGAAACTGAGACAGACACACTTGTTGAGCCTGATGTAGACACTGAGGTGCTTGCTGATTCTGAAACGGAAACTGACGCACTTGCTGACTCAGACGCTGAAACTGATGTACTTAATGATTCAGATAAGGACACTGACGCGCTGGTTGACTCAGAAACGGAAACAGACGCACTTGTTGAGCCTGATGTAGACACTGAGGTGCTTGTTGACTCGGAAACGGAAACGGACGCACTCGTTGACTCGGAAACGGAAACAGACGCACTGGCCGATTCTGAAACAGAGACTGAGGCACTTACTGAGCCTGACGTAGACACTGACACGCTTGTTGACTCAAATACTGAAACTGACGCGCTGGTTGACTCGGAAACTGAAACAGATGCACTTACGGAGGCGCTTGCTGAGCCTGACGTAGACACTGACGCACTGGTTGACTCAGAAGTTGAAACAGATGCACTTGTCGAGCCTGACTTAGATGTTGAAACACTTTCAGATAGCGATGCTGAAGCACTTGTTGAAACTGACTTAGACGTGCTTACTGATTCTGACTTGGCAGTTGATGTACTCTCTGATAATGACTTAGATGTCGATGCACTCACCGATTCTGACTTGGCTGTTGATGTACTCTCTGATAATGACTTAGACGTCGATGCACTCACCGATTCTGACTTGGCAGTTGATGTACTCTCTGATAATGACTTAGATGTCGACGCACTCACCGATTCTGACTTGGCAGTTGATGTACTCTCTGATAATGACTTAGACGTCGATGCACTCACCGATTCTGACTTGGCAGTTGATGTACTCTCTGATAATGACTTAGACGTCGACGCACTCACCGATTCTGACTTGGCAGTTGATGTACTCTCTGATAATGACTTAGACGTCGATGCACTTACTGACTCGCTGTCTGATTTCTCTGATATTGACTTTGAAGTACTTGCTGATTGCGACGTCGATCCTTCACTAACTGACGCTGAAGTCGATACTGATGCGGACTCTGACTCGATTTTATCAATAACATCTGCGTTAACACCATTTACTTGATAACCACCAATAGCTGTCGCTCCACTGTTGTTCGATACTACATATGGTGCAGATTGTGAGTTGTAACGTCCAATTTTCTCGTTCGTACCATCTTCATAAAAGGTAGGACTTTTTGATGATCCTGCGATCATTTTTATGCCTAAGGTAGCTAAATCCTTAACTGAACCTGAATAAGAAGTTGTGAAAGTTATTTCATGGGACGTAACTCCAGTTGATTTTGTTTTGGATACATATTCTTTTCCAGTGTTAGACCCTGAAACAACAGTTGTTGATTGACCATCAACAAGGACATTGGTTGGATTACCTAGATTAGGGTCACTACTAGTATCAATATAAAGACCAGTATAGGCACCACCTGTCCTAGTATTCGTCCATGTGTTTGTTTTCAAGACATCAGTTGGATCGTAAACAACTTTCCAAGTGATCGTCTTTGTAGCTGAGTCATAAACACCTGTAACACCAACGATAGTGTTTAAAAGTTTATTACTATCACCGCCTGACCAATAGTACTGCCGTCCCCCATTGGTAAAGTCAGCGATGGTAAAGGTCGTCTTTGTACCTGTCGTCGATGCTCTAAAACCTGTATAGCTTCTTGGCTTTAGGACAGCATTGTCCGATTCAATGACTTTAAATGTGATGGTATCTTTGGCACTTTCTGTAACAGTCTGCGTTACAAGCGGCGCTTGACCGTCTGCCAAGACGTATCCCGGTATCTTACTTAAATCAGCTAATTCTGTAATGGTAGCAGAAACCTTTTCTCCCTTGGCATTAGTTGTCTCAACAGGAATCATATGAGCACTTGATGCAATCACCTTGCCATTTTGATCAACGTATTGAACCTTGTAAGCAACACCTGCCACCCGTTTTTGATTAGAAGTTACTGAACTAGCATCTTCAACAAGTCCTTGATCAGTTGTTTTTTCTTTTGTTGTCGGTGTTGTTATTGCTGCTGCTACCAATCCTGTACTAGCTGCATCAGAAGTTGTTGCCAATGTTTCAGCTGCCTGAACATCAGATGGCGCTACTGCCAACGAACTGCTATTAACATCTGTAACGATTGCTGTTGAACTCTTAGAGTCAGTTGCTGTTGGTGTCTCATCTGTTACTGCTGCTGGATTAACAAGGTCAGCTGCATCCCCAAGCTTACTTGTTTCTGTAGACTTAGTTTTATCTTCAACAACTACAGGAGTATCTGCTTTAGCTTCTCCTATAGACATGCTCTCACTGGCTGCTGTTGAAGCTAATAGTGAGGTAGAAGCCGACTCTGAAATAGATACCGACTCAGATACAGACAAACTCTCTGATTGTCTGATAGACTGGCTCTCACTCAAAGACTGTGATTGTGCCATAGACGAGGATATCTCATTAGACTCAAAACCGACAGGTGTTTCTGTATCAGTAGCCTCTTTATCAGCTGGTCCTTCAACAACTTCTGTTGTCATTGTTTCCACAACAAAAACATCACCTTGTGTGGTGGCACCTTGGCTAGAGTCAGTAGTAGCTTCTGTCGTTTCATCAGCATGAACTGCGGTGTCCGCAAGCACTACTCCACCAGATACTGCGCCGGCTGCTAACAGCAGTTTTAGAGTCGCCATATTTGTCGTTGATAGACTCTCTGTCGGCATGCTCTTGATTCGAACAGCAGTTGACTTATCACTACCAGCCACACGAAAAAGACTGAGTTGAGACATCACTGTCTTAACCCAATTCTTGCCCGCTTTGTGCATTTTGACATAGCTACGACGATTAACTTCGTCAAAGTCTTTATTAAATTGTTTACGTTTCAACGTTTTCTCCTAATCTAAAGGTTACTCTCTCGTTTTATAAAAGTATAAAACATTCTATTATTTTACCACAAAGCCATTTATAACGACAACTACCCAATTTGTAAAATTAAACTAGACAGAAAAAGGCATCTTACCACAAATGAACTCGTTATGATAGAGGTATACCATCAAGAAGCTGGAAATTCATTTCTGATCAGCACGACATTGACATCTTCTTTGCTGATCTTGGTTGCCCAGGATAGAGGGGATTACACGAGCATTCTAATGGTCTATTAAGGCAACACGGTCTTCCTAAGCAAATGGATTTTAATGATATTTCTCAAACGGTCTTATCTGCTATAGCTGATAAGAGAAATAGAATTCCTAGAAAATCTCTAAACTATCAAGCACCTTGTCATCTTTTTCTGAGTAAAATAAATCAGTCTAGCTTAATTTGACAATTCAGAAACTTTAAAATGAACTGCTCTTAGTCAAAGTATACTAATTTCAAATTAATTACTTTAAATATTGGAAGTTCACTAAGTCAAACAGGTTATCCTTATGACAATGTCATGACTGAAAGTACCGATTGTTGCTTCAAACTGGAGTTTAGCCAACAGGGGACATTCCGTACACTGGACAAATTATCCTTTAAAACAAAAAATTATAGTCACTGCAGAAACCACCGCTGGATTCATAACAGTCTCAATGATTAAACACCAATAATTATGCGCTTAAATAGCCAAGAAAAAACACTTTATAAAAATGATACAGAAAAACGTTACATTTCCACAAGAACTGAACAAAAAATTAAAGCGGTATATTTAGATCTGCTATCTCATAATAATAAAAACCAGTTTCAATAAAAGAAATTTGTCAGGTAGCATAATGCAACAGAAATACCTTTCACCTTCATTATGATACAAGAGATAGCCTTTCTGATCAGCTAATGCATGATATTTTAAATGATTTAACAATGGATTATATACCCAAAGAGATAGGCCACAATAAAGTTTCTGCTTTCAATAATCGTCTTTATACAGACGGAGTGATTGACCCTGTCTCAGCAAATCCAAAGACAATAACAATTCTATTTCACAATGATAGTGGAGCTGTTATAAAAGCATTTTCTGATACTATCAACAAACAGTGTTAGCAACATTTTAAAGGGCTGAGAAGGAAATCAACTCCAACTTAGAACCGCTGAAAAGACGGCAACTTGTTATTTTTAGACTACAACTCGTCCAGAAACTCGGTCAAAAGTGATTTACTCCCAATATAAAAAAACAACAATTTACTATACACTATAAAGGTAGTTTTTATGTGTCCAAAAGAAGTTCAAAATCAGTCTAAGAGAAATGCGACATTATTCGGTTATTACTAAATCACGAGCAACCCATCACGAAAAGGTCCTACCATTGACTCTACGGGTGTATTCTGGCTACCAATCTAAAATGCAAAAAAGCTGTCTCAAATTATGAAACAGCTATCAATAATTTATAAGGGGTAACCCCTCTTGGATTACCCTCTTACTACACCTAATTTTCATTAGGGGAGTACAAAGAGCAATAAATTCTAAAAAGCACCTTGGGATGATGCCCCAAAGTGCTTTATCTTAAGGTTTTTAAGCCTTTAATCCCATAAAGAGATTACTTTTTCAAGTTGTAGAAAGATTTAAGACCTTTGTATTCCGCAACTTCACCAAGTTGATCTTCAATACGAAGCAATTGGTTGTACTTAGCAATACGGTCTGTACGTGACAATGAACCAGTTTTAATTTGACCAGCGTTAGTAGCTACAGCGATGTCAGCGATTGTTGAATCTTCAGTTTCACCTGAACGGTGTGACACAACTGCAGTATATCCAGCTTCTTTAGCCATTTCGATAGCTTCAAAAGTTTCAGTCAAAGTACCGATTTGGTTAACTTTGATAAGGATTGAGTTAGCAGCTTCTTCTTTGATACCGCGTGCAAGATAGTCAGTGTTTGTAACGAAGAAGTCGTCACCAACAAGCTGTACACGTCCACCTAGCCGTTCAGTAAGAGCTTTCCAACCGTCCCAGTCATTTTCATCCATACCATCTTCAATCGTGATGATTGGGTATTTGTTCACTAATTCTTCAAGGTAATCAATTTGCTCTGCTGAAGTACGTTTAGCAGCACCTTCACCTTCAAATTTAGTGTAGTCGTAAATTCCATTTTCGTAGAATTCAGATGATGCACAGTCGAAACCAATCATGATTCCATTTTCACCAGCTTCATAGCCAGCAGCTTCGATAGCTTTAAGGATAGTTTCAACGCCATCTTCAGTTCCTTCAAATTTAGGAGCGAATCCACCTTCGTCACCAACAGCTGTAACAAGTCCGCGTTCTTTAAGAATTTTCTTAAGAGCATGGAATACTTCAGCACCCCAACGGAGAGCTTCTTTAAATGTTGGAGCTCCAACAGGTACAATCATGAACTCTTGGAAAGCAATTGGAGCATCTGAGTGTGATCCCCCATTGATGATGTTCATCATTGGAGTTGGAAGAACTTTAGTGTTGAAACCACCAAGGTAGCTGTAAAGCGGAATTTCAAGGTAATCAGCAGCTGCACGTGCAACAGCGATAGAAACACCAAGAATTGCGTTAGCACCAAGTTTACCTTTGTTTGGAGTACCGTCAAGAGCGATCATCGCACGGTCAATAGCTTGTTGGTCGCGTACATCATAACCAATAAGCTCTTCTGCGATAACGTTGTTTACATTGTCAACAGCTTTTTGAGTACCAAGACCAAGGTAACGAGATTTATCGCCATCACGGAGTTCAACAGCTTCATGTTCACCAGTTGAAGCTCCTGAAGGAACCATACCACGTCCGAAAGCACCTGATTCAGTGTATACTTCTACTTCAAGTGTTGGGTTACCGCGTGAGTCAAGGACTTCGCGAGCGTAAACATCAGTAATAATTGACATTATAATACTCTCCTTATGAGTTTAAATATTTTACATGTTAATAATACCACAATGAAAGACTTTCTTCAAATCAAAAGACAATCTTTTCAGAAAAATTGAAAATTATAGTACAATAAACTTAAACACAAAAACATAAGGAAGAAAACAATGACAGATGTGAACCAAAAAATTATGGAACGATCAGCGGGTGGCCTAGTACTCAATCCAGATGAGCAACGCTATTACCTTGGTACTTTTAAAGAAAGAGTCCTTGCTACAATATCCATTGAAGATGTCTCTGCTAAAAATATACTTTCGCTTTTCAAGACTGCTTTAGACAAAGAAATTAAAGATAAAAAAAGTGTTAAAGTCAAAATTTCATCTCAAATCAGCGAAGAAAATCAAATGATCTTTTTGAAAACTGCTAAAGAAAAAAACTTATCAGCCACTATTATAGAAGAAAAAATAACCACTTCTCCTTTTGGTGTTGTCATATATACCGACCATGCTGTTGATCGTCAAGAAACCAATCTGTTAACACTTTTTGACTCATCAGTGACAGCAAAAAACTCTAAAGATTCTAAAGTAAAAAAAAGTATCTTTAAACGTATTTTTGGCAAATAGGAATTGATTTTTTCTAAAAAATAATGAAGCCTTGTAGAAAGGAACAAACATGGAATTTTGGGATGCCTATGATGAAACTGTAACAAAAACTGGTCAGATACTAACTAGGGGACAAATCATTCCCGAGGGTCTTTTCCACCTTGTTGTTGAATGCATCGTTCAATCGACTAATGGTAGTATTCTTTTTATGAAAAGAGATTCTGATAAACCCACATACCCTAATTACTATGAAGCAAGCGCCGGAGGGTCTGCTTTAAAAGGAGAGATTTCTCTAGATGCTATCAAACGAGAAGTTCTTGAAGAAACAGGTTTAGCCCTTGATTTTTTTGACTTTATTGGTCAAAAAATCGAGCCCAAACAGTTTTCAATCTATCATCATTACCACGCTATCTATCAAGGAGAATTAGAGGATATTACTTTGCAAGCAGGAGAAACAACTGCCTATAAGTGGGTTCCCTTAGCAGAGTTAGACATTTTTTGCGAAAAAAATCTTATCATTCCTAAACAAAAAGAGCTTATCGAACGTTTTATTAACACTGGAAAATGGACATTAGAAAAAACGAAGTAATCGATACTTCGTTTTTTGGTTATAATAAAATTTCTTCACGTGTTTTTTCGTAAGAGTTTACAAAACGGTCTGTTACGCCTGGTTCAACTGTCTCTAAGGCATATGAAATTTCTTCAAAAGAACCTTGGTAATCATAATCCTGCTCGAAAAGTTTTAACGAATGTTCGAAACTACTTTGAACGCCTGGTTCGAAACTACGGTAGCGATTTGAGTATTGGAGCAACTGTTCTGTTAAGGCTGCATTTTGAACGACACGATAAGTTGTATCTTCCAGCATATCCAACGAAGCTGTTGCGGATTCAGTCATACGTGCAACCGTTTCAACATGGATGCGACCTCGACTTAGCTCCTCCATCGAGGCTTCTAATTGCGCACTTGCTGTAAAGAAAACACTCAGAAACTCTTGAGGAATGCCTGGTAAATGACGTTTTTCCATATAACGTTTAATCATATGAAGCTTATTAATATAATAATCTAACTTTTCACGTGCTGTTGCTTCTGTGCGTTCTACTGATTCTAATTCTTCAGCAACTTCTAATTGAGAATTCTCAATACGTGCTAATGTCTTTAAAGCTTCTTCTAAGCGCCCTTCAAGCAATGAAAAAGGCTGCTCTTGTTCTTCAAGATTGATGATATCCGGCAAAATCTTCTCTTCAATAATATTAAGTTCTTCTGAAAAATGACGAATATTGACACTTTGACCATCATTCAAGATATATTTTTTAGATAGACGATTTAACTCATTATTAAGCTGCACATTGTTAGCTTTGGCATGAGCCAAATAATCGGGAATAATCTTACTGTTTTTAACAACTTTTCCATGAGCTTCAATCTCACGTTCAAAGATATCATAAAGTTGATTAATACGTTCTTGGATATCCTCATTATCTTCATTAGCTTGATCAAGATCTAAACTAATTAACCCATTTGATGTTGAACGAATAGAGTCTCGAATATTTTGGAAACGAATTTCAATATTTTTCTCTTTAAAGTGGTAGTTCTCTTCAAGAAGTCTTGCATAACCATTCTCTAAATCATCCAACTGATCAGGAAAATCATCTTCCAGTTTAGTAACGATAGCAGGAATTTTTTCAGAAATCTGTCCCAAAGCAATCGTATGTTCTTCTGCTTTTTCTAAAAGTGCTGCTGCTTCCACAGGATCGCCTGAAGAATTGAGTGTCACAAATTGTGAAAATTCTGTCTCAATATTTTTTAATTGCTTTTCAATCTCCGGCATGGTTGCGCCATAATTATCACTATTTTCGTTAATAGAGCGTTGCAGCTCTTCATACAGGTCCAATGCATGTTTAACACGGGCACTATTTTTTTCCTCTTGTGCTTTTAAAATATCAAGAGCTTCTCGGATAGCTGCAATATCTTCATGGATAAGTGATAATTGACTTTCAACTTTGTCAATCTCTGCTTTCGCTTTAAAGAAATGGAAGGTATCATTAAGATTTTCAGCATCGAATAATTGTTTCTCAATTTCTTTTAAAGAATTTGATGAAATGTCATTCCATTTTTGCTGCCATTCTCTAAAATTTGCCTGACTTTGACCAATCAGATGAAGTGATTTAACTTCTTCAATTTCACTAACAACTGGTAATTTTTCAATTTCTGTTTTTTCTTGAACGAGTTTCGCGATTAACGAATCGTTTCTCTTTCGTATTAACACGGCGATAAGATAGGCGACAATCACTAATACAACGATTGCTACTATCACTAATACTATTCCGCTCGACATGTATTTCTCCTTAGTAGTCTTCCTTTTATAAGCATTTTAGCATAACGATTATATCATACTTAAAAGCTCTCTGCACCTCTTTTTTACTAGGGCATCACCTAGATATCAAGCGTACTGTAAACAGCATTTTCTTCGATAAACTCACGACGAGGTTCGACACGATCGCCCATTAGCATATCAAAAATCTTATCTGCTTCTGCAGCATCATCAACTGAAACCTGTGCCATGAGGCGATTTTCAGGGTCCATTGTTGTTTCCCAGAGTTGATGATCATCCATCTCACCAAGACCTTTGTAACGTTGGACAGAAGGTTTTGAGCGTCCTTGACTATGTTCAGCCAACGCCTGTTTTAATTCCTCTTCCTGATTAACACCTGGTTGGATGTAAGCCTTGATATCACTACCAACTTTTACACCGTAAATTGGTGGTTGAGCAATATAAACATATCCTGCTTCCAGCACTGGGCGCATAAAGCGATATATCAAAGTTAATAATAAGGTCCGAATATGGGCACCGTCCACATCTGCATCAGTCATGATGACCAATTTGTGGTAACGAGCTTTTGAAACATCAAATTCTGCGCCAAAACCAGTTCCCATAGCTGTAAAAAGACTTCGAATTTCTTCGTTGGCTAAAATTTTATCCATCGTTGCTTTTTCAACATTAAGAATTTTACCACGGATTGGTAGGATCGCTTGAAATTCACGATTTCGACCCGATTTAGCAGAACCACCAGCGGAGTCCCCCTCAACAATGAACAGTTCATTTTGACTAGCGTTATTGGAAGAACAGTCTGCTAACTTACCAGGCAAGTTAGAAATCTCCAAACCAGATTTTTTACGGGTTACTTCACGCGCGCGTTTTGCCGCAATGCGAGCCTTAGACGCCAAAATTCCCTTTTCCACAATTTTACGAGCAACTTGTGGGTTTTCTAGTAAGAAACGGTTAAAAGCTTCACTGAAGAGACGGTTAGTGATTTTTACCACTTCAGAGTTTCCAAGTTTTGTCTTGGTTTGGCCTTCAAACTGAGGGTTGGGATGTTTAACAGAAATGATAGCTGTCAATCCTTCACGGACATCATCTCCAGTCAAATTATCGTCTTTTTCTTTAAGAATATTATTGTGACGAGCGTAATCGTTAATAACACGCGTCAAAGCTGTCCGGAAACCTTGCTCATGTGTTCCGCCTTCATGAGTATGAATATTGTTCGCAAAGCTCATGATTGTTTCGTGGTATGACGTTGTGTATTGCATAGCAACTTCAACAGTGATACCATCCATTTTCCCATCAGTAAAGATTGGCGTGTCAAAAATGGTCTCTTTGTTCTCGTTAATATACTCTACATAGCTCGAAATACCACCTTCATAATGGTATTCCTTACTCGTTTCCATACCTTCACGTTTATCTGTAATAGAAATACGTAGACCCTTGTTCAAAAAGGCTAACTCTTGAACGCGTTTCGCTAATTTCGCATAATCAAACTCGGTTGTTTCTGTGAAAATTGTTGGGTCTGGTGTAAAGTGAACAGTCGTTCCTTGTAAATCAGTTTCACCAATAACAGCTAAATCATCGACCACCACACCACGACGGTATTCTTGATAATGAATTTGACCATTTTTATGAACTTTAACATCCAGCTGCTCAGATAAGGCATTAACAACAGACGATCCAACACCATGGAGGCCACCAGAAACTTTATAGCCACCACCGCCAAATTTTCCACCCGCGTGAAGAATCGTAAAGACCGTTTCAACAGCTGGACGACCTGTTTTTTCTTGGATATCAACAGGAATACCACGACCATCATCGACGACGGTAATCGAGTTATCTGGTTCGATAAAAACTTCAATGTGACTAGCAAATCCTGCCAAGGCTTCATCAATAGAATTATCCACAATTTCCCAAACAAGGTGATGAAGTCCTTCTTTTGATGTTGAACCAATATACATCCCTGGACGCATACGGACAGCTTCCAATCCTTCTAAAACTTGGATTTGACTAGCATCATATTCGTTGGCTTTATTTTGCAAGTCTTTTAATTCTTCAGTCATTTGCTACTCTTTCTGTTATTATGAATAAGTCCAATTGCTTGTTTTACAACGTTTTTTTGCTCATCTTAAGCATGATATTAGAATAACCACAGACAAGCAACCATACCTTACATTATATCATAATTCTTACTATTTTACCGTATTTTTAGCAAGAAAAAAGAAGCTAATAGGCTATCAGCTTCTCAAAAAAGTTTCTTAGTTTTTAAGTCTTAATTTTGGCAATCCTGCATTTCTTTCACATGAAGTCAACAATGATCAATTTGTAAGCTTGCTATAGCGCTCTTCTCTCGCTTCTTCCTTCTGACGTTGATTTTGATAAGCCATTGACAAGACAAGACCAACACCAATTAAGTTAGAAATAAGTGAACTACCTCCCTGTGAAATAAACGGTAACGGGATTCCTGTTAGTGGGAGAATACCAATTGCTGCTCCAATATTTTCAAAAATATGAAAGAGAATCATCATGATAAAGCCAGCAGAAATATAGGTATAAAATTGATTGTTAGACTCTAATGTAATGATAATCATGCGGTAAATAAGTACTAAATAAAGTGCTAGAGTAACCGCTGCACCAAGGAAGCCAAAGTCTTCAGCAATGACAGTAAAAATCATATCACTCTCTCTGACAGGTACTGATAATTCAAGAACGCCAAACCCTTTGCCAAGGACACCGCCGCTTCCGATAGATAACATGCCTTGGGTTTGTTGGTAAGCAATACTTGTTGCAAAATCAAATGGTTTTAACCAAGCAGATATTCGGTTAATTTGATAGGTATCCATTCCCATGTGGTATAAAAATTCACGACCTGGTTCCCATAAAAAAACTAAGAGAAAAATCAATAAGGACACTAAGGTAGTCAGAAAGACACTTAACACAATTTTCCAACTAACACCTGATAAAAAACTCATCCCAACTAAAATAGATAAAAAGACCATGGCTGTTCCAAAATCTTTTTGCAAACCAAGCAAAATCAAAACTGGAATGGTAACCACTAAAAAGACAGCTAGTAATTGCAAATCACGTTTAATAGTTTGCTCTAGATAACGCTCATGAAACCACAAGGCTGATTCTGCCAATAGTAAGATATAAGCAATTTTCATAAATTCTGACGGTTGAAATAAGGTAGTATTACCAATTGTAATCCAGTTTTTAGCCCCAGTAGATTCTACTAGTGAGGAACTATAAAAAAACAAGGGTAAAACCATCAGCCCTAATCCAAGCAAATATAAAAAAGGGCTAATCTTCCAGAGAAACTCGGTATTGAATAGCATGACGACAAAGGCAAACATCAATCCAATGATCACCCAAGCTCCCTGTTGCAGCATGACTTGAGTAACCTTGTCAGGATAATCATTGCTTGTGGCAATATATATGGAAACAAAGCCAACTACTAGTAATAACATAACAGGTATGATTAAGATAAAATCAACCCGTCTATTAAATGCGTGTTTCAAGTTTTAGTAAACCTCTTTTTACTTAAAGTGCTTTTCATTATATCATGAATTTTTAGTTTTGGAGCAAATTTACACAGAACAATGCTAATAAAAGTCGCTTTCAAAATCTCAAAAATTAACTAATGTAAAAGACGATAACTTTTTAAAAAAAGTCATATCAAAAAACCGACAAGGTTATTGCCGGTTCTATGCCATCACATTACTTTCGTCCCTTTTTCATTTGACGTAATAATTGAACAACTGGAATAAGTAAGGCGATCAGTTTAACAACATCCATCACTTTAAATGATTGACGCTTCTCTTTTGTTTTTAACGTATCTTTTTTTAACATAAAACTTCCTTTCTTTCCACTTACTATCATAAGAGGTCATGTCCCCTGCCGGACTTAATAAACAGTATCTAAAACATATTATAAAGGTAGAAAACGGAATTTACAAGGAAAAACGTTTGGTAAAAAGGTCGATTTAAATCACTTTTGAACTCTTTTTGCCCCTTTTTTGCCCCCTTTTTTTATTTTCACGGAAGTACTAAAAGTTGGAAATAACTCTAAGTAACTCATAGTTATAGTAAGGAATATTTCTTTTAACTGTATTATCCCTATCTAATAACCCGTTTTCAACAAGCTTGTCGAGCGATTTCTTTACTGTTGCAGGATGATATCCAGTTAAATCAGCCAATTGCTTAGGAGTTGCAATAGGAAGATTAAAGGTACTTAACCAAACATCCTTTTGAGCCTGAGAATGGCATTTTTGTAATCCTGATTTTGCATGACTGTCTGCATTATTTATTTTTCTTAGAATGTTCTTTGCCATCTGTTCACTAGCATTTAGAAATAAGGTTAACCATGGAATCCAATCTGGTTCTTCTCCTCTGACAGCATTTAAGGCATTATAGTATCTGATTCTTTCTTTCTCTAACTCCTCACTAACAAAAAATACAGGATAATCGAGAAGATTTTCTTTTACTGCCATCAAGGCAATCAAAATACGACCTAATCTACCGTTACCATCTAAAAATGGATGAATAGATTCAAACTGTGCATGAACTACTGCTATTCGCAATAGAGCATCACTGTCATAATTAACATACTCAGAATCAATTTCCAAGCCTTGCGTTAAACTTGAATGAGCTTCGCCATTGGCAAAAAACTCTAAATTAGTCATATACTCAGCAATTTCATTAGCTCCTATTGGTATATACGAAGCATGTTCAATTTTATCATCTGGACCTATAAAGTTTTGGATTTTTCGAAACTCCCCTCCGTTTGCGGTTGTACCTCTAGCTTCGTCTGACATCAAGGTCTTATGTAATTTTTTCAATAAGCGTGTACTTATAGCGTCGCCCTCGCGAATAGCTTTAAAACCGTCATCAATAGCTTCTTTGTAATTGAAAACTTCTCTTTGTTGCCAATTTTTAGCACCGCTTCTAGTCGTCTCCATGATTTCATGGAAAGTTACCTGCGTCCCTTCAATTCTTGTTGACTGAACTGATTCATTGTAGGATAACAAACTTAAAATAGATGTATTGATAATCGAAGAGGACAGAACAGCATCTAATTTACCAAGAACTTTATTAACTTCTGCTAACTTCTTGTAGAGCATTACAGCTTCTTTTTCTGTCAATTTTACAGGAAGTTTATCTATACCTTGAATAGCCATCTCCCATCTCCTTTAATATATTTTTTCAAATTAAATATATTATAATGTTTTATATTACATATTTCAACAAAAAATATAACAAAAATAAAAACCCCCGCATCAGCGAGGGTTTGTCTTAATTACGATTAATCTATTTTATTTAAACGTGCCATAAGGCGCTATGTTGCGATTACCTTGTGCGACTCCGCAAGCGATATAGCGACGTGCTCCAGTGCGTGAGATGTACGATACCCAGATATAACCATCAGCGACGTAGACGCTGTCATAGTTAAGTGACATGCCTTTACCATATTGCGCTACAATATTACCTTTAACGGATGGTTTATCACGGACGTTTAATAGTGATACATTTACGGTAAAGGTTGCTCGCTCGTCTTTAAGTTTGCCAGCAGTCGCTAGCGTTGCTTTTGGTGCACTTGTATTACTGTATGGCGGACGAATCCAGCCGATGACCTTACCGTCCCATTGATTAAATTGACGCGTTACATAGCGAGCAGGACCACCGATAACAAGCGCATCGGCGTTACCATCCACGTTTTGCTCGATAGTTTTGAGAGTATGCCCGTCGCTATCGGCGATAACGAGACCAGTATGGCCATATGGATGAGCATAAGTCCGCATGACAAATAGATCCCCTGCCTTAGGATTAACACCGGTCGCATCGTTGATCACGATATATCCCGCTTGCTTAGCGCTTGTTAATAAATCAATGGCATTTCCCCAAATGGACTTACCAAAAAACTTGCCTAAAATCCAGTTAGGGAGGTCAACGCATTGGGTGCCGTAGGCGTGGTCGTAATCCACACCGCCGCCTTGATTAGCGAGGTTTTTTGCCCAACTGACGACTTCGTTTGCTGTTGTCATCTAGCACCTCCTATTTAGGCTCACGGTAAGACATAGCTCGTGAGCTGTCATTTAAACCAGTGGTGGTTGGGTCGTTGACAATACCTGTAATGGTTAATAGCGCAAATACGGCATTGACAAACACCAACAACTTAGCGCCAAAGTCATCGACCTCTAACGTATAACCAAAGATAGCCGCAAAAGCTTGAGCAACCAACAAGGCCGCTGGAATGGCTGATAGCCAAAAGTTTTTATTTTTAAGTCGTAATTTCCAGTTAATTTCCATGTTATTTCCTTTCTTTGAATAAAGTAGAGATGCGTTCGTTATTGACGATAATCGCATCTTCGTTCTTTCCTATACGCTCATCGTGCCTGTCCAGTTGCTTATGGATACTCTCGCGATCTTTTTGGGATTCTTTGAGTTCAAAAGCCAATTCTTTGATAGTGTCTTGCAGGCTTAGCATGGTCTCATCATTGCGCTTGAGGGCAGACTTAAAGGGGCTGACAATCAACCCCCAGACACTAGCAATAGATAAGACAACACCAAGCACCGCTCCTAAAATGCGTACTAATTCTTCTACTGTCAAATACTCACCAACCTTTCTGCATGTTTATTGGCAAATCTTATCCCTCTTTAGGCACAAAATTAATAACATTATCATCTGCCAGTTCGGGATGTCCCATAAGTTCAAGTTGAGCTTTGACACGCTTCTTAAAGATGCGCGGAACGTCTTTAAACGAAAAATCAAAGTGTTCGTCTACAATATTCATTGCTATTAATAATACCATCATGTTATTACTCCTTTTCTGTTTCTGAGTTATCGGTAGAATTGTCGCTACCGCCGACCTTATCAGTGTTTTCAATATTTTCATCTTCTATGACCTCGCTCTCTTCCGCGTTGGCGTAAAACTCAGTCAACATCTCCATCATGGATCCATTCAGGATCTGGAACTTGCCTTCAATAGCACTAAATCGACTATTTCGTTCTTCTTCTGCCTTGCTCAATCGCTCAACAAGTTCTGACTGAGCTGTCTGCATGTTTTCGAATTTTTTGGTAGACTCGGTCATAAATTGCTTGGCATCTTTGACAATTGTTTCCATTTCGTCAATTTTTTGCACGCTCTCAGCCATAGCCCGATTAGCATATTCGGACTTAAAATGTGCCTCACGACAAAGTTCCACCAGTTCCACTTCTGCTTTATCTATGTGATTGCCGACAACACGTTCGGTATATGTCGCATAGCCACCAGTTGTTGAGGCAATAGCAATTTCGGTATGCGTTATTTCCCCGCCATCATCATAAACGGGATATTTTCCTACAACGTTCCAAGCTCTCATTCGTCTTCCTCCAAAACTTCGCTGTCAATGTCAGATTCGTTCAACTTATTTTTCAACTCTTTGATCAACTCATCATCACTTTGTGACTTCGTCATGTACTGATTAAGCTGCGATTGCAATTCTTCGTTTTGACTCTCTAAAGTAGCGATTGTAATAGACTTACTCGCAATTTCAATGGCTAGTTTTGATTGGATGTTTTCATTCATATTTTTTGTCTCCTAAATTTAAATTTTGCCTGGCAAGGTGTAACTATAATCTTTTGCTGTCGTTTTGTTATTATGTAGTATCACTAGATTATCAATAATCAAATTAAGCGTGTCCTTAACACTAGAATAAGTTGTGCTATTTTTCCATAGCCAAACGTCTCCTACTTTTACTCTTGATGACACACGATGATTGATGTTATAAGCATCTATCGTTAGTTTATTAGGCAATGTGATAACTTCCCAACCATCCGCTGATTCAAATGCAGAGCTTGCAAGATGTACTTTATCGCCAACAACATCAATCTTATCAATGATGCTTCCGTTCCAAGCACGAATACCTACAAACCCACCGTCGTCAGACGACTCAGTGCCATAGCGATTTGAGCCAATAACAGTTACGCCAGCTCGTCCTTTTCCAGTAACTTCACCTGTCGCAAATTTAACGAACTGATTTGGATAACCGTCCAAAACCCGTTTCATAGCAGCTTGATCAGTGTAATACAATAGTTGCCCATCATTAAGATTAATTCTCATGGCATTGTTTTGCGCTGTGATTGTCTTACCTTTCATCCAGTCGATCATTGCCAATTCGATTTTGGATCTGATAAAGTTTGCGTCAAGTCCAACCAGCTTATTAGCATTGAGATTGACGATATTGACATTGGCTGCGTTGAGTGTTCCAGTGGTTATCTTAGCCGCATCCAAGTTAGCTATTTTAGCAGATGTAATAACACCATCTTGGATATAGGTGGTTCCAGTGATTTGGACTAATTTACCGTCAATCTTTACAGACCCATCACGGTTTAAATTTAATTGATTAAGCACCGTTCCGGAACTAGTCAGATTACGTACTGCCCACGAGCCAGCAAGTTGAGACTGTACTGTACTTAAGTCTGTCTCTGCACTACTTACCCGAGCCAGCAATCCGCTAGCTGTCATAGCGACAGACCCAATATTACCTCGCATATCGCCTATGGTACGAGTATGACTGTCAACTGTATCTTTGACTTCGTTAAATTCTGTTACGGTAATCGTATCTTCTACAGCCAGACTGTATCTAGTTGCTCTATCTCCTATCTCAACCTTTACACCAGTGACCCACGCTGTTCCACTTGCTGCATTTTCCATTCTGAAAGCCAAACTTGTTTTTAGTTGGTCATACTGTGTTTGTGTGGAGTAATCAAGGGTAAAGCTTATATACTTCCAGTCAGACGTCCCTTCAAACGATCGGGGAGTAGTATAATCAACAGATGATTCTGCGCCAGTCTTACTATTTCTACGATATATAACGTGCTTGAAGCAATTAAATACATTCCAAAAATTATCACCTCGAACGACATCGCTGTATTTAACCCAAGCGCTAAATGTAACTTTTCGATAAAGCCTAGCACTGTATTCTGGTTCGATGTTAAAAATTAGCTGTGTTCCGTTATTTAGTCTGTAACACTCTGATTGCTGAGTAATGTGATTATCTGGCAATTTTTCTACTGCCGAATAGCCACTAGATTTTGATTTTATCCAAAGATTTTGATTGTCATAATCTGTCGGTATTTTGCTTTCTACACGGCTGATTTTCCTCTCAAAACCATCTGTCGTTTCTTTGACGAGATTTTGGACGGTGGTATTTGTTGCATATCCTTTAGACGTAATAGCTTGCTCTACTTGCGTTCTTGTTAATCTCTGTTCGATTTGACCAGCCTGAGCCTGAATGATTGTTTCAGCACTATTTAATCGTTGGGTGGTTGCATCAAAATCTGACTTGGATACCTTAGTTGCAACCGCATCAGATGTAATCTTCAAATCTGCTTTTGTTTGTTCGACAGATTGAGCAAGTCTATCTGTGACAGTTTTATCAGCTTTAAGGTTGATAGCATTTTGATTTTGAGTGATAGATGTACTATTATTTTGTATGATTTTCTTAACATTATCAAAATCAGTTTGACTAACTTTCGAACTGACATTGCCGATAAGCTGGGTAATTTTAGTTTCAGCACTACTTACTTTACCCTGTGTTTCTGTCAGTCTGGTTGATAACTGTTCTTGACCTTCAGCAGTTTGGGTAATAGTTGTTTTGACATTCTCAATCTCTGATACCATATCTTCAGGAGCTGGGGACCAGTCTGTTGCAACATCGCCCAATTCAACTTTGATATTACGAACTTTGACACCTGTTTTACTTGGAGCGTAGATCTCAAGCCTGTTGGAATTAGTTGAGTTGGAAATAGTTTGTGTGGAAACAGTTACTGTCCTAGTAAACTTATGCCACGTATTTCCTATTATCCCGATTCTTCTTGATGCAAAATTGAAATATTGAGGATTTTCATTGCGATTATATATTTCCAATGGAGTTTCTCCATTTGGAGAGATAGCCTCGAACGAAATTGTGAAGGTTTTCCCGTCCGATTCAGATAGATTATAAGTGATTCGGTCATAAAATTGAGTAAAACTACCTACACCTTGGTAGCTATTCAAAGTTATTTCCTCATTGTACTTATACCCTCTGAAATAATTCCTTGTTCCTATCTCACTTGGTATCTTCGCCACCGTCTCACTAATCTCAGTCGTAATCCGATTACCCAACTGAGTGATAGAACTCTCAGCAGTGCTCAACCGTTCTTTAGCTTGGTCAAAATCGCTTGTCTTGACACGACTAGCAATCTGATTAGCTTGGACTTTCAAACTAGATTCAGCGGATGAAATACGACCTGTCAAATCGTCGACGGAGGTCTTAGTAGCTAGTAGCTTGATTGCTTCCTTGGTTTGGTTCAGGTCAGTTGAAACTCCAGAAACCTGATCGTTTAAGAGGCTCTTGGCTGTCTCAACTAGCTTGTTAGCTTCTGCCACAGCTTGGCTTTTAGCAGTTGCCAGCTTAGTCTCTGTTGCTTCTCTCTCAACTGTGTCTAGCCTCTGCGCTTCTGTAATAGCTTCGTTTTTATAATCTAAAGCCTTTGATAAAGCATTAGCAGCATCCAGCTTAGCCTGGTTACCAATCCGCTTAGCTTCTTCAGCCAACGATTTATTAACCCCAGCTTTTGCAAGCAAATCATCAATGCCTTTTTGATGCTCAGCATCATTGCGTTGCATGGTTTCGGTTACTGTTTTAAATTGAGAGTCAATATCCCTTTTAAAAGATTCAACATCATTTAAAACAGGGTTATCTTCCCAGTCACTGCCATTCCAAAAATACATCAAAGTTCTATCGCCGACTTTTCGGTAAAAAATATCACCTTTGGTTAAACTTCCTTTTGGATTATCAAGAGGAAACTCTGTCCCAAAATAAGCGGTGTTTTTACCATCTGCGGTTACCAAAGCTTTGTTAGCTGTGATTAAAGCTCCCTGAACTTGTTCATTAGCTGCAGTAACTGACTTAGATAACTTTGTATACGACGTTGATTGTTTTTTAACTGACCCTAAATCATTACAAGTGACTTTGTGAGAAATCAAAGTTCCTTTAGAATCATACTGGCTAGTGAACGAAACGATGCGGAGTTTCTCTTGAAAACCTAGTGTTTCGTTAATAGCCATAATATAGTCACCAGCGATAGGCTGTTTGTAATGATAATCAGCTCGTGTTAAATCTTCAAGATCAATTTGGACAGATATGATATAAGAGTCCTCTACATTCTGGCGGACTCTAGACAATAAAGATTTAGTATCAGTGTATCTCTCATCAACAACAGGTTCCCCTTCCAAACGACCAAATTCTTTAGCTAATGGGGATTCATATTCAACCTCAAGCCGACCTTTACTATGATCATCAGGATCATGCCATTTTCCAAAACCCTTTTGATAAGTAATAAAACCATCGATATGCTTTTCGATGGTTAATTCATTCATGTTGAAGTTTTTTCGAACAACTGTTGATAAGTCTGTCCCAGTTTTTTCTAGGATTCTCACAACCTTACCATTTACTTGGAACTCTAGACCAGAGGCAGAAATAATATCGTTGAATAATGCTAATTTAGATTTGTATCCAAACGATTGTTTTTCAAAAGCTTTTACATTTTCTTCTAAATTAAAGCGATAATCAGTATCCTTAAAGATAAAATTTAAATACGTTTCAAATGTATGCGAACCATCCTTCAACTGTTCATTGGCGACCTTTTTCGAAAAATCCCAAAAGAACTGATGAACTGCATCAAATGATAATTGAATCTTGTCTCCAAGATCCTTGGGTTTAGCGTATACAATGACAAAATACTCATCTTGGAACCGCAAGCGCCAACCTTTATCTAAGTTATTAAGAACTGTATCGTTAGAATAAATGTCACCTTTGATTGACCTCTCGCCGTTAACAGCATTTGTAACCTCAATCGTTGCGATTGCGCCATATTCGTTGTCGAATTGATCTAAAAATGTGTACAAATAACGCTCTCCTTTCTATTGATATAATTCAACAAAGTTTAACAACTTGATCGTTCCGTTGAAATTAGTTTCATATTTCACCGTTCCGCTCCTTTTGGGTGTTAATTCAAAATAAGCATAATTGGTCTTATTATTGACAACTGAGCCATTTTTACGGGTTTCAATTCCTGTCAATCTAAATGTATCGCCAGAATTAAGATCCCCAATCTGAGTATAAGTAAATCGTCTTCCATCGATTTCTAAATAAAAGCCCGCTTGGTTACCTGAAGAGATCATTTCTACGACAAAGGGCCATTCCAATTGACTTAATTTGGCTGTACCTGCATATGGGACTGTACCTCCTGACAGTGTCATGGTTTTAGGGATCGTTTCACCATAAGGTAATTCAACCGTGATGAATTTAAACGAAACATTATATTTAAGACCTTGAGAACTTTTGCCCATAAATGAAAAGCCAATATCATCGTCCATGACAACTTTATGACGATAATGCCATTTAGTTAAAACAACTTTCTGATTTAAAAAATCACCTTCCTTTTGACCAGGTAATTCAAAATCATATAAATCTGCATTAGTCGACACCATTTTCGTAATATAAAATGGTTCAGCATTATATAAAAAACCTCTAAGGTCATCAATCTTTTGATAATAGGCTTGTAAGTTTTCCACTGCAATACGTGCTGATACACTGATTGTTTTGTCATCAAAAGTGACTCCGTCAAAAATAAAACCATTACGGCCTTTAACATTTCGCCTAGACAAGCTTGTAGAGGAAGATGATTCAGCTATTGCGATATTATAAAGACCAAGCTCAGAGAGTTTCACAGCCTCCGAACCTTTTTCAATTAGTAGATCCATGTTTCCTCCTTAGTTATAAATAAAATAAGAATCTTTAGTTTGTTCCCTAGATTCTTTTTCTTTAACACTTGTATAGATTTCATCGCCGACAATTTCGTTGTGAACTTCAAATATCGGTTCTTTTATTGTTGTATTTCGTACCTCATCAGATAATGCATCAATTGAAGATGAGACACCTTGGTTACTTACATGTGCCGAGGTTATAATCTCACTTTTTACACCATATTTTTGATCAGTGACTGCGTTAGCGTAATCATTACCCATATCGTTGATAGCACTCATCCAACTGGCCATACCATTGTAAAATCCTTCTCCCGTGAATCCACCCAAAGCTGTTGTAACTCGTGATGGTGAGTGAATGTCTAAAGCGCGCCGAATAGTAGCAGCGACATTACTTGCTATTGAATTGGCGATAGCATAAATTCTTCCAGCAGAACTAGCTAGTCCATTGGCAAAACCTGAGCCAGCCATAACACCGGCTGATGTCATTTGACCAACTAAATTTCTAAAAATAGAAACAATACGATTGCCAGCACTTGTCGCCACAGAAACAGCTCTATTCATGCCAGAGCTAATAGAAGAACTCAATGCGTTCATAGCTGATTGAGCATTTGACTTCATACGATTGAACGCTGATGTCATTGTGCTATTCATCTTATTAGTTTGAGATTGAACCGTTGATGAAATCTTATTAAATCCAGATTGTACTGTGCTGCTCAACCCATTCATAGCTGATTGCGCAGTTGATTTAGCTTTGTTAAATGCACTCTGGATAGACGAAGCCATTTTATTAGCACTTGAGTTCGCCGAACTTGCTGCTTTATTCATTTCTGATGTCACATTGTTAGACAATCCTGACATAGAACCTTTAGCGCTATTGGCCATTGTGGAGATATTACCACTTACCCCACTATTCATAGCACTTGCTTGAGACGTAGCTGTCGAGTTCGCAGTTGCCATGTTAGTGCCAACACCAGTTGATAAACTAAGTGCTTGAGCGACAGCATCAAAGCTCATATTTGATGCTGCAGTGTTAACGCCAGCTGCCATATCTTGTGCTTGTGTTACCGCGTTAGTGTTAGCAAGACCCATATTCGCCCCAACACCAGTTGCTAAAGCTGACGTTTGATTCTGAGCAGACAAAGACATATTAGCCGCAGACGCATTGACATTAGTTGCCATACTTTGAGCTTGAGTGGTAGCGTTAGTATTAGCATTCGTCATGTTAGCAGAAACATTATTACTTAATGTTTGCATATTCAACCCGACATTTGATGCCATAGTCGAAGTGGTTGTATTAACTGTTGCAGCTGCCGACGTTGTATCTGCGCTAACCTTAGCAGTTGTTTCACTACTCTTACCCGTTATAAAGTCAAAAGCTCCTTTGAAACCACTCTTTATACCATCCCAAACACCAGAAAGTGCGCTAGGAATCGCACCCAACATCGCTTGACCAAGCCCCATAATCAACTGGATACCTGCTTGGATAATTTGAGGTAATCCTAGGATGAGCGCCATTGCTAATTGAGCAATAAGCTGAATACCTGCACTTATTAATTGCGGTATAGCTTGCATTAGTCCACTCACGAACGATTGCAAAATAGACATTGCTGTCTGAACAATCGTTGGCAAATTCGAGATAATCCCTTGAACCAAGGATACAATTATCTGAATGCCACCTTGAAGCAACTGTGGGAGTGCCGAAACAATTCCTTGAATAAAACTGGAAATAGCTTGCCCTGCAATTGGTAGCAACTGAGGAACCAACTGCATAATACCGTTTATCAAGTTGGTAATAATCTCAATACCTTTTGATAAGATAGTCGGCAAGTTTTGGCTCAAACTAGACGTGAAGCTGGTAATAATATTTTGTGCTTGGGCTACTATTTGAGGGATGTTTTGAACAATTCCATCAACAACGTTAGCTAAAAAGCTCATCCCAATCGCAAGCAACTGAGGTATTGCAGTCAGTAAGCTACTGATAAACGATCCTACAATTTGTAGTGCTGAACTAATAATAGATGGTGCTTGTTGTCCAAGTCCAGACAACAGACCTCCAATAATGCTTACTCCTGCTTGGATAATCACTGGTAGCATTGTTGCTATGGCTGTCGCCAGTTTAGCGATCAAATCTGCACCGCTAGCCATTAGAGCTGGCAACTCAGAAACTATTCCGGTAACAAAGTTTTGTATTACTTGAGGTCCTTTAGTAGTTACCAAATTAAGCATTGCATCAATCTGTGATCCAAATTGACTATTAATCAAACCAAGACCCGCAACAACCAAACCAAGTATAGCTGCTGGTCCAATAGTTGCCATGGCAATGCTAGCAATACTAGCCATCGCTGTTGTCATCGACCCAAGTACTGACATACCTGTACTTGCAGCGCTACCAAAAACGCCAACTAGTCCAGTCATCTTACCTGCTAAAGCACCAATTAAGCCACCTGCACCACTAAAAGCACTTCCTAAAAGAGCACCAAAAATGCCAATTTTTGCGCCTAAACCGCCTAAAAGAACACCAATCTTACCAAGTCCAGATAGTAAGGGAAGAATGGTTGCGATTGCTGTTGCAGGATTTAACATTGCCCATGCTGCAATGGCTTTTGGTCCGATTTCACTCAACTTAGATTTGATTTGATCAATCGTTCCTTGCGTAACCTGTCCTGTTTTGGCAAATTCGCCAAGCGCTCGATTAACTAAATCAAAAGCATTCTTAACACCATTAGTAAAGCCAGAAAAGTCAATGTTGATAGCTTTTTTGACACGAGCAAAGGCTGCAACCAAGTTGGGAATCAAAGCGTTAACAGTATTAAAAGCACCATTAATAGCAGGTTTAAAAGATAATAGTGTTTCAGCAATTGTTTTAAGACCATTTGCCTTAGCAGCTTCATCAAACTTACTGATCATATCAGCTACGCCTTTAACAACGGCTGTACGCAAATTACCAAACGCTGTCCTAATACCGCCCGCTGAAGTTTGTGCCATTTGGGCAAAACCACCCTGAGCATTATTAAGCTCAATCATCTTGTCCGCAAATTCTTGAGCTGTAATCTCACCGCTAGACAGAGCACTTTTTAGTTCTTGTACTCCATCTGCTCCGAAGCCAAATGATTCAGCCATTTTAGACATCAACCCTGGTGCCGCTTCACTGACAGAATTAAATTCTTCGGCTTGGATTTTACCTGAACCTAAGGATTGGTTGAACTGTCTAAGCGCCTGTTCTGCACCTTCAGTTGTTGCCCCGTAGCCAATCATGGCATTATTAAAAGCAAGGGCTAAATCAACTCCTTTATCAAGACTGCCTGTAGTAATTGACAACTGTTGAGCACTCTTGACGGCGCTGTCAAGTGGTGTAGGCAATCCGTCGATACCAGCAGATAGTTTATCTATAGCAGATTTAGACTGCTCCGCAGAGTAGCCAAATAAAGCCATCGTTTTAGGGAAACGATTCATCGTATCAACACGGCTAATCGCTCCATCCAGCGCACCTTTAACCATGTCGATGCCTTTTTTAGCAATAGCCATTAAACTAAAAGCTGAGATGATACTCTTAACTGTACTACCTAACTTTTGACCCGCTGAACTGGCGCTAGCAAACTTACTACTAATGCCATTTAAAGCACTCGTTGCCCTCGATCCAAGAGTTGAAAAACCTGAACTTAAGGAGCTAGCCATCTTGGTTGATAGACTGGTCATAGAAGTCAAAATTTTCCCAGTAAAACTATTACTGATTCTATCTGCTGTACTGTTAGCTTTAGATATAAGGCCACTAAAAAAGCTAGACCACGATTGCAAGGCAGGATTTAGGACTTGACCACCTAAAGCATTAGATAGTCTCGCTCCTAAACGATAGATACTATTTTCAAATGTTAACGTTAGCGAAGAAAGTTTAGTAAAAGCTGATGCAAAAGGAGCAGGCAGACCACTAGCAATTCTATTAAAATTCCCAGCAAGAGCGGTCAATTTAACAGATATTCTACTTGTTAAATCATCGGTACTAGAAGCTAACTTAGCAAAGAGTGACCGTATTTTACCGATATCAAATGCATTTGATAACTGCATTTTCGTCTTATTTGCAAAACCAGACAAACTCGCAGAAATTTTGCTAAAAGCGGGCTGGATATAGCCCACCATTTTTTGCAAACCATTCTTTATCGGTTCAGGTAAACGTTGGCCGATGTTAGCTGCCATTCTTTGCAGTTGTCCCAAAGATAAATTGACACCAGTCGAAAAAGCTTTGCCAAGTCTCTGCCCTAACGACTGTCCATTATTAGCTAATTGGGACATGATTTGACCAACCATACGTACAATGGCATTCGAACTATTAACAGCAGCATTTTGCGCTTTCTGGAACCCTCTCTGGGTAGCTGACACAAACCTGTTCATCGCAGCTTCATAGTCTCTAGTATCTGCTCCAATATAAGCATAAATAGACCCATCAAATACCGCCACAACATCACCTCCTATCTATTTTTTATTCATGAAATGGTTATTCAGTTGCTCAATCTTCTTAACTAAATCAGATTTAGCTTGAGCTTGATTAGCCTTGGGATTGAAGATTTGAGCAATCTTATCGTGTTGTTTTCTCTTACTGAGTTTTGATTCTTTAACGCTTTTAGCATTTAAGGTGTATCGTAATTCAAGAGCTAAACCAGATAGGTTTTCTCTGTCTGTCACCACTTTGTGATGAAGCCCTTCTAAAATGGCATCTAATTCCCATTTATTGCAATTATAAATGGTTTCTAACTCAGTAAAACCTAAACTAGCACACTCTGTTAAGATAGTGCGTTTTTCATCGTACCAATAATTTCTTCTGTTGCTGCCACTTGGAGAGCTTTGTCCTCGTTGTCTTCCTGAGCTTCCATGTAACGTAACGCCTTTTCCATATTCTGAATATAGGTTGAAATCTTCTCTTTGAAAAAACCAGAATCTACCATTTCTGTTTTGACTTCCTCAAAAATAGAACGATAAGCTTCCGCTTCATCAAGTCCATCATTATCCATCTTTTCCTCGATATAATTACCGATAGCCGAGACGATATCTTCTTCAGATACTTTCTTGGCAGATTTTGGCAAAGCCAAACGAATAAGCGATACAAGACCATCATCAGAACGATTGATAATTTTGGTAAACAAAGCACCGACACCATCATTATTTCGCTCTCCAGTTTGTGGATTAATTGTGGACATCTCCTTATCAACTTTAAACATCATGCCATAATTAAACGTGATATCAGCAACTGCATTCTTAACTGTAATTTCCATTAGTAACCTCGTTTTTAATTAAAAATAAAAAGGGCAGTAAGTTTTACTACCCTGTACCCATTAAATCCAATAACCATTAATCTTGTTGTTTGGTGATAGAATCGTAATCACCCGTAGTTTCACCAGGATTTTGATAATCATAGACTGAGTTTAGCAGTGCAACTTCTTTTTCAGTCAATGGAAATTGCCCATCTTTCAAAGCACCAACAATATTAGCTTCATAACTCATCTCTACAAAATCAGTTGTTCCTGCAGAACGTTCAATTTCACCAATTTTAGCATATCCAAACTTAGCAGGATACACATCTAGTTGTTCCTCATTTTGTGTCTTCACTGATTCATCAACGATGACTTCCCAAATTTTAATACTATCACCAGAACGTGATGCATCTTCAATTGTTTTAACTGATGGATCTGTTGGTGCAAAATACGTTGTTAACTCAATAGTGTGCTCATCTGTTGATTTCTCTAATAAGCGCCCTTGTTGCGTCTGCTCATCCAGATATTCTCCGCCGAGAGTTGTTGTACCGTCCGTGCGATACGCTGGTAATGTCGCTGGATCTCCAATTTTGGCATGCACAGATTGAATAAAGTAAAAAATCTTGCTTCCTACAATTGGTTTACCAGTTGTAATTGTAACTGACATGTCATTTTCTCCTTTTTATAAAATAGCTTCAGTTAATGTGATGGAAATATGATAGACCTCACGTCCTATACTGTTATCCATCAATACATTAGCTGTTAGTTTATTTCTACCAAGTAGCCGTATAGCTTTACTTTTTATATCTTCAGCATTTGTTCGACTATTATTAGGTAAAAAGATATCAATAGATACTGTTGTATCTTCAATTAATAGTCCCGTTTGAGCCGTTTTAGTGGTATCGCTACTATTTGTACCAATGACCAAAAAAGGCTCTAAAACAGAGCTATCAGGCAAATAAAAATAGGTCGGAATCCCTAAGGGGTCCAACCTTGTTTTTATTGAGTTTAAATGTAACGTTGATGGCGAAAAAGTAATAACTACCACCTACTTCCCAAACATTTTCGATAACCGTTTCATCAAAATCGGCGCTTCTTCTTGTAGTGCAGGATGAATGAATGGTTGAGCCATCATCTTACGTGTCCCTTTTTCAACGTAAATGCTGTATTCAGCAGGACTAACTACAACATACTTCAAAACATCTTGATACATGCTGTATATAGAGTTAGACATCCAACCTGTATCCCAGGGAGCATAAATTTTAGCATTTCGTTCGACACGTAAACTTGAGCGATTGAGTTCAGACTCAACCGCTACCTGTGCTTTGCGACTTTTCTGTCTAACCATCCGTTCGAACCGTCCAAGGCCCTTAATTTTGTAAGTAATACTCATAAATAGATAACCGTACTATTTTTGTGATAAGTTTTTCCTTTGATGAGGCGCTCTTGCTCATCATAGATTACTGATGAAAAATCACGATATATTCCTTGTAAGTGTAGTTTAAAAGCATTCAGATCATATTTACCAAATAATCCCATTTGTTCTGCATTGGTTAATGTCCCTCGCATGCATGGGATTGGTTGAGATTTATCTTTGACTTTCTTACTTCCAAGGAAATCATCAACTTCTTTTTCACTTATCAAAATAACCCTTTCGTTATAAATCATAAGCACTCCTTACATAAATCTAGCGATTCCTCTCGCTCGATAAGACCTGCCTAAGTTAGCGAGAATATTGCGATACTCGTCCAAGTATGAATTTTCCCACTTAAAAGACCTACCTTCTTCTGAATCTTCTTTTGTACCTTCTGAATTCAACTTGTTATACCGTTTTATAGCCACATCTCTGACTATAAAAGTTAGCGAATTAGGTAATTCACTAATAGGATTATCTAGCATACTATTAACTTCTGCCAAAATCCTATCAATGCTATCGTCAATAATTAACGAAATTAAATCATCCTGTAAGCTATCAGTGATACCTTTAAAGAGTTTAACTTCATCTAAAATACCACTTTTATCCATGACGATTAAGCTCCTGCTACTTTAGGCGCCGGTGCTTCAATAGTTGCTTCAATGACACCAGTTGGAACTTCTGCAAAAAGTGTATTAGCACCAAAGAATACTGACTCGTAAGTTAAATTATTCAATTGACGATCGCGACCAGCAGCAATTAAACCAGTTTCATCAGTATAATCAGCAAATAGATTACCAAGATCACTAGAGTTAACATCAAGATATGCTAACACAAGATTATCTACCGCAGTAGAATATACTTTTCCTTTTGGAACTGATGGCATAACAATAACATTTTGCATACCAAGGAAGTTTTTCAAAAGTGTTAAACCAAAAGCGTTAGAAGCATCAGCCCCTACACCAGTATTGCCAAGGTAATCAGCGACATCAAGTGAGCTAACAAAAGAGACGATCGGTGACCCTTCGAACTCATTGAATGTTGCTAGCTTACCCCACGATTGAGCCAAAGCTCCTTGTAAACCTGTTCCTGTAACCTTAGTAGGTTTAGATTTTAGGAAGGTAAAGAAATCAGTTTTGATTTTATTTTGAATTTCACGCATCAATTTAGCGTCTGCTTGATCAATAGCCATAGAAGCACCATGGCGAGCGATAGCTTCAGCCGATACTGCACGACGTTTCTTAATCCATGCTACTTCATATTCCTTATCTGGAGCGTAGGTAACTTTTGAGAGTGGAATTGTTTCACCTTCAGCAACCGAAGTTTCATCTACAGTCGTAGTCCATTTATAAGTCTTAATTTTCATGTCTCTAGACAATGCTTCACGACGTGTCACTCCTAAAAGTTTTAAAAGTTCATTGATGTTGGTGGAGAATTTATTAACGAAATCAATTGATTTAATTTCTCCTAAATCATTCATGGTTGTAAGATTAGTTTCTGCCATGTTTTATCATCCTTTCTTAAATAAATGCATGTTCTCTGCAATTAAACGCTGACGTTCATTTGTATCAGAGATAGCCATAATATCCTGTTTAGACATTGCACCAGCGGTTGAGCCAGTCTTAACTCTAGACTGCGTTAATCGTTCATCAACACGTTTCTCAACTGCTTCATCAAACACTGTGCGGAGATTTGAAATATTATCTTTAACTGACTCTGCAGTATCAGCCATGACGATATTTAAAAACTCTGCAGGCAAGCCTTCTTCAGATAATAGCGAACGTGCCTCGATACTTAGCTCCTTCATTGCTAAATCATGTTCACGTTTTTCCAATTCAGATAGACGCTTAGCCTGTTCCTCTTTGTTACGCTCATCCTTAGAGAGTTTTGCAAGACGCTCACCTTCCGATTGAGCCTTTTGAATTTGTTCTTCTGCGTCTTTTTGTGCTTTCTTAACTGCACGAGCGACACGAGCTTCAACAATATCATCAAGCTCTTGCTGAGTGAACGTTTTGCTTTCTTCAGTAGTAGTCTCTGGAGTGTCGACTGTTCCATTTTCAACTACTTCTGTGTTATTAGTTTCTTCTGCCATAAGACAGCCCTCCTTGTTTTAAGTCATGTCTGACTATTCCATCCAGCTTTTAAAGTCGTCAGCACGTTTTGGACAAAAAGAAAAGACCCGTCAAGGTCTTTGTTCTTCTACAACAGCTATAATTGACAAAAATAAAAAAGCAGATAAGCTGCCATAACATTGTTAACATGATATCTCCTTTCAAGTATTTAAAAAAGCACCATTTGGTGCTTGAAATAATTATCAACCAAAGCCGTGGACAATTTTATCAGGTAGTGTTTTTCCTTTTAAAACACTTAGAGTTAAAGTATCTTTTACAAAATCCGAGAATTTACCAAGGTTATCCCCATCATAACTATAAACAGAGGTCGTTTTATCCACAGTAGCGATCCCTTTGCTGGTTCCACTAATAGCTGAATATTGACGTTCCTTCTCTGTATCTTTAATTTTATAAAGCGAAATCATTTGAGCATCAATTTTAGCCATGGTTAATCACCTTCCTCGTAGTTATATTTTTGGTTAGCTAATTTGTGGGCGTCGTCATAGTCCATTTTAAAAACATTCATATAGTAATGCTCTAAAGCTTCATGCTTAAGCATCGTTGTATCATTCTCAACAATATCGCCAATCATCAAACGCTGAAGAGATATTGCCATATCGTAATGAGGATAAAAAGTTCTCATTCGATATTCAAATTCCTCACTGTCCCATAACATATACTGATTATCCAGAATATGTTCTAAAGCAGTATAAACTGTTTCTTTATCTACTCCGCTACGTTTTGATATTTTAGAAACAACCAAATTCCTTTTCGAATTACGCAACTGATTATAATAACGTTCAGCAAATTCATCTTGTTGTTTTTTAATATCTCCCCTTCTGGAAGATATGGCGCCACTGCTCTTCATGCCTTGATTATACGACTTTTCTTCCACAGAATCAAGCGATGCATCATCCAATTCATCACCATCTGGAATAATCCCTGAACGACAATTATAATGAAAAGGTGGTGCTGTTACACCAGCTTTAAACTCAGATAATTCGTAACGCTTGTCCTCTTTGGCAATTGCACGACAAGTTTCTGTTGTTCTTTCGTCTAAATGAACCATGATGCGATAATATTTCAATCCTGCATCTTGATAACGTCTAGCTACTGAATTAGCAATGACTGCTGTACCGTCGGTTCTGACTAAGGTCTGCGCTCTACTTTTAGCGACATTGTATTTGCTGGCGATAGCTTGTGCCATGACTCGTGGATTTTCACCACGAATAAAACCACGGCGTAAAGTTTCTTTCAAATCCTTGGCTAGGTTGTCAGTATGTTTCCATAAATCTTCAGAGTAATTACGACCATTTATAGGCGTTCTGGCCAGTTCTTCGATAGCTGGAGTATTAATACCTACCCCATGGCCGCCCATGGCTTTACGATAAGCATAACTTGCGACACTTTTCAAGTAACTACCAAAACTCTTTTGTAGTTTACCGTTTAATAAACCAATACGATAAGCTAATTCTAGGTTTAACATTTCTAACCGCGTCGCTTTAGCTGATGTGTACTGCTCATTGAGTCGTTTTAATAGTTCAGGGTCTTTTTTAGCCTGTTCAAAATACTCTTTGGCATTTGATTGGTAATCAGACAAATCTTCTTTCATCAAGCGTTTCATTGCCTGGTCCTTAGTCAAGCCATTTTCATCAGCATACTTTCCATAAAAAGAATAGAGTTCTTTTTGAATCTGAGCGGATTCATCAGCATATAACTTAGTTAATTCTGCGAAGAAATCAAAATCAGTCTGATCTACATAACGTAAAATATCATCAATACGATTTTTCCAGTAATCAAGATGATTCTTGGCCATCCTCAATACCTCCTAGTCTAGGTCTAGGTTCTTCTTGATTATCTTCTTGTTCTTTCAAACGTTCCAATTCTTTTTCAGCATCAACACCAGTGACAAGATTTAAGATTTCAAAAATCGTTTGATCACTAACCATACCATACAACGTTTTAGCAATAGCAACTAGATCATTGTTATTTTTGGGTATATTTGGTGTAAAGGTAATAGAAGTTTGATTGATTGCTTCATAAGCTACAGAATCACTTCCTTTGATTCTCCAAATATTGACAGCAAGCCTCAGTCGTCTCATGAGTCCTTTCTTAAAAAGCCTTTCACGCTTAGCTCTATAATTATCAGAAGCCATCAGCTTATACTTCATGGCTTCCCCTGTTTGAACTCCTGAGAAATTCTCATCTGTGCTGTCTGGTGTAAAAGTAAAACGTAAGATGTCTTTGACTAATCTATTCTTGTAAGCTTCAGCACCTGTAGCATCGTATTCTTTCTTGAGATAGTAGGCATCAGGTTTAGCACCATTTGGGTTAGGATTATCATCAAGAATAAGCAACTTAGCTTTTTTATAGCCAATCGAAATAGCCAGGCGCCCATTCGGATTAATACGACCATCTTCAAAGTAATCTTTTTCATCAGCTCCCGTATAAGGATTTCCTGTAATTACTAAAATAGCATCGTTACTATCTTGTTGAAAGTTCGCTAATTCGGACTGTGATAAGTCATAAGCGTCAATCGCATCTAATACATTCTCAAACGCTCCTGTACGATCGCTATTATTGCTATATTCATTGATAGGTACACCATTGAAGAAGTGTTTCTCGTCTTCTACCAAATGCATACCTGTCGTTTCTTGATTATCATCATTGTAGATATAAACAGTACTGCTTGTGTATACTACGTAAACTTCTTTTTTGTGGCCATCACCATAATCAACTGTGTAATAATTAATACCAAAAAGAGAATTTCTTTCGTGAGTATCATCATAAACAACAAATGTTTGTTGCGGATCAAGCTTATATAATTTGATTTGAACTGGGCTTGATTTATCCTGTTTGTAAGTAGCTAACAATTCATAAGCACGACCATAAATTGATAAATCTGTCATCAACTCAATATTGTGATATTCCTCATTTGTGACAGAACTAAAGTCTTCGATTTTCTGTTGAATTGTATCATCTTCGTTTTTGTACTCAACCGGATTACCAAGCATATAACCCTGTTCAAAAATAGTAATATACTTAGCAAAATCACTAGCTATCCTATTATCAGCAGCAAATTGATCTGTCTTGTCTGGCCTATACTTGATATTGTTATCACCAAGATAATATCTTTTTAATTCTTTCAAGCGTTCGAGTTGTGTTTTATGTCTTGATACATAGCGTTTTAGTTGCTCAATCCATTTTTCTGATTCAAAATCAACAATCTCGTAGTCTTCGGTTCTCATGATAATTTGATCATTGGATTGGGGACTGAAACGTGTACCTTTTAAAAAATTCACTTCCATAAGTCACCTTTTAAAAATAATACTTAGCATTTTCCATGCGTTTTTTAGCTGATTTATTTTGATAAATCCTATCTTGTGCAGCGTACCTAATGGCATCTATGCAATGGTTATAACTATCTACTGGCTTGTTGATATACTCATTCGTTTTCTTGTCTTTTTGCCAAGTGTAATTTTCTAACTCTTCAATAGTCTTTACACAACGTTCGTCTACAACGATGTCATACTGTAAAAGATACTGTATGCCTTGCATAACTGTCCCTGGTCCTTTTTGAACATCAATCATTCTAGGTACACCTAAATTACGCAACTCCTGATTCGATTTCTTTTCGGCAGAGTCTCCTCTGATCTCTTCCTTGGCATAGCCTAAACCCTTGATAGCTTCAGCTATTTTGTCATTTGTCAGGTTCTTTCTGACATATTCCTCCATGATGTAGAGTTTCTTATTTTTATCATCAATCTTGATATGCATAAAAGCTGATGGATCATTGATAAAACCATAGTCAAGGCCAAAGTAAGACGGTAAATGCGTTAGCTTATCCTTGTTAAGTAGTCTTTTCTCATACTTTGGAAAGACCAGCTTATCAAGGGTGGCAAACTCACCAAGAGCGTATATCTTGTAATAAGCTTCGTTCCTGTTGGCCAACTCTTCGATATTCTCTTTAGTCACTTCATCCAAAAAACGATTATCTTTGTAAGACGTATGATAGACAACTGTATTTTTAGGTGACTTTACAAAGAAAGCATTATAGGTCCAGTTCACTTTAGACACTGGGTTAAACATCAGATAGATTTGCTTTTGCTTATGTTTGCGATCACGTAGACGTAAGGTTAACTGAGTGTAATCATCTAAGGTAAATTCACTCGCTTCTTCCATGACGACATCAGAGATTCCTTTTATGGATTTGATTTTCTCTGGGTTATCCAAGCCCTTGAAAATAAACTGAGCGCCATTTGGCAACTCAATCCGATAAGCTGAGTTATTAACTTTGCACCTATCCAGCAATCCCCAAGTGCTAAGACATTGTTTGACATCCTCAAAGATTGAATCATAGACGGTTGAACCGACCTTACGCAAAAAAAGCACCTTGCGAGGGTGCCTCCAGTCTTGACAGGATTTGAATACAATCTTTTGAATCACACCATGACTTTTACCGCTCGAAGCTCCACCATAATGGACTTCCGTGAAGGTATCATAGTCATAGAGTTTATCGTAAATGTGTTTGTTGAATACTCTACTAGGATATTCGATAGAGATATTTATTTTAGGTTTATTCTTCGTCAGCATCCCAATCTCCTACTTTAATATCGATGTTACGCTGGGTAATGTCGATATTAGTTTGATACATCCCTTTAGATCTAGCCGCCTTGTCAGCAGCACTCAGACGAATAGAGAGGTCCGCTGGCACTTCTTTGACAGCCTGTGCACCTTCGCCAACACCAACTAATTTAACATCTTTTATTTTTCCACGAACAACATCAGCCCAGAACTGTTCTATCTCTAAATTTGATAAAATTGACAGCTCCGTTTGTCGTTCATCAAAGGCTATTTTTAGCTTTTCAACCACTGGGGGGATGTGTAGGAACTTTTCAGAACCTGTTAACATTTTATGTGCTGTAGTATGCGCACTTTTTTCACTAAAACCAGCCTCTTTAGCCGCTTCAGTAGCATTTGAAAAGCCATTAGCCATGTAATTTAAGATAAATGCTTTCTGTCTACTTCGGGAGGTAGACCAGTCCGACATTAAATCCAGCGCGTAAGTTTTTAATTCATCGATTAATTTTTGATTTTGTTGAGACATTGCTACCTCCTTTCCGTAAACAAAAAAGGCAAGGGATCTCTCTTTCCTTACCTTTAAAACTCATACTATCACTTTAGCACTTTTTAGGTGACACTAATAGCCTTTTTTGTGTCACATTCCGATTTTTTGAGAAAAAATCTCTAAAATCCGTTCCCGTTTGCGATAAATAGACTTTCTAGACAAGTGATGCTTATCTCCAATCTCTTCCCAAGTGTTGATTGAACCAGTTCCCCATCTCAAATAAAAAATAGCTGTCAATTCCGAATCAAGAACGTCTAACGTTTCAATGACTGCAGCTTTGAAATTCTCTAACCCTTTTAGGGTTTGGTCACAGTCCCATCTAGCAATTACCGTCTCAGTCACTCTGGAAATATGATTAGCTTTCCCACCACCTATATTATCGTCTACTTCAGCGTTTGTATCTGTCTGCAGCTCCAGCTTTCTTATGGCAATCTTTTTATCAATGTGTTGCCAATTAAACAGCCACTCATCAAGTGCTTTAAGTTGTGAATTTGTTAGTGTATCCTTCATTGGCTACAATCGACCTCCGTGGTATAATAAGATTACGATGCTTATTAACACGGAGACCGGCCAGTGCTGGTCTTTTTTGCTATTTGCTTTTTATTGTCCCCTCTCCAAAATATACGCAGGCGCTTTATCGCCTACTTGTAAAAACTGACTCTCGTCAGGAGTAATTAAAAATCTACCGTAGCCGACAACGTCTATATAGTCCTCGCCAACTTTCGAGATATACCCTACCCCACCGAATGCTTCAGGTAATTTTTGTTCTCGTTTAACCTCCAATGATTCGATTTTATTTTCTAATCTTGAGTCATTGGTAATCAACCAAGCAAATAGTATGGTGATAATTATCCAGGGAAGGACAGGCAAGGTATACTTAAACAAATCTTTCATACTTCCTCAATTCTGATATCATACAATTCTTTCGGAAACGTCAACTCCAATCGATGGCGTTTCACTCGAGCTAAAAAATGTGATTCAAAATAATATGTCTCAATAACCTTATTATTTTGATAAACGGTAACGGTATAATGCACACCTACCCTCCTTTCGCTTTTTCATCTAACCAATCAAATATCATACTCATTTGATTACTGACTAGTTCATCATTGTTGTATTTATTACAAATTTCACCCATAGACCAAACAACCCATTGCCAGTAAGGATCCGTGTTGAATCCGAATTCTTGCATTTTCTGATTGCTAGCTCTCATCCAGTTTGGGACCTCTTTTTCAAAAAAATCAATATAATTCATTCTCATAGACGTTCCACTTTCACATAAATACCAACCGTATCAGCCCAAAACTTCTCAGCAATCTCACTAGCTACTTGAGCATCATCATGCCAATACCCAAGATTAGTCATACAATCTTTGAGGAGCTTTTGTAAATTATCCGTATCCGGCTTAGTCGTTTTGTACTGACCATTGGTACTCTCTTTGATTTTGGGAAATAACCACTTGACCGTCAACCGAATAGGTCCGTCCAGTTTATCAGGCGGTACATGTTGAGCTAAAAGACTTGTAAACTTATCCCTGGCATTCTTCAAACTTTCAGGCTCGTAGAAATGTGGCTTTCCATTTCTGACAGTTACTTTCTTCTGCTGGTGAGTCGTCGTTGGGATTTTCTCCATAGGCAAGAAAAATTCAACAATCATCTTTCTTCTCCAATTCTTCAATCAGCCAGTCAAGGTTTTTACGAGCTTTCTTCAAGTCCTCTAAACCGTTCTTAGACTGGAAGCGTAGAACGTACTTAATCATATTTCCCCAAGCCCATGCTGACTTACCACTCAAATCGCCGATAAAATTATCAATGACTGATATAGCTTCCAGGTTATACTTACCTTGATAGTGTTTTGGTTTTTCTACTGGGTCCGTTCCAGGGATAAAATCACAAGTGATAATCTCACCAGTTGACGGATCTCTTTCTTTCCAAATATCCATTTTTATTTTTTACCTTCTTTCTTTTCCACGCGCTTAGTCAATGTCAGGGGACATGGTTACAGGGTTACAAGGGGCGGATGCATAGCCCCCTTGTTCCTGTTCATGTACCCATTGACCAATTGGGACATTTCCCAAAAATAATATATGAATATATATTATTTTCTGTCCCTAATTCTGTCCCTAATTTTTGGGACATTTTTGGTTTTGTCCGCAACACGCTCAAACCCTTGTGGTTGAGCGATTCCTTAGAGACATTTTTGGTTTTGTCCCTATGTCCCTCGGACATTTTTAGGGACATAATTTTTTTGGTTTTGTCCGTAATTTTTGGGACAGACAAAACCAATTTTTTTTGGTTTTGTCCATGATTTTGTCCACGGACATTTTTGGTTTTGTCCATGTCCTAATCGTCATTTTTTGGGTAATATTTTGCCTTTTTCGACTTCATATTGACCTGAATTTTTGATCCATCTACGGACCGTTTTTTCACTCACAGGCTTCTCTTCGGTTGAAAAATATTCCACTACATCATCAATAGAAACTGGTTCGAGACCGTCATCTAATACTTGAATAGCATTAAATAACTTTTCTTGTTTTTCTTCAGAAGTCCTTTTCTTACTTTTCTCGGCTTTATTAATATTCTTCTTCCAAGTCGGACCTGTTTCTTCTAGCTGGATATCAGCTAATACACCGACGTTATCAAGCTCATGCTTAGGATAGCTGAACCACATATTCCGAGGGGCAAACTTAGCGAACTCTCGTAAAGTGCCTTCTACTCGCCAAGCAGTCGCAACCTCTACTTTATGCTGAGCTTTTTTGATTGCTTCCAGGTATGGTTGTTTGATCAAGATGTCTGGAATAGCTTTGTCAAAATGTTGTTGCATTTGATATCTGCTTTCCAAATCGTCTAGTGTCACTTCCTGCTGATAATAACCAAGAGCTTTCTCTTGCAGCGCTTTTTGGTAAATCTTAGCTGCAGCTTTTTCTGATCTAGCTTTAACTAGCTCTTCTGTGAGTTCTAGCTCTACTAAGTCAATCAATGCATCAGGATCTCTGGCGAAGACTCCAGAACCACTAGCACGGTCCATAGACTTCTTACCGCCTTGGCTACCTTTTGAATGGTGGTGACAGTAAATCACACTACTGCCAAGTTCAGTAGCCACCTTATCAAACTGGTTAGTAAAATGGGCCATTTGATCTGCTGAGTTTTCGTCTCCAGTCAAAACTTTGTAAATAGGGTCAATGATAACTGCTTGATAGTTCTTCTTAAGCGATCTACGAATTAGCTTCGGCGCTAACTTGTCCATCGGTACTGTCTTACCGCGGAGATTCCAAATGTCAATATTTGCTACATTACTAGGTTGTAGTCCCATAGCTTCATAAACATCTTTAAAACGATGTAAAGCTGACGGTCTATCTAGCTCTAAGTTGACATAGAGGACTTTCCCCTGTTCACACTGCCACCCTAACCAGTCAGTCCCCTCTGCAATAGCGATAGATAACTCTATTAAGGCAAAGGATTTACCAGCTTTTGAAGGACCAGCAATCAACATCTTGTGTCCTTGCCGTAGCACACCTTTAATCAATTCAGGAGCTAGCTCTGGCAAGTTATCCCATTCATCAGCTAGGGTCTCTGGATCAGGTAAATCATCGTTTAAGTCCTCTATCCATTGATACCATTCTTCATAGTTAGCTTTACCAATTTCAGTATCAATCAAGAACTGCTTGTGACCATTTCGAGTCACACCAGGCATACGAGATAGACGGCTAGGGTTACGGTTTTGGGTATCGATGTCTAATCCATTTTTCTTACAGATTTGATAGATATAATCAACACGCTTGCGATACTCTTGGTAATCTCTTGCATCAACTTTCACGATAGCATGCAGTGATTTCTTTCCAGAGTGTGTCAGTGTTGCGATAGGCAACTCTAACTCTTTAAAAAGAGCGTACTGCTTACCTAAATCCATGCTGTCAGACTCAATCAATGCATAACGGAAGTCTGTCACATTATCATTCTTGACCCCCTTGCCATCTAGCGGATTGAATCGAATCCACGCGCCAGCTTCTTCCTTGTAATCTCCAAAGACTGCTCCGATGTCATTGCCATTCTTTTGTAGCGCTTGAATAAGCTCTCCAGCAGTACGGTCATAATTGCCTTGAGTAGGCTTATAAATAGTGCCATCATCCGTCTCAATAGGATAAGTAGAAGTCACATAGCCCACTAAATCTGTAGAGTCAAATAGCGTTTCTAAATATCTGATCAAATCTTGGACAGGTTGCCAATTCTTAGGCTCTTGGATTTCTTTAGACTCAATCCAGTTTTTATCAACGATACGATAATCACGATCGATAGTATCGTCCCAACTTAGCTCGTGTGAGTCTTCGTTGTTACTTTTATACTCAGATACCCATCCATTGTCTTTTGCCATTTGTGTAATCGTTGCACCAGTCACTGTACCTAATCCGTTACCGTTGAATGTTTCCCACTTTGTAAAACATTCAAATTTCTTGTAACGTTTATCAGCTTGTGACCAGTGATCCCAGTCCGCTGCGGTATAGCCCTCGTGTTTCAAAGCCATCCCCACATTGACCCACTCTTGGTATGACAGCATTGACGGGTCAATGTATTCAAGCAGCGGAAGCAAATCAAAAGTTCCTTCTGTCATCTTAAATGTTTAAATATCCTTTCAATCTGTTTCATTTCATCTTCGTATGGTAAATCATAGGATCTAATCCTTGTGACTCTTCGACAGTCGATACCTGTCTTTTGTGCGATTTCTTCATCAGATAATTCAAACTGATTTAACAAGTCGCAGTAATCTCTAGGAGTCGTTGCTTGATGTTGATAATCAACAACAATAGCTCCTTTAGCTAAGTGTTTGCGTTTAAAAATCATGTGCATGTGTGTTTTATCCTTGATAAGTTGCTACATCTACACCTCTTGGAATCCTCCAGCCGTTGGCTGCTATGCGGTCAATGAGATTTTTAGCATTCTCAAATTGCCATGTACCAACATTTCTAAAACCACGTTGCTCTAAGAAACGTATTTGTTTTGGAGTTGTCAGTCCAGAATCACGACGTTTGCTAAGTCGGTCTAATAACTTAGCAGCTTTACCAGCATTTCCGATTTCATCAGTGAAAATCCCAAATTTTTCTAAAGCCTGTTTTTGCTTGTCGGACACTGGAGCCATTTCCCAACCAAACGACGGTACATAGTCAGATAAATCTTCGGCATGGATAGACATTTCAAACTGCAATGGATCAACAAGCTTACGCTTACGTTTTCGCATTTCTTCAAGCTGTTTAGCCAGTGCTTCTTCACGTTGAGCAACCACATCTTCAACAGCTTTTACTTCCATATCTTCCAAAGACAGTACTGTTCCAGCTTCTTCCTCAGCATTCTCTGTCATCTTCTTAGCCACTTCATCAGATTCAGTGATTAAATGTGCCGGCCTGCAAAGCTCATGGCGTTCTGTGTGCCATAAGAAATCTAATAACAAGAGGTTTTCTTTTCCTGGGGCTAAGCGAGTCCCACGGCCTACCATTTGGCTGTACAAAGCTCTTACTTTAGTAGGTCTTAGAACTACTACACAATCTACTGTCGGACAGTCCCAGCCCTCTGTCAAAAGCATTGAATTACAAAGCACGTTGTACTTATCTTTGTCAAAATCTTCGAGGATTTCAGCACGGTCTTTTGATTCTCCGTTGACCTCTGCTGCTCTAAAACCTTTAGTATTTAGGATATCTCTAAACTTCTGAGAAGTCTTGACTAATGGCAAGAAAACAACTGTCTTACGATCGGAACACTGTTTCAGCATTTCATCAGCGATTTGTTCTAAGTATGGATCCAATGCTGTCCCAATGTCGCTAGCTTTGAAATCCCCAGCTTGCTGAGAAACTGTTGATAAGTCTAACTCCAACGGAATAGTAACCGCTGAAATTTTAGATAAGTAACCAGACTTGATGGCATCAACTAACGAGTATTCATAGGCTAAGCTGTCAAAGTAGCTACCTAAATTCTTCATATCTCCTCTGTCTGGAGTTGCTGTAACTCCTAAGACGTTAGCGGTGTCAAAGTGTTCTAAAACTCGTTGATAACCATCTGATATGGCGTGGTGCGCTTCATCGATCACAATAGTGTCAAAGTGATTAGCTGGAAACTGACTAAGTCGTTTCTCTCGTTGCATCGTTTGAACTGAACCAACTACAACACGATACCAGGAACCGATTGACGTGTTTTCTGCTTTCTCTAGAGCAGTTCCTAATCCTGTTGCGGTCTTGAGTTTATCACTAGCCTGTTCTAAGAGTTCTGACCTATGAGCCAGTACCAAAACACGTTCTCCACGTCTAACACGGTCTTCGATAATTTTCGAAAAAACAATCGTTTTCCCACAGCCAGTAGGTAAGACAAGAAGTGTCCGCTTCCTGCCTTCTTCCCACTCCTGTTGTACTTTTGACCGTGCTGCTTCTTGATACGGTCTAAGCTGCATTAAAACCCTCCAAATCCACCATTAGCTGGTTGTGTAGGCTGTTGTGGTTGGGCTAGTTGAGTAGTATTACCTTGGAAAAAGCTAGTTTGTTGTGCTTGTGGCTGTTGTTGTGCTGGTTGAGTTTGTGATGTTTGTTGCGCTCCAGTTTCGTAACCTTCTGGCATGATATAGCTGTCAATACGGTTATTTTTACGCTCTGCACCATCGCGGTTAGTGTACTTGTTGACAATTACTTTACAGCGACCTTTAGAACCGATAACTGTATTCCAGTTCATTTGCAATGGTTGGCCTTTTTTCTTTTGACCGATAGCTGCGAAAAATGCAGATAAGCGCCATTCCATTTTAGAGTGTAGTAAGAGTTGTTCAGATACAAATGCTGTGCCCTGAGGAGACTCAATCTTAAATGTGAGTTCAGCTTTTGGACAGGCTGGCATCTTTTCTGATCCGTTGAAACGACCACGTTCAAATTTAGTAATTTCAAATTCATACTCTCCGGCAGGGAGCAAGATGAATTCATTACCGTCATTGACAAGCGTGTCATTCCAATCGAATTCGCGTTCTACGTTGTTATTAAAATCTGTCATTTTATATTCTCCTGTTTAATCTTTCTGTTGATATCTTTAATAAATTGAGTAAATGTTAAGTTATTTGGAATATTGTCTCCATAGACTTCAGACAATCCATTTTTAAAAACCGCGGTAAGTTCTTTATCTTCCATGATTAAACCTCGCTATTGCTTCTAAAACCCAGAATCTACGCCCCCTCCACGGTGAAGGGTAAATCCGGATTAACCCTCACTTTTTCATTGACAACTGCTACCACTTTATCCCACACTGTGATGACGTATTCCCAATAGTCTGGATCAATCGCTTCTACTGTCGTTCCTAACGGATAAATACCGTTAACGTAGGTAGCTTGTAACAGTTCATCTTGCGATACTTGGCTACCAATCATCAAGTCTTGTAGAGCTTTTGGAATAAGTGGACTGATGTCAGTAGTCTGGTTTGGTGTTGACATCGTTGTCGGTTGGTCCACATGTACGGGTTCATGTGCGATTTGTCCCTGTGCTGGTCCCGTTTGCGTCTGGGTTTGTGACGCAAAGATATGCGCAATCCCTGCATAATCTAGTGGCATTTCTTCTGGTAGGCCGTGACGGTTCTTGGCGTCCCATGCGGGGTGATGTTGAGTATAGAGCACACGTTTACCACCTTGTGCTTTCTTCTTATTGCTGTCTGAATTAACTACGATGGTCTTATAGTTTGCAAAAAGTACCATATCAGCCCATTCTTTAACGACTGGTGCGGTCTGTGAGCTAGTCTTTTTACCTAACTTAAGTTCCCAGCGGTCATAAGCGCCCATTTCGTCAGGTTGTTCAAACTTTCGCATCTGAGCATGGGCAGTCAGTACCACATTGATACCAAGTTCAATAAGTTCTTGGAGTAAGTTCAAAAAACGTCCCATTTCTTCACGAGCATAGGTGTAGCCGTTTCCGTAACCAAAGTCCTCAATCCCTTTTTTACCATGTTGGGCACAGACATCAGCAACAATTAAGCTCTCTGCCCAGTCAATGGTATCAATGACTAAGGTTTTACAACACGTTGGATTAGACTTGACCCAAGCAATTTGATTACGTAGCATGGTCCAGCTTGTCGGTTTATCTAAACGTGCTACGTCCATGTTGTCAGTTGACCCTTCCGTATCGATAAATAAAGGTTCGGGGAATTGGGCTGCAAAGCTAGACTTACCAATCCCCTCTGGTCCATAGATGACTACACGTTGTGCCCTGGCACGTTTTCCTCTTGTAATTTGCATTAATTTCTACCCCCATGTATTACATATCTAAAATCCACCTTGCCAAGTTGGTGCTACTGTTTCGGCAAAACTACCTGTTGCTGCAGTTTCAAAACTGTGAACTTTATTTTTCACTGAATATCCATCTTCGATGATGATGGCACATTCTTCACCAGTAGAAACTCTAGTAGCGATTGCTTGAAGACCTTCTTGTTCTAACCATCCCCCGAATTGATCAAGCGTTACTTTGTCCATCTGCTCTAGCTTATCAATCAAGACAAAACCGCAGTCAGGTTTGAGTTTTCGAACAATAGCAGTCGCTACCATCAATTGTTGAGAACCGGACATGTTATCCCATTCTTGGCCAAGGTAAAGTAATTTCCCATCATCTACAGCGAGACCTTCAAGTGGCAAGTCGGCATTAGTTAACAAATCACGTTTTTCTTGTCGTACTGCTTCAATTTGGATTGTGAGTTCGTTGTACTGTTCCCGTTGGGCCTTGGCGTCTTCTTCTGCTTTATCCTTATCAAGATTAGCTCTAACTTTGCGGTTTGTGTCATCAATAGCTGCAATGCTATTTTCAATCTCTTCAGTGTTTTCATCATGTAGATCCATTGCATCTGTTTTAGCTACTTGTAGATCACTAGATAATTGCTCAAGTTGTTCTTCAGCTAATTGCAATTTCTTCTTGAGTTCTTCAACTTCTTGTTGCTTAAAGTTGTAGTTCTGCTCAATGACAGCTACATTCTGGCGTTTACGAGCATTTTCGCCATTCTTAGCTAAGATAGCTTGTTGCTGTTGAATAAGCTCAGAAATCGAAACTAGCTCTTTCGGTGCGTCAGGATAATAAGGTTGTTCCTTAGCGAATTTTTCCTTTTGATCAGCGATGACACCGATAGCATGACGATTGTCATAAATCTGCTTTTCCTTAAGCTCTAACTCAACTAACTGATCACCAACCCCAATGATTTGTAACAAGGTATCAGCTTTTTCTTTTGCTGTAGCTTCCATGAATTTAGGCAAGTTGATAGCTAACTCTTCTACAAAGCTATCCAGCAACTGCTGACCGCCTTTTTGGCCATTAGGGTCAATAACCTTTAGACTAGCATTCTTTCCCTTACGCTCTACGACAAGACCATTTGACATGGTAATTTTAAGCGTAGGTGGTACTTGTGACCCTTCTCGCATGGCTTGGCTAGGTTTGTACTTATTACCGCCTAGTGCCCAGGCAATTGCGTCTAATACGCTTGTTTTACCTTGATTATTATTACCACCTACAATTGTTAAACCAGTTGCTGATGGTTCGATTTTTACTGCTTTGATTCGCTTGACGTTTTCAATTTCAAGCTTATTAATTGTTATTGACATTATTCAACTCCTGTATTTTATTGTTCACTTTAACCACACCAATACCAACCTTCGTAAGCTCTGGATCTTCTGAAAAATAATGATGTTTATTCATCTTTACCAGTTCGTTACTGTTGAGCAAGGTAAGATTATCAATTTTCCAATTTTCTTTGTTCCCATCTAGGAAAGCAACGCGATGACCATCAGGAATAGGCCCGTTATGCTTAACCCACTCTCTCCGATGCAAAAGCTCCCATTTATCAGGTTCAGCTACTTTTATCTTAGGATAACCATCAGTAGTTTTATTGACAGTGCCTACAGGATACCAATTGCTTGGTTTGTGTCCTTTTTTAAACTGCCCGCTATTAGGTGGCATATTAGGGAATTTTTTACCCTTATTGAACGGCACATTGCCTTTAGGAAAATGTCCTGTTAGCCCGGAATCAATCTTATGATTTCCCCTGTACGTTTTTATCTGCTGTGCAGTAAGGTTTAACCCAAATTTTTTATTCATTTTTTGAGCAACGTCTTTGGCCATCTTTCCTTTTTGGATCTTAATAAAATACCTACGTTGTTCATCAGTTAGTAACCCTGATCTTTTACATCTAACCATTCAGCAGCTCCAAGTTAACGTTTGATCGTCCGTTATATTCAGCAGCTACTTTCTGAGCATCAAGAATTAGCTTGCCGTTATCAATAATCTTCGTTGCCACGTTAGTGACAGCCTTAGAACGTTCTACTTCCTGCTCTAACTCTTCAGTGCTAAGATCTTCATCACTTAGACGTTCTAAAGTCATGAATAAGTGATCATTTAAATCAGATAATTTATTTTTAGTCATTTTCAATTTCTCCTACAATCAATTTACTCTCTACTATAGTCTTTTCTGAGCTAATCACTTGTGAATGAGCTAGTGCATAACCAAGCAATGCATCAGTGACTTGCTTTAGTGTTAAATCACATTCATCGGCAATGTCAGCGATCTGATCATAGATATCGTTCGCACATCTAATACGCGAATATGTGTTTTTGGGTTTCTTTTCTACTTCAAACATTAAGCCGCTCCTGTATAAGTTTTGATATTAAGCAACAGATTTTTCAAACGCGTTTTTTCTTGATCTGAAATATCTGCTTTGTCGATAAATGTTGCAATAATCGTAAATGCTTTTTGCACTCTAGTTTTTTTGTTAAACAATTTCATACTATGCTCCTTTAATCTTGATATTTTCCGACTTACGCCATTTTTCATATGCTGATAACTTTGTAGAACGACCGCCGATTTTATCAATATATGGGCGATACTCTTTCACTTTGTACATTCTACGTAACTGCTTCTGAATCGTTTCTTTTGACTTACCAGCAAATTCTGCTAAATCTTCATCGTTTAGCCATAATTCTTCGTAAGGCACTTGTATGCCATTTTTTAAAACTGCTAACATAACAATCCCTTTCTTCTTTGTGGTATAATTAAGTGAATATTTTTTGTTCTGAGTCCGACTGCAATCGGACTTTTTTTGGTGCCCCGCATTATTTTTCGATTTTTTCTAACTCCAAAACAAGGTTTACATATGCTTCGTAGCATTTGCCAGAAGTTTTGCTATCTTTATAAGCCTTTTTAATCAGCTCCTGACCTGTCCCATAAAAACAGCCAACACGCCACATTTTGTTAGATTTTGTATAGGTAAACCATCTAAAGCTAGACCATGTGTTTTTAAAAACAATGTAATCTTTTGATAACTTAACTCTTGCATCGCCGTAAACCTTTGCATCGCCGAATACCATTGCATTGCCGTATACCCTTGCATCGCTTGATACCTCTGCATCGCCGTATACCCTTGCATCTCCGTAAACCTTTGCATCGCCGCAAACCTTTGCCTTGTCATATACCCTTGCATTGCCAAATATCCCTGCATCGCCGTAAACCTTTGCATCGCCGAATACCATTGCATTGCCGTATACCCTTGCATCGCTTGATACCTCTGCATCGCCATAAACTTGAGCATGGCTGTAAACCCAAGCCTTATCCTCATGAGAAAGGTTGCTTTCTTTCTCGATGTAACCACCGAGTTCGCCTTTCCTGACGACCCCAAAGCTAACAAGCGCTTTGATTCTAAATAGTTTCCTGCCAAACACTTCAATTGTGTCTTCTGTCAATAATTCATATTTTTTAGTCATTTTAGTTTCCTTTTCTTTTTCTCACAGGCACCCGTGACGCTACCAAGACTTGTGTAAAATATTAATTATTGGAGACACTTTAGAACACATCGTATTAGCAGTTAATTAGGTATGGAAATTATTTATTGATCTGCTTGATAGCGTCGTGGCTACCTGCGAGAGAGTGGTTTATCTAAAATAATCCAAGCTGATGTCTAGTGCGTCAGCTATTTTGACAACATCGTCAAATTTAAGTGACTTTTTACGTCCACTTCTTAAGTCAAGTAGGCTGTTCTGATTTAGTCCTACTTCTTTACTGAGACGGTACATTGTCATATTCTTTTCAATCAAACACTGTTCAATTTTTTCCCACATATCTTCTCCTTTGCTTATAAAGCACAACATATGGTTCCTACACTCCTGTAATGGATTGAGCTTCAATAATCACTGTATTATTTTTAAAAGTGATTTTTGATTTTACATTACTCGAATTCAAAACGGCTGGCTTAAAAACTGGTCTTTTTTTACTGTAAGGCCATCTATTTGGTCTCATCTCTACCTCCCTGCATGAGAATATGAATGTTTATGTGTGTTTTTGATAAATCTTATCTGACACACTGATTGGTAAATCAAATTTATCTTTAGCGCCCATCAAATCTACAGTGTCATCCAAGATTGGCTCTCTTGCTACTAACATTTCCGGTGTCATTTCAGATTTTTTAATCATCTTTGGATAACCAAATTTATTAGATACCGCTTTGTTAGCAATAATATTCGCTTTGATAAAGTCTGTTCTTACCGGTTTGGAAACTGCGTGCTGCAAGTTTTTCATCGCTTGCTTTTGATGTTCTTTATCAAGCATTCGAAAAACTTCAAACCCTTCAAGACCGACAGATTGACGAAGTTGCTTGATGGTTTCGAAAACCCACTTCTTAAATGCCTTGGCTTCTTTCTTACGACTTGAAAAGATAGTGTCATAAATGCCAAATTCGTTAACAATTAACATTTCTTGTTTACGACCAAGGATATCGAAGACGTGGTCGGTTGAAACGACCTCATCATCTAAACGCTCTTTTACACGCTTAGGTTTCAACTCCAAAGCTTCAGCAATGTCTGCTAATATAGCCCACCACTCTCCATTTTTATCGACAAAGCGGATTTCGTATCCGTTCCAGTTTTCTATTTTCAATAAGCTATTCCTCCTTGATTTTCTAAACCACCACTCTCCAGCTTAACGTTCTGGTCAATGATGGCAGTATAAGTTCTCTGCGATACCAAGAGACCTACTTTGGGCTCTTGGTAATGAATTGTGTCAAGTTATTTCTCAAGCTTCGCCACTCGTTCTTCTAGGTTCATACCATTCACCTTTTGTTTAAATATTTAAACTTTTAGATCAAAAAAATAAAGACTGATTTCGTCATCGGAAATACCTAATAACTCACTGGCTTTTGAAATTTCATTATTTTTCCAGTATCTTTGATTATTCAATTTCAATGATACTGTACGTTCAGATAATCCCATAGCGTTTGCAAAGTTATACTGAGTTTTAAATCTCTCAACAATCTTACCGTTTAGTTTTGAATAGTCGTACGCCATAAATCTCCTTTCTTTTTTGTTTAAGTACTTAAACTTTATGTCTTTATTATAACCCTATAAATTTTAAAGTCAAGCACTTTTGTTCATCTTTTTAAACTTTTTTGTTTCTATACTTGAACTTTTGTACATTGTACTATATAATAGTCGGTAAGAAAGGTCGGTAAAACAACATGAGGAAATATACTACGTCTCAAAGATTAAAACAGATAATGTCCGACAGAAATATGAGACAAGTTGATATTTTAAATCAGTCTCTCCCTTTTCAAGAAAAACTAGGAATAAAAATGGGCAAAAGTTCACTTTCTCAATATATTTCCGGTTATTCTACTCCTGACCAAAACAAATTATTGCTTTTGGCTAAGACATTAGATGTAAGTGAATCTTGGTTAATGGGGTATGATATCCCAATGAACAATGAAAAACAAGATGATCAAATTATTGAAACCCCACAATACAAAATGATCCAGCGCAAAGCCAAATCATTGAGTGTATCTGATCAAGAGCGTTTGCTTCAACTTATGGATCTAACATTCCAAGATGTTTTAAATGGAGGTGGTGACAACGAGCACGACATCTAACAACATCGACTATAAAAGTCTCAAAAATAAGGCTTATGACTTTTTACAAAGATACACGAACGGCAGATTACCAGTCGACCTTTTACATATCATCAATCAAATTGACAATATTCATTTGATGAAGTATTCAAGGTTTGCTAAAGATAGAAACTTACAACTCAATGAAGTGTATGAATTGCTTCAAAGCGAAGATGGCGCACTATGGTATCGAACAACGACTGATACCTACATTCTGCTTTACAATGATACGATAGATAGCAAGGAACGTATTCGTTTCACCATTGCTCACGAACTCGGTCATTATGTTCTCAAGCACAACGAAAAGACTGATAAGACTATTCTCTCAAGATACAGTTTGACAGACAAAGAATACAATCGTTTTGAAACTGAAGCGAATTTCTTTGCTAAACATTTACTTGTTCCTTTTCCTGTTTTGGGAAACTATGTTATGTTTTTTCACCGCATGGATGCAGATTTTATTCGAAGTGTCTTTAATGTTTCGTATACGGTGGCTAATTACGTAATTAAAAACCTTAACTCAATGAAAAGTTTTGGTTTAGTCAAAGACGGTCACATTGTTGAAGAAAAATTTCTACCTTATATTGCTACAAGTCAATCGACTAGAATTTGCAAATCTTGTCATAGTAAAATTAATAGAAATTCCAGTTTTTGTCATATATGTTCAATGAAGCAATATAAGGGCTTGACAACACTTGAGGCTTATCTAGAAAACAGAGAAATGGAGAGAGTAAGGATGAGATATACCAAATTTAATTTAAATAATGACGGTATCCCTGAAAAGTGTCCTCGTTGTGAAAACGAAGAATTAGAACGAGGTGATTATTGCAATATTTGTGGTGCTTACACTAAAAATATTTGTATAGGTGACTATGATAATAACTTTGATATTTTGGGTAACCCCTATCCTGTTGCAAATTTTTTAGAAGATGGATGCAAGAAAATTTTAGCTGGGAATTCTAGATACTGTCCTGATTGCGGAGGTAAATCAACATACTATTTTCAAGGAATATTAAGAAATTGGGATATCGAAAAAAAAGAATTTGATGAAATGACATTTTAATTTTAAAAAACCATCTCAGATGAAAGCATAGTTATTGACGAGTATTATAATCTAGCTAATATTATTTAATTAATGCGCAATGGTTTGAATCGCATAAAAAGCTAACTAGAAAGGAAATGTTATGAAAAAGAATCCACTTAAAATAATACTAATTATTTTAGCAGTGGCACTATTGCTCGCTATTATTGCTATTTTGATGCCTGCAGTTTTTATTGGTGGTCTCGTTGCAACTTGGTATTTTAGTACAAAGAAACCTAATACACAAAAAAGGAATATTTCAGCTATAGTGGCAGCTATTGGTTTGTTCGGATCAATATTTCTAACACCAGCTGTTCTAAAGGATAATAAAAACACCTCTACAATGACTTCTTCTTCAAGTGTTATCTCATCTTCTAGTTCTAGTGTTTCTAAAACCACGGAAACTTCGACATCTCGTAGTAGTGATAGCAAGACTACTATCGAAAGTTCTGAAACTAAAACAGAAAATTCAACTGAGCCGACAACTAAAAATGATGGACCTGAATATACCAAAGAATCTAATGCTGCTTTCGCTTCTGCATTCCTTAACAACCTTAATCAAACCTTAGCAAACAATGGGCTACCTACTGGCTTGAATGTTGAATATTACGATGACAATTTAATCTATATTTATGTCCCACAAGACTTTAAATATGAATCAACTTCAACTGTTCAAAAAATAGCCGATTCACTCTTTCAAGCAAAGGAAAACTACTTTAAAGAGTGGGCTATTGATAATGGTTATGATTTGAGTTATGCAAGTTCTCCAGCCCTTTATGTCAAAGCTGAAGATGGCACTACTTTAGCATCAGAAGGCGGTATCCTAGATAGGAAAATGAAAGTAAAAATTAAGAATAATTAGCATAACAATTGCCACGTCATTTCAGAAAGACAAAAAACTACGCCACACTCTCACCGACCAACGACCGCATAAAACCGTTGCTGATAAAGTGATGGATAAAAAAACTTCGGCACTAATAAAAAACAAGGCGCAATCCATTGGAAGTTTAAGGAAATAGAATGATAAAAGAATTATTAATGACGGACTTAGAAGCACAAAGACTTATTACACTATTAAAAAGCGTAGTCGCTAGGCATGATAGGACTCTAACCGAAAGAAGCAATGGAGAAATCGATCTAGTTGGTTCTGAAAATAGAAGATTTATCTTAAACTATTTTTATAGCGCCGATAGTAAAGTGTTTCATTTAAGAGAAACCGAACATAATTATACCCTCGTCAGAATAAACTTAAATAACAAATTCCATAAAAATGCTAACGGTGATAAAATTTGGGGCAATCGTGTCAACATTTTTTCTGAAGAAGAATACTACCAAAAAGCGGATGAAACAACACACTGCAGGGCATACCCATTGCCATATGAGTCAATCTCAAATAGTGATGATTTTCTTATAATACTGACTGAATTACTAGACTTTACAAATACGCAGCAGACTGACAGGATATCTATCAATATCCAAGAGGATTTGCTATAATTTTTAAGAAAAAGGGGGTGGATGGTATGAATGCAAATGAAATCAAGGAAGTATATTTATCTTTTGTTAAAGAAAATGCAGTATTCAATAATATATCTGACAATCATACGGAAGTCATAACTCCTTTCGTAGATCCTTTTGGTGAAGCTATCGGATTTAGTGTTAAATCAGACGGAAAACTATTGACGATTACAGATGATGGTTTTACTATTTGGAACTTATCTGTCAATGGAATTGACGTTACAAAAAAAGGACGTCGTCGGGAACTACTTCAGTCGCTTTTACAATATAATGGATTTGAATTGTTTGATAATGCCATAAAAAAAGTGACAACTAAAAGTCATCTAGGACAATCAATCCATGATATGACTCAACTTTTGATAAATGTTTATGATTTTATCCAGCTTAGCCCAGGCAATGTCAAATCTCAATTCTTAGATGATGTTAAACATTATTTCATAAAAAACGAAAACTACGCTGTTTTTCCATCCTTCTCAATAGCTGGTAAGTCACGATTAGAACATCGCTTCAATTTTGTTTTTATAAGTAAAGGTGTATCGAAGATTACAAGAGTTCATAATAACATCACAAAGCAACAAGTTGATACAATCTTAGCGAGCTGGTTAGACACTTCGGAGTTTCGCAAACGCGAATACGGCGACAAGGAGCAGTTGTATATTATTGTTAGTGATGAAGGTTTCAAAAATATCAAGGAAGATCATTTAGTTGCCTTACAAGAATACAACATTGATGTTTTGAATTTTGCTGATAAGCAAGAATTAGAATTAAAATTAGGTAAATAAAAAATCCCCACACTCTCACCGACCAAAGCTTGAGTGTAGGGATAAATCACACAATAAAGAACAGGCAATAAAAAGCCCTCTTTATTGTACCCATTTTAACATAGAAATGAGGTGAAAATCAATGTGGATTGAAGAACTATCAGACGGTAGATATAAATATTTTGAACGTTATAAAGACCCATATACCAATAAATTGAGACGAGTATCTACAATTTTAGATAAAAATACGGCTCAAGCCAGGAATAAAGCTACTCTAATTTTACAAGATAAGATAGCTGATAAATTAACACAGTCTAATATCTCACAATTGACCTATGGAGAGCTTTTAAAAGAATATCTGGCCCAATGGCTGCCAAGTGTCAAAGATTCTACTAGACGTGGTTATATCGTCTCTGACGGTCATTTAGCAAAGGTAATATCTGCTGATACAATAATATCTAAAATTGATAAAAAATTTGTTCGCAGTGTCTTAGATGAGCTACAAAAAACATTGTCTTATTCTGTTGTCGCAAAGTGTCGAAAAAGACTACATGCTGTCTTAGGATATGCTATTCAGATGGACTATCTGACAACCAACCCGACAGATGGTGTCCTAGTACCAAAACCAAAAGAAAAATATAAACCAGATAAACCTCTATTTTTGACTTCTGACGAAGTTTCTGAACTTGTAGGTAGACTTATGTCAAATAACGAAAACAGAATCGCAGACATCGTTTTATTTATGTTTTTAACTGGTGTTCGATACGGTGAGTTAGCAGCGTTAACAAAAGATAAGATAAATTTTGATAATAACAAAATTCTGATTGATGGCACCTTTGATTTTCAAATCGGTGAAACTACCACCACTAAAACTGATAAATCAAGACGGAAAATATCTGTTTCGGAAAATGTCATGGAAATCGTAAAACGTAATCTGAAGTTATCGACTAATGTTGTGTTTTCGAATAGTCAAGGTGCGCCAATCAATATAGCTTATGTCAATAAGAGACTAAAGGCTTACGGTAATTACCATACGCACATTTTTAGGCACTCCCATATCTCTTATCTAGCTGAAAATGGGGTACCGATAAAAGCGATTATGGATCGTGTTGGACACAGCGACCCTAAAACCACTTTAGCCATCTACAGTCATACAACAATCAATATGCAACAATTAATCAATAAAGCTACTGATAATTTTGCCCCTAATCTGCCCCTTAATTCAAACGATAAATAAAAGAACCCTATCAAATCAAGGGTTCTTTGTGTTTTATATTGTCCCCTGCCGGAATCGAACCAGCAACGACTCCTTAGGAGGGAGTTGTTATATCCATTTAACTAAGGAGACCAAGTATCTCTATTTTACCTTAGTCTCTCGCCACTTGCAAGTTTTTGCCTTACTACTTTTTAACTTCTTCTCGATATTTTTCCATTTTCTTTTTAAAGATTTCGCCATTGCTAGGAGGGGTATAAGTTACCGCGTTTGCTCCCGCAGCAATCACTTCCTGTATACTCTTTTCTGTTGGTCCACCTGTCGCCATTATTGGGATATGAGGATAAGTTTGGCGAATATTTCTGACCATGTCAACTGTCTTAGCTCCACCACTAACATTTAGAATGTCAACACCTGCCTTGAGACGCGAGGCAATGTCTGCCGTTTCCGTGACAACAGTGTAGATAATGGGAATATCGACAAAAGTATTAATATCTTGAATGGTTGCCGAATCAGCCGGTCCATTAACAACAACAGCAGTCGCCCCTTCTGCTTCCGAAAAGAGACTCATATTAGCAGAGCGCTGGCCAGCTGTTAAGCCACCTCCGACTCCCGCCAAAACAGGAACATGTGACACCATCATAATACTTTTTAAAATAGCGGGATTCGGGGTAAATGGATAGACAGCCAAGATAGCATCTGCATCGTTGTTAGCAATAATCGAAACATCTGTGGTAAATATAACAGACTTGATTTTTCGCCCATAGATTTCAATGCCTGAACAGCCTTTGATAGCTTTTGGAACTTCCACAATTTCTTGTCTTAATTCTGATCGGATAGATGGTATGTTTTCTGCCATTAACTCGCTCTTTCTTTTTTAAATAAAAAACTCTTCCCCTAAAGGAAGAGCTCGAGACACATCGCGTCAGATTAACGACGGACTTCTTTGATACGTGCAGCTTTACCTTGCAATGCGCGTAGGTAGTAAAGTTTAGCACGACGAACGCGACCGTGACGAGTCACTTCGATTTTTTCAACACGTGGTGTGTGGATTGGGAAAGTACGTTCTACCCCGATACCACCAGAGATTTTACGAACAGTATACATTTCTGAAATCCCTTGACCTTTACGTGAAATAACAACACCTTCAAAGATCTGAACACGTTCACGGTTACCTTCGACAACTTTCGCATGTACGCGAACAGTGTCACCAGCGCGGAACTCAGGAATATCAGTACGAAGTTGACTTTCAGTCAAACTTTGGATTAATGGATTCATTTTTATTCTCCTTATCTTACTAATCGTAAGTACTTGTCTCAGCGGATTAGCCGTATTTCGTGCGTCCATTACACACAAACGATATTGTACCACTTCTCAGACTATTTGTAAAGCATCATAATAGCTTTTCAGTCCGTTTCCATAGAATGTTTCTGCAAGTGATAGATAGATGGTAAGCATTGTAAACAACTAACGATAGTTAAGACGATAAAAGCATAAGGCGTATTGGCAAAACCAAAAACTTCTCCCATGATTAAGAGCGGACCTAAAATAGTATTGGTCGCACTAGCAAATACAGCAACGTAGCCAAGAGCAGCTAATAACTCTATCGGTAATCCTAGAAGAGGTGCTAGAATTACCCCGAAACTGGCTCCAATTGAAAATAAGGGTGTTACTTCTCCCCCTTGAAACCCCAATGCAATAGTCACAACTGTTAAAAATAACTTTAAAATCCAATCATAGGCATAAATCTTACCACCTAGAAAGCTAGCATCAATGAGGTTAGTCCCTAGTCCAGAATAGCGTCCGTGTTCCAAAATAAGAAGAATAACAGATAATATCAATCCCCCAATAGCAATTTTAACATACGGATTTGGTACTACCTTAGTCAACCTAGCCTTAATAAAAAGGAGGCTAAGCGCAAATAATTTTCCGATTAAGGCAAAGAAAAGACCGGCAATCAGCAATTTTCCAACTGTTAAGAAATTTAACGGTAAATCCGATCGAATGAGATGACTGAATTTCTCTAAACCTAAAAAATGACTGGTTTGACTAGCTATAAAAGCTGCTGTGAACACTGGTAGAAAAAGATGGAGCCGCAATTTTCCAATAACTAGGAGTTCCAAAGCAAAGAAAGATGCTGCCATAGGTGTCTCAAAAAGACCACCGAATCCTGCCGCCATACCAATCACCAGCAGTTCTTTTCGATAATTTTTTAAGAAGCGAAAACTTGTAACTGTCGTTGCGATAGTTGCGCCAAGCTGGACAGCTACCCCTTCGCGACCGGCCGACCCACCGAAGAGATGGGTTAACCAAGTAGTTACCATAACTAGTGGTATCAACTGTTTAGGAATTTTCTCACGCTTATCATGTTCCACTTCAAAGACCAGGCTCATACCTTTGAAACTGTCTCCGCCAAATTTCTGGTATAAAAAGACAATCAAAAGTCCTACCAAACCTAAAAAGGGAATGGTCCAATAAGGAAACTGTGTTCTTATTTCCGAGACAAATAGTAAGTTTCTGCCAAAGAGGGTCGTTAGTATACCTGCCAATACCCCAACTATTAACGCGGCGATTTCTAAACTGAGCAAACACCGGTAATAACGACTTTGCTGTTTCATAGCATTTCCTTTCTAAACACCAATAAAAAAGCCAATGAGACTACAACAAAAGCCGTAGACGTCATCAGCATATCAACCAATTGGGTTTCGCAAGGGGACAATCATTCCCTATTTTTAATTGACACGCGCAGATAGTTCCTCTGCAAAACGTTCTAAGTTGTCAATATCCTCATCATCTGCAGCTAAATCAACCTTGACAGACTCAGCCCCTTTTATGGCACCAGTTAGAGCAAATTGCTTATCAAAATCATCCACACAAGTACAGAAATCATCGTAAAAAGTATCTCCCGATCCTGCACAACCATAAACCTTTCCTGATAAATCAAGATCAGCCAATTCTTCATAAAAATCAACGATTTCATCTGGCAATTCACCATCGTCATAAGTATAGGTCACAACGATACAGATATCGGCGTCTTCAAAATCGCTAGCTTCAACCATGGTACACTCATCCATCTCAACCGTGTGTCCCAATTCTTCTAATTTGTTAGTAATAATATCAGCTAGTTCTTCATTATTACCTGTCATGCTGGCATAAACCACTTTTGCTAAAGCCATATGTTCCTCCGTGTCATTATATCTCTGGTTATTGTATCATATTTTCCAATTGGCTCGCAAATCTATTTCATCATAAGTAGGACAAACGTATGAAAGATTTTTAGTGAAAATCACTTTTTGTATTTCAAAGTTCAGGTATTGTAGCGATAGGTATTATTTTTGATAAATATTACGATGCGTACAGCCGCGGATTGTAAGTGTCCTCACTTGAAATCACTTTTTATTTTTGCTAGGCTTATCTCAATAAGCTTAAGGAGGTCTCACATGACTGATTACCAATTACCAAAAGTCTGGCAGGAACCAGAAGAATACTCAGGACTTAACCGCCCTACGGCCGGAAGTCGTTTTGAGCAACAGTTACCCCGCGGTGAAAAACCTTTCCAAGTTTATTCTTTGGGGACACCAAACGGTATAAAGGTTGCGATCATGTTTGAAGAGTTGAAAGAACTTGGTATAGACGTGGATTATGATATGTTCAAGATTGACATCTCTTCAGGTGACCAATTCGGCTCTGACTTTGTTGCCATCAACCCAAACTCTAAAATTCCAGCTATGCTGGATTTAACAGAAAACAAAGACATTAAGGTTTTCGAGTCTGCTAATATCTTGCTGTATTTAGCCGAAAAATTTCAAGCCTTAATCCCCTCCTCACACCCAGAACGAACTGAAATGCTTAATTGGCTCTTCTGGCAGACTGGGGCTGCGCCATTTCTTGGAGGTGGTTTTGGCCACTTCTTCCACTATGCGCCGGAAAAAATCAAATATGCTATCGATCGTTATACTATGGAGACAAAACGTCAACTCGATCTTTTAGATAAAGAACTCGCTAACAAGCCTTACATCACAGGTGACAACTATACCATTGCTGATATTGCTATTTGGTCTTGGTATGGTCGACTAGCTGAAGGGAACCTTTATGATGGTTCCGATGTCTTTCTTGATATCACGTCTTATCCAAACCTGATCAAATGGACTAAGAAAATCGCAGAACGTCCAGCAGTTCAACGTGGACTTGATGCTGAATACAAATGATGGTCTTAAAACTGTTTCAAAGAATTGAGTTTAGGCTCAATTCTTTTTTCATGTTATAATGAGGATAACATTATCTAGGAGGTGTCTAATAGATGTGGCAAGTAAAACACTTTGACCAATTGAACACTCAAGAATTATTCCAAATCTACAAAGCCCGTGTCGATATTTTCGTTGTCGAACAAGCGTGCGCCTATCCCGAAATTGATGAGCAAGACAAGATAGCTCTCCACCTCTTTCAGATGGATGAAAATGAACAACTTAAGGCTTACTGCCGACTAATACCCGATCAAACAACCATTAAATTAGGGCGAGTTTTGGTTACAAAGTTGCATCGTAACCAAAACCTAGGACGTGAATTGGTGGCACAGGCCATTAAAGTCTGTCAATCTAATTTTCCAAATAAAGACCTTTTTGCTCAAGCCCAAACGCACTTGTGTCCCTTATACCAGAGTTTTGGCTTTGAAAAAATCTCAGGTTCTTATTTAGAAGATGACATCCCCCACACTGACATGTTATTGAAAACAAAGGAAGACTAGTATGTTTCAAGATATTTTATCAACCATCAAAAACTACCAAACCATTATTATTCATCGTCATCAAAGACCTGACCCTGATGCGCTTGGTTCACAATTGGGACTAAGGGAAATCCTTCGTTATAATTTTCCAGAAAAAACAGTTTTAGCCACCGGCTTTAATGAGCCAAGTCTGTCTTGGATGGCCAAGATGGATGAGGTTACTGATGACACCTATACAGGGGCATTGGTTATCGTCACGGATACAGCCAATCAACCTCGTGTTGACGATAATCGATACCATCAGGGAGAGTTTCTGATTAAAATCGACCACCATCCCGATGAAGATACTTATGGTGATATTTCCTATGTCGATAGTGATGCTTCAAGCGCTAGTGAAATCATCACTGAATTTGCTCTGGAAACTCACCTACAATTAACAGCGGAAGCCGCTCGCCTTCTTTATGCTGGTATCGTTGGTGATACTGGACGTTTTCTCTACCCAGCAACGACTGCTAAAACCATGCGAATAGCAGCTGAACTTAGAGCATTTGACGTAGACTTTGCTGGTATGGCTCGACAAATGGACTCGTTCCCTTTAAAAATTGCTAAATTACAAGGATATGTTTTAGATCACTTGGATATTTCAGAGAACGGGGCAGCTCGTGTCACCTTGACTCAAGAGATTCTCAAAGCCTTTGACGTTACTGAAGCAGAATCGTCTGCTATTGTTGGGACTCCCGGTAAAATTGATAGCGTCCAATCTTGGGCCATCTTTGTCCAACAAGCTGATGGACAATCCTACCGTGTTCGCATGCGTAGTAAAACTGTCATTATTAATACGATTGCTCAAAAACATGATGGCGGCGGTCATCCATTAGCCAGCGGAGCAAACTCCTATAGCTTGGAAGAAAATGACCAAATTTTCCAAGAAATGATTGTTGCTATTGACAACAAGGAGAGTTAAGATGGCTATTTTCAAAAGATTACTCAATAATGAAGTGATTGCCTACCTGATTTTCGGTGTTCTAACAACCGTGGTCTACTTGGTTGCTAGAACACTCTTATTCTCACTCAGCCATCAGGCCACACTCTCAGCTGTCCTTGCCAATGCTATCGCCATTCTCTTCGCCTTTTTTACCAATGATAGCATTGTTTTCAAACAAGAAAAAAACGGTTGGCCAAAACGATTGGTTTCATTTGTTGGTGCTAGACTATTCACGCTACTCATCGACTTAGCCTTAGCTTTTACGTTGGTGGAACAATTCCCCGGTATTATCGGTCAATTCGTTGGACAGGATCTAAACAAGGTTAACCTGATTGAATCGCTTATCGCGCAGGTCATTATTGTTATTGTCAATTACATCATTAGTAAATTTTTCGTCTTTAAAAACAAGAAAACAAGCTGAGTTAATCAGGCTCTATAATTTCTGTAGTGGGTAAATTCTTCTCGGAGATTATGGAGTCTTTTTGAATATAGCAAAAAAAGTCCCATATGACTTATAATGAAAAGCGACTAAACCACTCATTAGAAAGACTCATATGGAACAACTAGATTATATCAAAGATTCGCTCGACATTAAAGACCCTAACATCACTTTTGAAAAGACATTTGACAAGTTCTTCACTCACAGAGAGTATCATGCCAAGTTAGATTATGATCCCCCTCAATGCTCTGTTTGTCAAGGAAAAATGACAAAGTACGATTTCCAAAAGCCTTGCAAAATTCCCTATCTGGAAATGGCGGGTTGTAAAGTACTGATTCGTCTCAAAAAGCGTCGCTTCAAATGTCAAGCGTGTGGGAAAATGGCTGTTGCTAAGACCTCTCTGGTCAGAGAAAATCACCAGATTCCCAACATCATTAACCACAAAATCACCGACAAACTCATGAGTCGTGAGGCAATGACAAAAATCTCTGAAGACCTGTCTGTCTCTGTGTCAACCGTCTATCGGCAGCTCAACCGCTTTGAGTGCAAGACCGATTTAACCTGGTTACCCGAGAACATGTCCTGGGATGAGTATGCTTTTAAGAAGGGAAAGATGAGCTTTATTGCCCAAGATTTCGATGCTAACAAGATTATCGCTATCCTTGATGGTCGGACGCAAGCTGTCATCAGAAATCATTTTTTGCGGTATTCTCACAAGGTGCGCAGTCGTGTTAAAGTCATCACCATGGATATGTTTAGTCCCTACTATGACATCGCTAAGACACTGTTTCCTAAGGCGAAGATTGTTCTCGATAGGTTCCACATTATTCAACATTTATCTCGCGCTATGAACCGTCTCCGTATCCAAATCATGAACCAATTTGAGCGTCAATCTCACGAATATAAGGCCTTGAAACGTTACTGGAAACTCATCCAACAAGATAGTCGTAACCTAAACGATAAACGGTTTTATCGTCCAACTTTTCGCATGCACTTGACCAATCAAGAGATTGTGCAACGTCTTTTGAGCTACTCTGATGAGCTACGTCACCACTATGAACTCTTCCAATGCCTTCTCTTTCATTTCCAAGAAAAGCAGGAGAAACACTTCTTTGAACTCATTTCTGATACCATCAAACAAGTCCATCCCATCTTCAAGACCGTCTTATCAACCTTTCTAAAAGACAAGGAAAAGATTATCAACGCCCTGAAACTACCTTATTCCAATGCCAAACTAGAGGCGACCAACAACCTTATTAAAGTCATTAAGCGAAATGCTTTTGGCTTTAGGAACTTCGAAAACTTCAAAAAACGGATTTATCTTGCTTTGAATACAACAAAAGAGAAGACCAAACTGGTCCTCTCTCGGTGTTAACTATAAGTCAACCCACTACAGTTGACAAAGAGCCGTTAATCAACTTGTTTTTCTTTTTCATCGTTATTTAGCGTATTCTTAATAAGACTAATGACATTACCATCACGTGTTTCAAATTCATCCATGTATTTTTTCTGATAAGAAGCATTTAAAATAGCACCAAAAATAATGACTTTAGCAAATACCGTAAACCAGAGCATGAATGCCAAAATAGTAATCGAGCCAAACATTCTAAGATTGTCCAAGCGGTCCATCATTGACGTGACATAACGTCCAAAGAGACTGGTCATGGTCATAAAAACGATAGCTGTGAACACCGTACCTGGAACAATGTATCGGATATGTCGGATATGAACATTTGGTAAAATATAGTATAAAATCCCCAAAGCAATCAGAAACACTATTGCCGTAACTGGCTGCGTCAAACTCATCAGAAGATCAAACAAGTTGCGATCAAATGGATAATTTGAATAAAGCAGGTGTAAAGCAGCCTTACCAAAAGTCGATAAAAGAATGGCTATTGCCAAAAAGAGAATCACAACAAGACTTGATAAAAAGCCAAAAAGATACCCCAAGACAATATCCCGGTGATCCTGAACACCATAAGCTTTATTGATGGATTTTTGCAGAAAAGTCATACTACGGGACATGGTCCATAAACCAGTTGCAATCGAAATCCAGACCAAGCCAGTATTCGGTTCATTGAAAATATTGACAACAATATTAGCTGTGGTGTGATACAATTCTTCTGGCAAATTCTCCTGCAAGAAAACCAATATCTGATCAGTATTAATATTGATATAAGGAAAGATGTTAGCTAAAAGCACAAAAAAGGGAAATATGGTTAAAAGAAGATAGTATGCCACTGCTATACTGGACAAATCCATCTCTGAGGATCGGAACAACTGTAAAAAGTATTTAACAAAATCACTGGATTGTAGTTTTGAAATGAATTTTTTCACGGGAATCTCTCTAGTAAGTTCTTTCTTCACCTTGGCTAGTTAAAATAACAGGACCATCTTTAGTAATAACAAACTGGTGTTCGTATTGACAAGAAAGACCACCATCAAGTGTCTTATGCGCCCAACCAGTTTTCAGATCTGTATCAATTTCCCAAGTTCCTGTATTAATCATTGGTTCAATGGTCAAAACCATTCCCTCTTTGAGACGAAGTCCTTTACCGGCTGTACCATAATGAGGGACATTTGGAGCTTCATGCATGGTTGGACCGACACCGTGACCAACTAAGTCACGAACAACACCATAACCATGGCTTTCAGCATATTCTTGAATAGCAGCACCAATGTCACCGATGCGATTGCCTACAAGGGCCTTCTCAATACCAATATACATCGCTTCTTTGGTAACATCCATCAGGTTTTTCACTTCATCCGAAACGTCACCTACCGCATAAGCCCAGCAAGAATCAGCTAAACCACCGGTGTAAGATTCCGTATATTGCTTCATCTCAGCAACATTATCAAAATCCAGTTTGGCAACATCAAGAACAGACTTATCTAAAGGCTCACTCAAAACCATATCTACTTTTAAAAGATCGCCATCTTTTAATATATAATGGCGCGGAAAGGCATGAGCCACCTCATCATTAAGACCACAGCAAGTGGCATAAGGGTAATCCATAAGGTGGCCATCAACACCAATCTGCAAGGGCAGTACATTTTCCTCTTTACAGCGACGACGAACATACTCCTCAACTTGCCACATGTCAACACCTGGCTTGATGATGTCTCTCAATCCGATATGGATACTAGCTAAAAAGTCTCCTGCACGATCCATCGCTTCAATTTCACGCGCTGATTTTAACGTTATCATTTTTTATTCTCCTACTATTCAATCTTTAAGTCATTTTTGTTGTAACAAGTGCTTTCGCCACTAACTGCTCGGTTGATGTCACATCAATATCGAGAGTCATACTGCGGCGGCTCTCTGCAATAACCTTGGTTGTAATGGTTAAGACGTCATCAATTTGCAAAGCCTCTAAAAAGTATACCATCATTTGTTCAATAATGATATTCTTTTGGTGGCGCTTCGTTAAAAGGGACATCGTTGCTTCTTTCAAAAATTCTGTTAAAACACCATAAGCTAATTTATCCGTATTATCGATCATATGTGGTTCAACCACAAACTGAAATTGGCCATCTTTTAACGTTTCTAAATTTGAAGCAAACTGCTCACTATAACTATGAATATGCGTTTTAGACAGATTTTTCAAGGTCTCCATCACATGTCTGCGTGTCACAACACCTAAGAAATCTTTGGATTTATCCACAACAGGAAGCATGTCAAAGTCTTCAAAAACCATCTTTTGACTAACCGTTGCTAAGCTGATGTTAGGATTTGTGGTTACTGGTGTTTTTGCCATTACCTTCCGAATCTGCAACTGCTGATCCATCCCAATAACATCTCGCATGCTAACAATACCAACCACACGATTTTTACTATCGACAACAGGAAACCGAACATGGTTCGTTTCTTTGACCAAATCATGGTAGGCAGATACTAAGTCCTTATCCCGTAAAAAGCCGTACTCATCTTTGGCTAGATAGGTTTGACCAACTGTTTTGATATCCGTCTTGATTCTAACGTTTGAAATAGCCTTATTGATTAAAGTAGCAACACTAAAGGTATCATAGGTTGTTACCATGACAGGAATCGCTAATTGATCAGCCGTCGTTTTGACTTTCTCAGAAATTGGAAAACCACCTGTCACCAAAATAGCATTTCCATGTTCCAAAGCTAATAATTGAATATCATCACGATCACCAACGATAAGCAAACCACCAGTGACCAAATGGTCTAAAATATTTTCTCGCGTCATGGCGCCAATCGAGAACTTGCTGAATTCTTGTGACAACCCTTCTCGGCCAGCCACCACTTCTGAGTCACTAATACGGGCAATTTCAGCAAAAGTGATTTTTTCCAGACTGATTTTTTTCTTATTTTCAATCCGTACAGTTCCGCTTCTAGGTCTGGTCTCAACAATCCCTCTATTTTCAGCTTCTTTAATCGCACGATAAGCAGTTCCATCACTAACATTCAAGTGATTAGAAATGCTCCGGACACTGACACGTTTACCAATTCTTAAATTCTCTAAGTAATCAAGAATTTCCTGATGTTTGCTCATATTGATAATCCTCACCTTGCAATTCCAGACGGGTATACCGCCTCATTTTATGAGTGTAACGGTCGCTTCCTTTAAAACGTTCTTTTATTTTGAACCCACAAGCCTCTGCTAAAGCTTGACTTGCTATGTTTTCCTCATGAACAATAATATCAATAGCACGCATCTCAAATTCCTTAAAGCAAAGGGCAAGTAAGGTCCTGAGACTCTCCGACATAAACCCTTGATGCCAGAATTCTTCTGACAAAAAATAGCTCATCTCTACTCGTTTTTGCAAGTCATCTCTGTTTTCTAAACGGATAGCACCAATCACTTTATTCGTTTTTCTATTAACGATTGCCCATTTCCCTAAAGGCTCTTTTATAAACGCTTCGACCAATAATTCTGCAACCTCATGTCGGCTTTGATAGCCTGGATGTATAAAAGTCGTCACACGAGGGTTTAACACCATTTCTGAAAAATCCTCTAAATCGTGGTAGCTAAAAGGCCGGAAAAATAGCCGATCCGTTTCAAAAGTGGCAAACTGTGCTAATTTTAATACTACTGACATATTAAAATTATAGCACAACAGTTGAACTGTTTCTATATCAGAAGGTAAAGTTAGCCTTAAAATAACGAGTTCTTTCACAAAAATAGCACTCTCTTTAAGCTTAAGATTCAGTAAAAGACTATGTTCATCCTGCACTCATTTACCATAAAAGGTTGAGACTCCAAACCTCAACCTTCATCTTATTCTTCAATTAATGCTATATCAGCTCCTAGAGCACGTAGTTTTTCGATGATATTAGAATAACCACGCAGGATAAATTCAACATTTGAAATCTCTGTACGTCCCTGAGCCATCAAACCAGCTGTGACAAGCGCAGCACCTGCTCGTAAGTCAGTTGCTTTTACTTCTGCCCCTGTTAGTTGGTTTGGCCCGTCATAGACAACCTGATCTCCAACAACTGAAATGTTTGCTCCCATACGGGCTAATTCCGGAACGTGATTCACACGCTTTTCATAAATGGTATCAAAGATTGTGCCACGTCCGTTTGTTTTCAATAATAAAGGCGTCAATGGTTGCTGCAAATCGGTGGCAAATCCTGGGTAAGGAGATGTTTTAATAGCAACTGCTTTTAGGGCATCTTGTTTTTCAACAAAGACGGAATCTTCTTCAACCGTCATACGAACACCCATCTCTTCCAATTTAGCGATGAAAGACTCCAAATGTTCATATAGTACATTGGTAATTTTAATACCGCTACCTACGGCTGCTGCCAAGGCAATATAAGACCCCGCCTCAATACGATCTGGAATGACTTGATGGCGTGTGCCGCTTAAATGGTCCACACCATCAATTGTGATCACATCGGTACCTGCCCCACGGACACGTGCTCCCATATTGTTCAATAAAGTAGCAACATCAATAATCTCAGGTTCACGAGCGGCATTTTCAATCACCGTACGGCCTTGTGCCTTCACCGCTGCCAGCATGGTATTGATAGTAGCACCAACGGTCACAGTATCAAAATAAATATGAGTTCCATGAAGACGATCACCATTTTTCGCTGCTAAGCGCATTGACTCACCTTCATAAGAGACTGTCGCTCCCATCGCTTCGAAGGCTTTTAAATGTAAATCAATCGGACGAGGTCCGAGATCACAGCCACCTGGCAAACCAACAGTAGCCTCAGCGAATCGACCCAAAAGACTACCATAAAAATAATAGGAAGCTCGCAAACTATTAATTTTACCATATGGCATTGGGATATTTTTAACACCACGAGGATCAATTTCCAGAGTATCATCATAGCGTTTTACACTAGCTCCCATGATTTCCATGATTTCAACCAAACTATCAACATCCGAGATAGCTGGTACACCATCTAAAATCACGACATCATCAGCCAAAATAACAGCTGGAATCAAAGCGACAACACTATTTTTGGCGCCCGAAACGGCCACCTCACCTTGTAGAGGTTTCCCTCCGTTAATAACAATTTTACGCATAAACTAATACTTTCTTAACTAATACATGAATTCAACCCTTCCATTCTATCATAAATATAGGAAGCTGCCAAATTCAAATAACTTAATTTTTTCAATACTGCCCCAATCAATAACAACGTATCTTTAGCTTATTGACCCATTCTTTTTCAAAACCAATGATTTAAAAAGACAACACCTTTTGTCTTTAAAATAGAAAGCTATCGAAAAGCCTCTACTTTTGCCATAATGGCTTAGACACATTCCCATGCTATTGCGGTTTAAAATCGAGTAGCTATATCACTGCAAAAGAGTCGTGGTTAAGGGCTATTAGTTGATAATAAAAGCTTTATACGCTTCGAAACTCAAAATCAGCCCTTGTTGACTTGAATTGATGACCTTCAGTTCAATCTGCACAGACGTCACCTAGACTGCTTGTGAGTTTCATTGAGTGTTAGACCTTATCTCTTTATCATTTCATTTGTGATAACCACACAAGAAAAGACGTTTACAGTACGCTTCTAAACAACTAGGCATTATCATAACCATACAAAAGAATAGGCTAAAATCCTACCATTTCAAAAATGAGGTCATTTGATTTATTCCTTATCTTTAGTTGGAATCATCATACAAAATCTTTCCTATTGGATAAATGGGACAGACTGTTGACTTCATCATTTTGGAAACCACTTCTAAAGAGACAACGAAAAAGACAAACCTTCCCAAAAAAGTTTGTCTGTTTGAGGTGAGATTTTTTTAATCTTATGTTTTCGTTACTTAACGGCAGCTTTCAACGCGTCAACCTTATCCAATTTTTCCCATGGGAGATTAATGTCGGTACGCCCCATGTGTCCGTAAGCTGCTGTTTGTTTATAAATGGGACGTTTTAAGTCTAACATCTTGATAATACCAGCAGGACGAAGATCAAAAATCTCACGAACAGCTTTTTCTAATGCTGCTTCAGAAACAGTTGATGTTCCAAAAGTATCCACACGTACAGACACAGGCTGAGCCACACCGATGGCATAGGCCAACTGTACTTCCGCTTTCTTAGCTAAACCAGCTGCCACAATATTTTTAGCGATATAACGAGCTGCGTAAGACGCTGATCGGTCAACCTTAGTGGCATCTTTTCCGGAGAATGCTCCCCCACCGTGACGGCTATAACCACCGTAAGTGTCAACAATAATTTTACGACCCGTTAAGCCAGAATCTCCCTGTGGGCCACCGATAACAAAGCGCCCTGTTGGGTTGATGAAAAATTTTGTGTCATCATCAAGGTATTGGGCTGGAATGACAGATTTAATCACCTGATTAATGACATCCTTGCGGATCTGCTCATTCGTTGCTTCTGGATCATGCTGTGTTGAAATGACAACCGTGTCAACTCGAACAGGGTTATCATTTTCATCATACTCGACAGTAACTTGCGATTTAGCATCTGGACGCAAATAAGCTATGGCTCCTGATTTACGTAATTCAGCCAATCGACGAACCAATTGGTGTGATAAAGAAATCGGTAACGGCATCAATTCGGGTGTTTCATCGATAGCAAAACCAAACATGAGACCTTGGTCACCTGCTCCAATGAGACTTAAATCATCTTTATCCCCTTCACGGACTTCCAAGGCTTCATTGACACCTTGAGCAATATCGGCAGACTGCTCAACCAATGACGGATGAACACCGACTGATTCTGCAGCAAAGCCATACTCTGCATTGGTGTAACCAATCTCAGCAATTGTATCACGAACCACACGGTTAATATCGACATAAGCTGATGTTGAAATCTCACCAAAAACGTGAACGGAACCCGTATAAACAACTGTTTCCGCTGCGACATGGGCATCTGGATCCTGCTCCAGCAGAGCATCTAAAATAGCATCTGAGATCTGGTCTGCAATCTTATCTGGATGTCCCTCCGAAACAGATTCAGACGTGAAAAGTTTACGTTCTGACATAAAAATGTCCCCCTTAAAAAATGTTGGCTACAGGAAATGTCCTGCGACATGTTACTAGGTTACAAAGAACCAGCCTTGAAATACAGTCAATCTGTATTTTTTGAAATGACAACCTTTTTCTAAATGAGACAGTAAGGATGTAGACAATATTCTAGCACGGCTTACTATATGAACGACAGATAGAAAAAGAAACATTACCAAAAGCTGCCTTATCGGGACTTAATAACGCTTATTATTGTATCATAAATATTGCTATTGTTAATCTTTTTACCAAAATTCGAGAAAACTACTGACAAGAAGATTAGCATGTACTATACTAAACTTATGAAAACCTACGAAAATATTTACCAACGTTTATTAGAAGAAGATTTTATTACAGGAGAAACACTGGCTCAAGAACTCAATATCTCTAGAGCGGCTGTTTGGAAAGCTATTAAAACCTTAGAGGAAAATGGTATCCTTATCGAAGCTGTCAAAAAAAAAGGCTATCGCATCCGTTCTGGTGATTTACTTCTTTCAGACCTTATCTCTGATGCATTGAACATTCCTGTGACTTACTTAACCAGTAGTGAATCAACCCAACAAGATGCTAAAACAGCAGCTCTAAATGGCGCCCAAGCGCCTCACCTCTATCTGGCACCCAACCAAACGGCAGCTAGAGGGAGATTAGGCCGTCATTTCCATGCGGAAAAAAATGGTGGCATTTACATGACTCTCCACCTAAAACCCAATGCATCTTACGATAAACTTCCACCTTATACGGTCCTTGTAGCCTCTAGCATTGTCAAAGCCATTTCAAGATTAACTGATAAATCCCCAGATATTAAATGGGTTAATGACATTTTCTTAGATGGTAAAAAAGTAGCTGGCATCCTTTCGGAAGCTGTCACCTCTGTTGAAACAGGTCTAGTAACGGATGTTTTCATTGGCGTTGGGCTTAATTTTCACATTCTTGAATTCCCTTACGAACTGAAAGATATTGCTACCTCGCTCTTCACTGAAAATCCAAGTATCACTCGTAATGAGTTGATTTGTGAAATTTGGCGATTGTTCTTTGACATCCCAGAACGCGACCACATCAAAGTGTATAAAGAAAAATCACTTGTTTTAAACAAACAAGTGACTTATGAAAAAGACGGCCAATCAATGACAGCCAAGGTTTTAGATATCACTGACCAAGGGCATTTGGTTTTAGAAATGAATGATGGGCAAACCTTAACCTTAGCTAGTGGTGAAATCAGTCTTTCTTCTTGGTAATCTGTTCCATCAAACGTTTAGTAAAACGGGAAACCAGCTGAACGCGACGCAGATTTCTAAAAAGCATCAATCCCCAGAAAAAAGCCAGTAAATACTGACCATTGATCATGGCTTGATTAAAAAAATAAGTTTCCAGTGCACAAATTAAGGCCACTACGAAAAATTGTGAATAAGGCATAGTCCTATTATAACAAAAAGAAAAAATCTGGGCAAAAGTCTTTTCCTGTTAAAAAGCATTGGACCAAAGACACATCATTAAAGAGTATAATCATGACCACCCGTCTAACGGGTGGTTTGAACCGGGGCTATAAGCCCACATTACCAGCCAGCGCCTAAAGACGCTGGCTTTCACTTTGTTCAAGCCTCACTGCTCTTGACCCGTCGCTAGCCTCTCAAAGAGGCAGTGGTACTACTTGCCACTATCCCTAAAGGGATCTTCATACTCTTTCACACTCAACTTATCTAGTGCTATATCATGCTTCTCTTGTTCTTGAATATATTTCTTTATCGTGGCTTCATTGAGACCAACCGTACTCACGTAATATCCCTCTGCCCAAAAATGGCGGTTCCCAAATTTATATTTTAAATTGGCGTGTTTATCAAACATCATTAAGGCACTTTTACCTTTTAAGTATCCCATGAAACTTGATACACTTATTCGTGGTGGGATGCTCACTAGCATATGAACATGGTCTGGCATCAGATGTCCTTCTATAATTTCTACTCCCTTATAACTGCATAATCGGCGAAATATCTCGCCCAAACTGCTTCTATATTGATTATAAATGACTTTTCGTCTATACTTAGGGGTAAACACAATGTGATATTTACACATCCATTTTGTGTGTGATAAACTATGTGCCTTTTGTGCCATATCATTATCTCCTTTCGCTTTACAGTAGGCTTGAACACCTTTATTGTATCGCGTTTGGAGATTTTTTTGTATAACAGTCGATGCGCACCCGCATAGCGGGTGGTTTATTTGTCTCGCACCTATCGGAGCGAGACTGGGCTTAAAGCCACATAAACCATAAGAGAAGGATAACTAGCTCAGCCTATCCTTCTCTTTTTTAACTAAAAGATGACTATTTTAAACTAGCTTATCGTAAAGCACTTTCTGTAAATAAAGACTGATTCCTTAATCTTCTACTGTCGAAATTTTATCTGATAAAAAGGCAAAATCCTCTGGAATAACCGCTTGTTTTTCTTCAGTCTCTGTTGTTTCTTTAGCCGACTTCATGCGTTTGGCAAATTCTGTACGAATACTGTTGAAATCCGATTTGGGAACAGCCATAATATTAGGAGAAAAACCAGCTGCTTTACTCATGATATTTCCAAAAATATCATTTAAATCAGTGCGTTTCATTACCTGTTCTGCATTAAAGGCAGCATCAAAAGCTAAAATGGCATTTTCACTATTCGCTAAAACTGGCTCAGAACCTAGCAGTAAGGCACGATTCTGCGGTGTAATTGAATCCAAAATTTCATTCCAAGAGGTTTTCAAAGCCTCTAAATACTGGCGTGATTTTTCAGCATCTTCAACTGTCTCCTGCATGATCGTCATGATTTTTTCCCGATCCACTTTAAAGCGTGTCATGCGTTTAGCCGGTCTCGTTTCAGAAATAGCAGCTGGCTGATTAGCTTTTTCAGACAAGGCTTTTTTCAGCTGCACTATTTCATTTTTCATTTCTTTGATTTCCTGCCAAACAGTATCTGGTAGGTCGGAGTTTTTCGGTCCCTTGGCCACTTTTTCAGACAAACGAATGGTCAGCATCTCAGCGTAAATCTTAGGATGGGTTCCTTGTTTGATTTGTTGCAAACCGACAGTTACAGCATCAATCATATCAAAAATAAGTTGTGTTTCCAAAGCTAAATTAGCTTCAAAAACAGGGCTCGTGTGTGTGTTTTCACCGCCTGATTGGACAATGATAAGATCTCTTAGATATTGTAGCAAATCTGTCACAAAGCGGCTCATGCTTTTTCCTTGGTCAAAAATAATGTCCAAATGGTGTAAGGCTGCAGCTGTGTCACTGATCATCAAACTTTCGACATAGGCATCCAAACTGGATAGGCTGATTGATCCTGTGATTTCTTCGGCAATTTCTCGAGTGACACCACCCTGGTCCGTTGATAAAGAAAGTGCCTGATCTAAAATAGACAGGGCATCTCTCATCCCACCCTCAGCCCTGCGGGCAATGAGGGTTAGAGCATCCTTATCATAAGTAATCGACTCTTCTTCTAAAACAGTCGCCATATGACGACTAATCTCAGCCAACTTGATAGCCTTAAATTCAAAACGCTGAACACGTGATAAAATGGTCGCCGGAATTTTATGTAGTTCTGTTGTTGCCAGGATAAAGACCACATTTTCCGTCGGTTCTTCTAAGGTTTTTAACAATGCATTGAAGGCCCCGGTGGATAACATGTGAACCTCATCAATGATGTAAACCTTATAAGTCGCCCGACTTGAGGCATAGGTTGATTTGTCACGAATATCACGGATTTCATCAACGCCATTATTTGACGCCGCATCTATTTCAATGACATCCTCAAGACTACCTTTGGTAATATCACGGCAAATATCGCAGTGATTACATGGCTCACCATCAACTTGATTAGGACAGTTCATGGCTTTTGCGAAAATTTTAGCTGCACTGGTTTTTCCAGTTCCACGTGGACCAGAAAACAGATAGGCATGGCTAATTTTACCGGAAGCAACGGCTTTTTTTAAGGTTGTCGAAATGACCGTCTGCCCAACCATATCATCAAAGCGTTGGCTCCGGTATTTGCGATAAAGGGCTTGATACATTATTCCTCTACTCCAAACATTTGGAAATTAAAACGTGTTTTTTCAAGCAAAATAGCAACAAATTTTTCCAAGTATTCTTGATCAATGACATCATAATCACCAATAACACTAGAATCTAAGTCAAGAACACCAACTAGTTTATTCCCTTTCACCATCGGAACAACAATCTCACTCATTGCTGCAGAATCGCAAGAAATATAGTTGGCATGCTTAGTAACATCCTCAACAATAAGCGTTTCATTCGTCTTCGCTGCTTCGCCACAGACACCTTTTCCAAGTGCGATATGCACACAGGAAACATTTCCTTGGAAAGGTCCCAAGATCAACTCCTGACCATTAAACAGGTAAAATCCTGAAAAAACAGTATTAGGCAGTGTCGCTCTTATCATCGCTGAAGCATTGGAAAGATTAGCTAAAGCGTTAGTCTCATTAGCAAATAACCCACGAGCTTGGGCTAAAAGAATCTCGTAATTATCTTTTTTTGTACTCTTGTTCATAGGCATTATTATATCATATTTAACTTCTAACTTGATACTTCTACTCTAACTTTAAAGACATCCGTTTCTGTGTCTCATCACAAACTTGCTCTATAGAAATAAAGACAGAGTAAGCCAAGTGTTACTAATATACCCAACCACCATGTCCACACAAAGTACCACTTCTGTGTTTTATGATGCCATAGTCTTGCTCCAAGTAAAGCACCAAAGCCGCCAAACAATAGCGTGATCGTCAGTAAAAATCGCTCTGATAATCGCCAATTTCCCCTGACAGCTTGCTGTTTATCATATCCATAAGCTACAAAAACCATTAGATTCCAAATAAGTAAAACCGCCACCAACACGATGCCCATCTTCTCTCCCTACTAAAAAATCGGTGAACTATATTTCGTTGGCCCACCGATTTTATCACTGACGCTTGATTAATGAGATTCACTTAAAATACTTGCCACCTTAGTATTGATGAGATCAAGTGCAACTGTATTTGAAACGCCCTCAGGAATAACAATATCTGCATAACGCTTAGTTGGTTCAATAAATTGATGATACATCGGCTTAACAACACTGGTATATTGATCGATAATACTATCCAAACTACGGCCACGCTCTTCCATATCACGCTTGATACGACGGATAATACGGATATCATCATCTGTATCCACAAATAACTTGATGTCCATCAAATCTCTCAAACGCTTATCTTCTAAAACAAGAATTCCTTCCACAATAAAAACATCTTGTGGCTCTTGACGATAAGTTTTGCTGCTACGGGTATGTTGAGTGTAATCGTAAACTGGAATATCCACAGGCCGACCTTCGATGAGTTCATTTAACTGATCAATCATCAAGTCAGTATCAAAAGCAAGCGGATGGTCATAGTTAGTCTTCACACGTTCATCAAACGTTAAATGTGCTTGATCTTTGTAATAAGAATCATGCTCAATCATGGCAATTTTTTCGTCTGTAAAATTAGCTAAAATTGCTCGAGAAACACTGGTTTTTCCACCACCAGAACCACCAGTAACACCAATAATAATAGGTTTTTTACGCATTGTTCGCTCCATTTTTAACAACATTGTTAGCTATTATATCACAAATCATGCTATAATATAAAGCAAATCTACAGAAAAATAAAGGAACTTTTCATGATTAAACAACTTCCTAAAGAATGGCAAGATCAACTGACTAGTCTTGGATTTAAAGAAACAACCCCCATCCAAAATGACTTATTTACACCACTATCTGCTGGCGAAAATATTCTAGGTATTAGCCCAACAGGTACTGGTAAAACATTGGCCTATATGTGGCCTCTGCTTTTGAACCTAACACCTAAAAAGGCACAACAATTGCTGATACTCGCCCCAAATAGTGAATTAGCTGGTCAATTATTTGATGTTGCTAAAACTTGGGCCGAGCCTATCGGATTAACACCTCAGTTGCTTCTTTCAGGATCTAGTCAGAAAAGACAAATCGAACGTCTAAAAAAAGGACCAGAGATTATCATTGGAACACCTGGTCGCATCTTTGAATTGATTAAACTAAAAAAAGTGAAAATGATGAACATCAATACCATTGTTTTGGATGAATATGATGAACTGCTAAGTGAATCACAAATGCCATTTGTCACTAAAATAAGCAATCATGTGCCACGCGATCATCAGATGGTCTATCTCTCAGCCACACAAAAAATAAGCAGCGATAGTCTAGCTGAAAATACAAAAATTATCGATCTTTCCAATCAAGACAACACCACTATTAAACACTACTACATTAGTGTTGAGAAACGCGATCGTTTGGAGCTATTGCGCAAACTAAGTAATATCCCAGATTTTCGGGGACTTACGTTTTTTAATCATCTATCTGATTTAGGAGCCGTTGAAGAGCGTCTTCAGTTTATCGGTACTTCTGCCATTTCTCTCGCTAGTGATATTAACGTCAAAATGCGAAAAGTCATTTTGGAGAAATTTAAAAATCATGACCTCACTCTATTGCTGGCCACCGATCTTGTCGCTAGAGGTATTGATATTGACAACCTTGAAACCGTTATTAATTTTGATATCCCTCGTGATCGTGACACTTATACTCACAGGGCTGGACGTACTGGACGCATGGGTAAAGAAGGGCAGGTTATCTCGCTTGTTACTCACAAAGAAGATTTAAAAAAACTCAAAAGAATGGCTTCTGTCCAAGAATTACAACTCAAAAATCAGTCTTTAACCTTAAAAAAATAGCAGCTAGGCCTTTGGCCTGACTGCTATTTTTGAGTACATTTCCAATTATTAATAACCATTCAATTCACTGACTGTGACAACTTCATAGCCTTGTGATTTAAGGTATTCTAAAACTGATGGTAAGGCATCAACCGAAGTTTGATGAATGTCGTGCATCAAAATAATACCTCCAGGTTTTAACTGCTCCTGTACCTTTTTCATTATGGCAGGTGTGGAATGGCTCTGCCAGTCTAAGGTATCAACCGTCCACATAACTTCTTTCATCCCCGCAGCAGACTGAACCATGGTATTGGTTGCACCATATGGCGGACGCATTAGAGTTGGCTTTTGCTTAATAGCCTTCTCAATAGCTGCATTTGTATCATTAATTTCTTGTTTGACCGCTTCACCAGACAAAGTTGTCAAATTAGGATGAGTCCATGTATGGTTACCAATTTCATTTCCTTGATCAACCATTTTTTTCAGTAATTCTTCCTGTCCTGCTATCTTTTGACCAATAGTGAAGAAGGTCGCTTTAGCATTATATCGCTTCAAAATATCAACAACTTTGGGCGTTGTCGCTGGGTTAGGACCATCATCAAAAGTCAAAGCGACTCTCTTAAGATTTTGGCGATTTTTAGCGACGTAAGCTTGATAAGTTTTTAAGGCGTCCCCTTTAAGGTATTTTCCCTGAACAGAATCTAAAAAACGATTGATAGGTAGGCTAAGATCTTTTGTTAAGACTAACTGATCTTTTTTATAAGAAAATGGAATCTCCGACCAATCATCACTCTCAAAGGGTTTTAAAATAGTCTCTTTTCTGTCTTGCGACCACGACTTATCTTGGGCTGTGGTCTCGATTACTTTTCGAAAGGCAGCTTTATCTTTAATCAAATCATTTAGCGTAAAGGGATCTTTATAAGCCCCATCTTTAAAATAAAGTGACTTTAAGTTTGTCTTTTTTTCCTTTTTAATATCAAACCAATCAATTTTGTAAGACGATTTCTTTAATTGTAATTCAGAAACATGCTCTAAATCTGATGCCACTTTTTTAGGATAAAGTAAGTGGAGATGATTAATGTCATGATTGTCATATTGTCCTAATTGGTTCTTTTCTGGCATGAATTCTTCTAGTTTCTTCTGCACATAGCTTCCCTCACCGCCAGTATTAAAATAGATCCAAGACTCTTTATGACGCCATACTTCTTGACCATTTGAGATTGGAATCTCGCGATTAATTTCTTTTTGAAAATCTTCGACAAATGTCATGATTTTCTCTTGTCGCTGCTGAACATAAAACGATTTCCCCATAAACCATACCAATGAAAGCACAGCAGCAACAAATCCAAGTACTAGTACAATTTTCTTCATTCTTAATCTCCTTTCTTCCATTATAAAGAGTGACATTAAAAAAAACAAGAAAAATTTAAAAAGCCGCTCTAATGATTAGAACGACCTTTCGCTATTATTTGATATCAAAAACAACAGATTTTAGAGTTGTCATGGCTTCAATAGAGTATTTAACCCCTTGCGTACCCGCACCAGATTTTTTAGCTCCCAAGAATGGGAAGTTATCTGTACCACGTTGTGTTTTGTTATTGATATGCACTGTACCCACTTCAAGTTGTTCTGCAATTGAGAAAGCAAGCGGGAAGTCATTTGTAAAGACAGAAGCTTGAAGACCGTATTCAGACTTATTTGAAATGTCGATAGCTTCTTCAACAGAAGACACGCGAATAACTGGGAGGACTGGACCAAATGGCTCTTCCCAAGCCAATTTCATATCAGTTGTCACTTTATCAAAAAGAATTGGACAAATAAGATTTCCTTCACGAATGATGTCAGTCTTGGCATCAGCCCCTTTCTCAACAGCATCGTTTACAAGGCCCTCAACAAAGTCAGCAGCAGCAGTATCGATAAGCGATGTGATGTCTGCATTTTCTTCAGGACTACCAACTGTCAATTTAAGAACTTTTTCACGAATAATATCAACTAGCTGATCAGCGACACTATCCATAACCAGAACACGTTTCACTGCTGTACAACGTTGCCCCGAATAACCAAAGGCACCGTCTACGATATTTTTAGCAGCAATCTCAAGGTCAGCATCTTCAAGGACGATAGCTGAGTCTTTACCGCCGAGTTCGAGCATAATTGGGCGCATACCAGCCATTTTACCAATCCGTTCACCAACTGCTGTTGATCCTGTAAAGTTGATAAAGTTGACGGCTTCATGTTCTACAATGTAGTCACCGATAACTGAACCGCGACCTGTAATGGTACTAAAGACACCTGCTGGAATGCCAGCTTCAGCGAACACTTCAGCCAAGACAAGACCAGATATTGACCCTTGCGTTGGTGGTTTAAGGGCAACAACATTCCCTGAAATCAACGCGGGAGCAATCTTCGAACCAGCCAAATTAATAGGATAGTTAAAAGGTGAGATAGCCAGTACTAAACCAAGAGGTTCGCGACGTACCATCGCTATTTTTTTCTTACTTGCTGCATCAAAGCTACCGCCTTCTAAGACTTCACCTTGCATGCGAACACCTTCTTCAGCTGCATAACGAACAATATCAGCAGTACGAGTTACTTCACTAACCGCTGCTTTGTAACCTTTAGCAATTTCTTTCGACAGAACTTCACCGATTTTCTCTGCATCACGCTCAAGAATATCTGCTACTTTGTGGAGATAAGCTGCACGTTCCACGTATGAAAGTGCACGCCAAGCTGGTTGCGCAGCTTTTGCAGTTTCATACACATAGTCTACTTCTTCTTGACTCATAGCTGGAACAGAACCTAGTTCTTCTCCTGTTGCTGGAGCGTAAATTTTAATTTCATTGTCAGAAAGCTTCCACTCTCCATTGACAAGGTTTTTATATTGTTTAGACAAATCCTTGCCTCCTTCACACTTAGTATGTTTTCTATTTTAACACTTTATCTAGGGAATACAATTATTTGATACCTAACGTACTAGAACTTTCGTGTTTTATTGAATAGTTTAAACAAACTAAAAAGAGGTTTCCCTCTTCTTAGTCCTTAATTATAGATATTCTTTTTGAAGTTCAAGAACTTCTTCAGCAGTTGAGCATTCTGTAAGAGCACGGTGAGCATACTCTTGCATTTTAGCTGAATCAAGTGATTTCATCAGACTACGTGTCCGAAGTACTGATGTTGCTGACATTGAGAACTCATCTAGACCCATTCCGACAAGGAGTGGTACAGCCTGTTGATCACCAGCCATCTCACCACACATACCTGCCCATTTACCTTCAGCATGAGCTGCCTTGATAACATTGTTAATCAAGCGGAGGATTGATGGGTTATATGGTTGGTAGAGGTATGAAACTTGTTCATTCATACGGTCTGCTGCCATAGTGTATTGGATAAGGTCATTTGTACCAATTGAGAAGAAGTCAACTTCTTTAGCAAATTGATCAGCAAGCATAGCTGCTGCTGGGATCTCAATCATGATACCTACTTGGATATCATCTGCTACTGCTACACCTTCAGAGAGCAAGTTAGCTTTTTCTTCATCAAAGACTGCTTTTGCTGCACGGAATTCTTTCAGTAAAGCAACCATTGGGAACATGATGCGCAATTGACCATGTACAGATGCGCGAAGAAGAGCGCGGATCTGCGTACGGAACATTTGATCACCAGTTTCAGAAATTGAGATACGAAGCGCACGGAAACCAAGGAATGGGTTCATTTCGTCTGGAAGATCAAAGTAAGGAAGTTCCTTGTCACCACCAATATCCATTGTACGAACCACAACTGGCTTACCGTCCATACCTTCTAGTACAGCCTTGTATGCTTCATATTGCTCATCTTCTGTAGGGAAGTCTTGAGAATCCATGTACAAGAACTCAGTACGGTAGAGTCCTACCGCTTCGGCACCATTATCGTTAACACCTTCAACATCTTTTGGTGTACCAATATTAGCAGCTAATTCGAAATGTTTGCCATCAGCTGTGACCGTTTGCGCATTTTTAAGAAGAGCCCATTCAGCTTTCTGTGCAGCATAAGCCTTACCAGCTTCGACAAATTCGGCAATTTGATCTTGTGTTGGGTTAATAATAACCTCACCAGTAATACCATTAACAGCTAAAATATCGCCATCTTTGACAAGTTCGGTAATGTTGTTAGTTCCAAGAACAGCACCAATCTCAAGAGTACGAGCCATGATAGCTGAGTGACTTGTACGACCACCGATATTAGTTACGAAAGCTTTAACAAAACTCTTATCAAGTTGAGCGGTATCTGAAGGGGTCAAGTCATGAGCAATAACAATTGACTCTTCACTAATCGTTGCTGGGTTTGGGAGCTTCACACCAAGGAGGTGAGCCAAGACACGTTTTGCAACGTCACGAATATCAGCTGCACGCTCTTGCATGTACGGGTTATCTTCCATACCTTCAAAAAGCGTTACGAACATGTCAGTAACTTCTTTCAAACCAGCTTCTGCGTTAACTTGTTTTGCGCGAATTGTTTCTTTAATCTGACCAATCATTTCTGGGTCAGCAAGAACCATTAAATGAGCATCAAAAACGGATGCTGCTTCTTCACCAAGCGTACCTACGGCTTTTTCACGGATAACAGAAAGCTCGTCTTGAGACGCCGCTAGAGCTGCATCCAGACGAGCTTCTTCTGCATCTGTATCTGAAACTGAAACAGTCTCAAATGACAAATCCGGTTGAACCAATAAGTATGCTTTAGCAACAGCAACACCATCAGATGCTGCAATTCCTTTAAGCATTTCTGTCATTTTCTTATGCCAATCCTTCTTTTGTCATTGTTTCTTCGATTGCAGCAAGAGCGTCATCAGCATCTGCACCTTCTGCAGAAATAGTCACGTCAGCACCTTGACCAACACCAAGACTCATAACACCCATGATTGATTTAAGGTTTACTGCTTTACCTTTGTAGTCAAGAGTAATGTCTGAAGCGAATTTGCTAGCTGTTTGAACGAGCAAAGTTGCTGGACGAGCGTGAATACCTGTTTCTGCTACAATGTGAAAATCTTTAGAAGCCATGATGGTTCTCCTTTTTTCTCTTTTTAATTTTTGAGTCATCCATGATAACCCTTACAATTTCCAATTATATCATAAGCTATTTTTTTTTTCAAGATTTTATAATCTTGATTGAAAAAATTTACAAGTTGCTTTCCACCTACTTACATTATCAACCTCAAAAGACAAGGATAGCTTTTTCAAACGCTATAGAAAGAAATCATCAGCTACTTTTAGGTAACTATCGGCCAGAATACTGTCTTCGTCTGTTTTCTTCGCATTTTCAATAAAACACAATATATTGGGGTATAACAAAAATGTATAACTATATTTTGTGTTTTGTTGATAGCAATCTATTGCAATTTATATCATTTTTGGGTATGCTATTGTGGTACTTAAAAAGGAGAGTTATTAAATGAGTAATATTACTATTTTTTCAAAAAATAATTGTATGCAATGTAAAATGACTAAAAAATTCTTAGAAAAAGAAGGCGTTTCTTTCAAAGAGATCAATATTGACGAAGAACCTGAACACATCGAATATGTTAAAAGTTTAGGGTTTGCATCGGCTCCAGTCATTCAAGCTGGTGATATTGTTTTCTCTGGATTCCAGCCCGCTAAACTTAAAGAAATCATTTAGCATTAGGTTATCCCATTGAAAGTTGCTTTTCACACTTTGACTGGTCAGACGGCCAGATTCATCGACAAACTTGATATTGCCCAGGATGATAAAGTGCTCTTAACCGCACATGGGCAACCACCCCAGTGTCATGATAAATTTGTTTTAATCATCCCTACATACAATGATAACGTTGATTATGTCGAAGACTTTATTGAGGACAATTCAGCCTATCGCCACGGCATTATTAGCATTGGCAATCGAAATTTCGGTTCTGATTTTTGTCGAGAAGCTAGGGAATTATCATAAACATATCACCTACCGCTACTTTATAAATTAGAATTTAGTGGCACGTCAATTGACACTAATATAGTAAAAGGAATCTTATCAAATGAGTCTTAAAGATTTAGGAAATGTTACTTATTTCCGTTTAAATAATGAAATTAACCGTCCCGTTGATGGACAAATTCCTTTACATAAGGATAAAGAAGCTCTCGCTGCTTTCTTTGAAGAAAATGTCAAACCTAACATGATGTCCTTTTCTTCCGTTACAGAAAAGATCAATTATCTCATTGAAAACGACTACATCGAAACAGGTTTTATCCAAAAATATAGCCAAGCCTTTATCGAATCATTAGCGCAAGAATTAGAAAACGAAGGCTTCCAATTCAAGTCATTTATGGCTGCCTATAAATTCCATCAACAATACGCTCTCAAAACAAATGATGGTGAGTCATACCTTGAAAGCATGGTAGATCGTGTGATGTTTAATGCCCTCTACTTCGCTGATGGAGACGAGGAACTAGCGCGTGATTTAGCTAAAGAGATGATTAACCAACGCTACCAGCCTGCTACACCTTCTTTCCTCAATGCTGGACGTAGCCGACGTGGTGAGTTGGTATCTTGTTTCTTGATTCAAGTTACTGACGATATGAACTCAATCGGTCGTTCCATCAACTCAGCTCTCCAACTGTCACGTATCGGTGGCGGTGTTGGCATTTCTCTTTCCAACCTTCGTGAAGCTGGTGCACCTATCAAAGGCTTTGCCGGAGCTGCTTCTGGCGTTGTTCCAGTGATGAAATTATTTGAAGATAGTTTCTCATATTCTAATCAATTAGGACAACGTCAAGGTGCCGGTGTGGTTTATCTCAATGTTTTCCACCCAGATATCATTGCTTTTCTTTCTACTAAGAAAGAAAACGCTGATGAAAAAGTACGTGTTAAAACCCTCTCACTTGGCGTAACAGTTCCTGATAAATTCTACGAATTGGCTCGCAAAAATGAAGACATGTACCTCTTTAGCCCATATAGTGTCGAAAAAGAATACGGCATCCCTTTCAACTACATCGATATCACTGAAAAATACGATGAACTGGTAGCCAATCCCAATATAGAGAAAACAAAAATAAAAGCTCGTGATTTAGAAACAGAGATTTCCAAATTGCAACAAGAGTCTGGTTATCCCTATATTGTTAATGTTGACACTGCCAATCGTTCTAATCCTATCGATGGTAAAATCATCATGTCAAACTTGTGTTCAGAGATTCTTCAAGTGCAAAGACCAAGTCTCATCGATGACGGGCAAAATTACCTTTCAATGGGAACTGATATCTCATGTAACCTTGGCTCAACCAACGTCGTTAACATGATGACTTCGCCTGATTTTGGTCGCTCTATCAAGGCCATGACGCGTGCACTAACCTTTGTTACCGATTCGTCAAATATCGAGGCTGTCCCGTCTATTAAAAATGGTAATGATCAAGCCCATACTTTTGGACTGGGAGCGATGGGACTTCACTCTTTCCTTGCTCAGAAACACATTGAATATGGAAGCCCAGAGTCAATCGAGTTCACTGATATTTACTTTATGTTACTCAACTACTGGACACTGGTCGCATCCAATGAAATTGCGCGTGAACGCCAAACCAGTTTTGTTGGATTTGACAAGTCAAAATACGCTGATGGTAGCTATTTTGACAAGTATGTGACTGGCCAGTTTGTACCGAAATCAGATTTGGTTAAAGAGCTCTTCAAAGACCACTTCATTCCTCAAGCTGAAGATTGGGAAGCTCTTCGTCAGGCAGTTATGGCAGATGGGCTTTACCACCAAAACCGCTTAGCTGTTGCTCCTAACGGTTCTATCTCTTACATCAATGATGTCTCTGCTTCGATCCATCCTATTACGCAACGCGTTGAAGAACGCCAAGAGAAGAAAATTGGAAAAATCTATTACCCAGCTGCAGGACTTTCAACAGACACTATTCCCTACTACAAATCAGCCTATGATATGAATATGCGTAAAGTTATCGATGTTTATGCTGCTGCTACTGAGCACGTTGATCAAGGCTTGTCATTGACACTCTTCATGCGAAGCGACATTCCAATTGGTCTCTATGAATGGAAAGGTAGCGACACTAAACAAACAACACGTGATTTATCCATCCTACGTAACTACGCCTTCAACAAAGGCATTAAATCCATCTATTATGTTCGTACCTACACAGATGATGGCGATGAAGTTGGTGCTAACCAATGTGAAAGCTGCGTGATTTAAGGATATACCTATTATTAAAGCACAAGAGAACAATACCCATCATTATGGATTATCTCTTTCTGCAACCAAGTCTTTTCTAGCTAATGGATAGAAGGGATTTCATCTTGGTATAACCTATCTTAGTAGTTTCTGCTAGTAACTCATCAAATGATATGCCAATAATAGGATCAAAAGGTCAATGCCTTACCGTCTTAACAAGTCCTTGATATCGAATGACTCTTTTCGTCATTTAGGACAATGAGCCATATTACTAACCTATATCTTTGAAGCCTATCTAGCATTACCGCCACTCTATCCGACATTCAGCCAGCTTATTTTGAAGTTGGCTGCTTGTTTATGTTAAACTATAAGCGTAAGTTTTTTACTATTTCTGTTTTTAAGGAGTCTCCATGTCACATTTTACTTATTATGAAGCGATCAACTGGAATGAAATCGAAGATGTTATCGATAAGTCTACTTGGGAGAAGTTAACGGAACAATTCTGGCTCGATACCCGCATTCCTTTGTCTAATGACTTAGACGATTGGCGTAAACTTTCTGCCGAAGAAAAAGATCTTGTCGGTAAAGTTTTTGGTGGTCTAACGCTTCTTGACACCCTTCAATCTGAAACCGGCGTCGAAGCTATTCGTGCAGATGTTCGCACGCCTCACGAAGAAGCTGTCCTCAATAATATCCAGTTTATGGAATCTGTCCATGCGAAATCTTATTCTTCGATCTTTTCGACTTTAAATACTAAAAAAGAGATTGAAGATATCTTTGAATGGACCAATACCAATCCTTATCTCCAACGTAAAGCTGAAATTATCAATGAAATCTACAAGAATGGTGATGCTCTTCAGAAAAAAGTAGCTTCTACCTTCCTAGAAACCTTCTTATTCTACTCTGGTTTCTTCACCCCACTTTATTATCTTGGTAATAATAAACTAGCTAACGTCGCTGAAATTATTAAATTAATTATCCGTGATGAATCTGTTCATGGAACTTATATTGGGTATAAATTCCAATTAGGTTTCAACGAATTACCAGAAGACAAACAAGAAGAATTTCGCGAATGGATGTACGATTTACTATACAGCCTCTATGAGAACGAGGAATTATACACCCAAACACTTTATGACAATGTTGGCTGGACTGAGGAAGTGATGACCTTCCTTCGCTATAACGCTAACAAGGCCCTCATGAACTTAGGTCAAGATCCCCTCTTCCCAGATACTGCAAATGACGTCAACCCCATCGTTATGAACGGTATTTCAACCGGAACTTCTAACCATGACTTCTTTAGTCAGGTTGGTAATGGTTATCTCCTTGGTAGCGTTGAAGCTATGCAAGATGATGATTATAATATGGGACTTTAACAATCTTCTCTATTTCAGCTAGAAACCAAGCTTCCGGGCTTGGTTTTTTTGAATCTAATAACTATCTGACGATTTCATTTGCATTTGAAGCAACTTCTAAAAATTGTTATACTAAAACTAAGACATTCTTTTCAAGGAGCAACTATGACTCAAAAACAAGTTGAGAGGCAATCACTTATTGTATCTACAATCGGAAATTTTATTATTGGACTTTCTGGACTTATTATCTATATTGTAACTGATTTAAATGCTCTTCTTTTAGACGGTGTTTTCTCCTTAATTGCATTTATATCAACTTTGGCTGCCGTTTTTATTTCTAGTAATAGTCACCGTAAAACGACAACTTTCCCAAATGGAATGTATTTCTTAGAACCACTATACGGTATTTTAAAATCTATCGCTACCTTTATGTTGCTGATTATCACTCTGCTAGAAACCAGTGCTGCAGCTTATGCTTATTTTATCCACGGAAAAGGGGATGTGGTTGAGACAAATCTGGTTCTTCCTTACACGATTACAATGGTTATTCTTTGCTTTGGTTTAGGATTTTATAATCGTCAGAAAAATCATCAAATCAATAATTTGTCTACTATTATTGCAGCAGAAAGTAAAGGTAATTTTATCGATGGTCTTATATCTGCGGGTGTCGGTATCGCCATTTTACTTCTTACGGTCATCCCGATAGAAAGCAAACTTGGCTTTCTCCACTATACAGCAGATTTTTTCATCACCCTAATTCTGGTTATTTTTTCCTATAAAGAACCCTTAGCTGTTTTAACGGATTCTTTTAAAGAATTCACACAATCACCAATACGAAATAAGCAAATTGTGCCTCTGATCCATGATATTTTCCAGACACATTTTAATAAGCAATATCACGGCCTGGATATCTCTATTTATAAACAAGGGACTCATATCAATATTCGCGTGCACATCATTGACCCAACTGATTTAAATCTCATCTCACATTCTGTAAATCTCAAACCACTGATCCTCGAAGATTTGCAACATTCTTTTGAATTCGTAACGATCGAATTTGCCTTTTAGACATGAAAAAACCAAGTAGAGAGCATAACTCTACTTGGTTATTTTGTTTTTCTAAGTTCCAATAAGGTTTTGATAATACTAACAAAGACGATCATTAAAATGCCATTTAGAATATTTTTACTGAGACTAGCACCATTTTGAAAAGCGATTATAGACATCACCAGATGGGCAATGGTAGCCACTGACATAAAAATAATGGAAACGATAGTCATTTTTTTAACCATATGGATACCTCTTATTTGTCATTGTTAATTGTCGAATGTTTGTAACCATAACCGAAATAGATCAAGGCTCCTATAACCAATGATATCAAGAAAGCGATCCATGTCACTACTTGATATTGACTCATAAAGACTAAACAAATCACAATTCCCAAAATGGGTAAGATGGGAACAAATGGCATCTTGAATTCGCCAGCTTTCGGTAACCCTTGTTGCTTACGTAAGACGATAATAGCAATAGCTAAAAGCATCATATAAGCAAGCGTTGTAATATTAACAAATTCTGCTAAACTGGCTAATGGCACCATACCGGCAAATACCATAGCTCCTAGACCGGTTACTAAGGTTGCATTTCGTGGTATACGTGATGTCTTAGTCACTTGACTCAATGCTTTTGGAAGTAAACCATCTCGACTGATACTGTAAATGGTCCGTGACAAGGCAAATGTCATTGAAATACAGACAGTAATCAAGGTTAAGATAGCAACAACCGATACATAATTACCAGCCCATGTCAATCCTACCGAGCGAAGCGCATATGCTACTGCATCAGGTACATTAAGTTTTGTGTAATGCACCATACCTGTTAGAATCAAAGTAACCACCATATAGATAGCTGTCACAATGATCAAAGATAAGGTGATTCCTTTGGGGACTTTTTGCTGTGGGTCATGAACTTCATCGACTGCCATAGAAATGGACTCGAAGCCAAGAAAGGCAAAGAACATGATGGAAGCACCTGCCATTATCCCTGATTGCCCTCCAACAGGGTTTCCCCAACCAAATGGTGAGAAAGGCGTCCAGTTTTCAGGTTTTAGAAAGAATAATCCTAAAAGAATAAAAAGTGCCAAGGCTGAAAATTTGAGAACAACCAAAGCGCTATTAAATCGCATCGCTTTTTTAGAATCCATGAGGACAATGGCTGTCACAAAAAACATGACTAAAACTGGCAAAAGGTCGATATACTGACCCTTACCAGGATTAAACGTACCATTTATAGCAGCAGGTAACTGGATGCCGTAATTAGCTAGCAAACCTTTCAAATAAGAACTCCAGCCTGAGGCGACACTAGAGACTGCAAAAAGAAATTCCATGATAATCATCCAGCCAGCTATCCAAGCTGGAAACTCGCCTAAGGTAGCATAAATATAGGAATAGGCGCCACCATTTGCAGGAATACGTGAGGCAAACTCAGCGTAAAAGAGAGCGAAAATTCCGACAGCAATGGCTGATAAGGCAATTGAAACAATCAGAGCTGGTCCAGCGTATTGTGCTGCACCAATCCCTGTAATAGTGAAAATACCAGTCCCCACCATTGAACCAAGTCCTAAAAAGACAAGATCAATAACTTTTAGATGACGCTTCATTTCAGTCTTATCAAGACTGGTATTTTTTTGACGAAAAATAGTCACTATTTTCCCCTTTGTGAATAAAAATTTATGGTTTTCAAAAGAAAACTCAACCTAACTATTTTATCATAAAATTCATCGAAATCGTAGAAATATGAAAAAAACAACATCAAACGCATGAAAAATTGCACCTATCCTAATTTTTGATAAGTGTAATTTTTTAAACAATTTCATAACTTTTTTGAAAAAAATATTAAATTTTCTCTCGTTAACAGCCTAATTATACCCAATTTTTTCTAAGTGCTAACACTAATAGTTGAAAACACACGACAAACTACTTCTATATTGTTTATAGATGATTTTTCGTCTATACTTAGGGATAAACACAATGTAATATTTACACATCCATTTTGTGTGCGATAAACTATGTGCCTTTTGTGCCATATTAGTATCTCCTTTCGCTTTACAGTAGGCTTGAACACCTTTATTGTAGCGTTTTTGGAGATTTTTTGTATAACATTCAAGCACACCCGCATAGCGGGGTTGATTTGTCTCGTACCTAGCGGAGCGAGACGGGGCTTAAAGCCTCATAACCAAAAAATCAACCAGCCTAGCTGATTGATTTTTGTGATATGACGATTGTTTTAGAATTGCTCTGGCACTGCTGCTAATAAGTCAGCCATCTTAGAAGCATCTGATCCTCCAGCCATAGCCATGTCTGGTTTACCACCACCGCGACCTGATACGATTGGCGCAAGGGCTTTAATAGTATTACCTGCATGAACTGCTTTAGCTTTGCTGGCCACAAGAACATTGACCTTCTCACCAATGCTTGCTGCGAGGACAAGAACATCAGAGTAATCTTTTTGTTTCCAGTTATCAGCGAAGGTACGAAGGGCACCTGCATCTGCCACTTCAACTTGTGTAGCAATGTAGCGCACACCATTGGCTTCTTTGACATCTTTAAAGACATCGCCTGCTTGTGCCGCAGCTGCTTTTTCTTTGAGTTCTGCATTTTCTTTTTGAAGATCACGCAATTGCTCGTTAAGGCTATTGACCTTATTTGGAACTTCCTTCAATTGTGGTACTTTAAGGGCTCTTGCAATCGTTTTTAGAGCATCTTCTTGAGCGCGGAAAGCTTGAAAAGCTTCTTTACCAGTAACCGCTAGAATACGGCGAGTACCTGATCCGATTCCTTCTTCTTTGACAATCTTGAAGAGTCCAATTTCAGAAGTATTTGATACATGGGTACCACCACAAAGTTCCACAGAATAATCACCAATAGTGACAACACGAACAACCTTACCGTATTTTTCACCAAAGAGAGCCATAGCTCCCATTTCTTTGGCAGTTTCCACATCTGTTTCAACCGTTTTAACAGCAATGGCATTCCAGATTTGTTCATTGACCTCTGTTTCAATTTGACGGAGTTCCTCTACTGTCACAGCCTCGAAATGTGTGAAGTCAAAACGAAGGAAACCTTCTTCATTCAAAGAACCAGCCTGAGTAGCGTGCTCACCGATAACATGATGCAGCGCAGCATGTAGTAAGTGTGTTGCCGTGTGGTTTTTCTCTACTGAGAAACGACGCTCTTTATCGATTTCAAGTGAATAACTGGTCCCAATAGAAAGGCTTGCTAAAACATCAACCGTGTGAAGCGCTTGGCCATTTGGTGCTTTTTGAACATCAGTCACCTTGGCAACAATGTCCCCTTTATCGTTTTTGATGACACCACGATCAGCTACTTGTCCACCCATTTCAGCATAGAATGGTGTTTTCTCGAAAACAAGAAGTGCTTGACCTTCAGAAACGACTTCCGAACGTTCATTATCCACAATGATAACAGAAAGATTTGATTCCAAGTTATCAGCGTCGTAAACAAATTCAGATGGTTCCGTGATACCAGCAAGGGTTTCATTTTGCATCCCCATTGAGCCGCCCTTAACAACAGCCGCACGCGCACGATCTTGTTGCTCTTTCATAGCTGCTTTAAAGCCCTCATGGTCAATTTTGTAACCAGCATCTTCTGCTAATTCTTCTGTTAATTCGACTGGGAAGCCATAAGTATCGTATAGTTTAAAGATATTTTTACCGTCAAGCGTGTCCTTACCAGCAGCTTTAAGTCCTGATAAGAGGTCCTCTAGGTGGCCTGTACCAGCATCAATGGTACGAGCAAATGTTTCCTCTTCACGTTTGACAATTTTTTCAATAAAGTCACGTTTTTCAAGAACTTCTGGATAATAACTCTCCATGATATGACCTACCGTTGCCACAAGCTTGTAAAGGAAAGCCTCAGTAATCCCCAAATGACGACCGTGCATTACTGCGCGACGAAGCAGGCGACGAAGAACGTAGCCACGACCTTCATTACCAGGAAGCGCCCCGTCACCAATCGCAAACGAAAGGGCGCGAATATGGTCAGCAATGACCTTGAAACTCATGTTGTCGCCATCTGGATCATAAGTCTTACCAGACAATTTCTCCACTTCACTGATAATTGGCATAAAGAGGTCTGTTTCAAAGTTTGTTTTGGCTCCTTGGAAAATAGCTGCCAGACGCTCTAGACCTGCACCCGTATCAATGTTTTTACTTGGTAATTCTTTGTACTCAGAACGTGGGATTTCAGGATCTGCATTAAATTGTGATAAGACAATATTCCAGATTTCGATATAACGATCATTTTCCAAATCTTCTTCAAGCAGACGGATGCCGATATTTTCAGGATCAAAGGCTTCTCCGCGATCAAAGAAAATCTCAGTATCAGGTCCAGATGGGCCGCTACCGATTTCCCAGAAGTTTTCTTCTAAAGGAACAAGATGGTCAGGTTCTACCCCTAAGGCAATCCAACGATTGTAGGTGTCCTTATCTTCAGGATAATAAGTGATGTAGAGTTTTTCTTTTGGAAAAGCAAACCATTCAGGACTGGTTAGGAGTTCAAATCCCCACTCAATCGCTTCATCACGGAAATAATCCCCAATTGAGAAGTTACCAAGCATCTCAAACATGGTATGATGGCGAGCCGTTTTACCAACATTTTCAATGTCATTGGTTCGAATTGATTTTTGAGCATTGGTAATACGTGGATTTTCAGGAATAACTGACCCGTCAAAATATTTTTTGAGAGTTGCGACACCTGAGTTAATCCACAACAATGTTGGATCATTAACAGGAACCAAGTTGGCAGAGGGTTCAACAGAGTGACCCTTTGATTTCCAAAAATCAAGCCACATTTGGCGAATTTCTGCTGATGATAAAGATTTCATTACTATCTCCTTTTTTGTGTACGCTTCTGAGCGGTTTTATTGTCACCCACCGAGTTTCATTAAACAGAACTTGATGAGGCTTGTGCGGCTTCTTGCTCTTTGACATAATCAATAGCTATAACCAGGGAAATGACCAAGTCACTATAAGTTTCATCGTAGACTTCGACGATATAAGTAGAGGTCAAGTGCCATAACTCTTTCTTAATGTTAGCAATCTGATGCCCATCTTTTTGCAAATTAAACGATAAATCCCAAACATCTCCTTTAACCTCGATTCCCAGACCTTCAATCTGATACCGAGATTTGAAAAAAGTGAAAGCTTTCTTGATAACAAAGTGATTCCCGTCTGCTAATTTCACATCAAATCGGGGTAAGAAACTGAGGAATTTCTTTTCAATTCGACTGACTTCTCGTCCCTCGATATCTGATATCGTAAACGTTTTGGGAAATTTTAAAAATGATCCTTCGACCTGATAGGTTGGTATGCCTAAGTCATCAGCAATCGTGAATTTACCACCTAGAGATAACATTTTTTGCTTAACGTGAAAGGTCTTCATAGGCTTTCCTCCAAAATAAGACAAGTCCACCAAACGAAGGGCGAAAACCGCGGTACCACCTTCATTCAATGAACTTGTCATTCTCTTTATTATGTCAAATTGTTAACGAGTAAGTAGCAAATCTTTTAAGCCTCGCTGATTCGCAACAACCATCAGCTTTCTGAAGAAGACCTCTAAAAGATTATTCTTACTGTCTACATTATAATCATTTTTCTTCTTTTGGTCAAGACAGACTATTTTGAGGAACTTGACGGTGTGCTTGAGTTCGTTGCCGTATATTGTGACAAGATATTGCTAAAGCTCTTGTCTTTGATTTTGACATTGGCTTTTTCAAGCGCTTTGCCGATCACTTGGTTTTGGAAACTTGCGTCTGATTTTTTATCATTGATAATGGTTTCTGTCAAACGTTTCTTGTAAGTTTTCCAATCTGGATTTTTAGCCTCTTTTTTGTTTGTTTTAACAATATAGTAGTCTGGCTTATAAGTCTTTGTATCAACCACTTTGACCACTTCTGACACTTCGCCTTCTTGAAGTTTGAAGGCTGCCTCTTTAACTTCTTTCGGCAAGGTTGTATCTGATGAATCAAACTTATAGTCTACTTTATCAGACTTAGTATTCTCCTTAGCAATCTTGCCAAAGTCAGCTCCTTCAGCTTTAGCTTTCTCAAGCGTTTCTTTAGCCTTTTCTTCAGTGTCTAATTTAATGACTTGTGCTGTGGTTTCTGGGGTATAGTTTTGATAAGCTTTTTGATAATTACTATCTGTCAATTCCTTTTTAGCAGCTTTTTCAACAGCAAAGTCAATCATTTTTTTAATACGAATTTGTTGTTTATAAGTTTTTTCCGTCATACCAGCTGAAGTTAGAGCAGCTGCAAAGTTTGAACCATAAGCATCAACTTGCTCGTTATAGGCCTTAGTGACTTCTTTATCACTAATTTTGTCACCATACTGTTTCTCAAAAACACGATCCAATACCAAGGTAAGCATCGCTTGTTTTCCTGCCGTTGTTTCTTTAGCTTGATTGTAAAAGTCTGATACAGTAAGGGTATCACCTTTCATCGTAACAAGATTGTCCTTTGGACTTGTTTCTTGAGAACAAGCAGCTAGGGTTAATACTGACATCAAGGTAACAACACCTGTCAACAATTTGGTTTGTTTTTTCATTTCGTGGAACTCCTTCAAAAAGGGAGTTAATCACTGCTGGATTACTCCCACTTTCATTAACGCTATCCATTATAGCATAAGTTAGCTTAAATGTGGCTTAATCTGAGAGGATAACGTCATCCTCATCTTTTCTCAACAACAATAACCCATCACTCATTGGAATAAGACTTGCAGTTAGTCCTGGATGTTTTAGGGTGCTATCAAAAAGTCGATGTAAGCCTCGATAAATGGTTCTCTGCCCACGTCGCACCTCTTCTATCGGCTTGGCAATATCTCCTCCTTGGAAAATATCGTCAAAGACAATAAGGCCACCTTTTTTCACATGTTTAAGAATTTCCGGTAAGAATACAATATATTTAGATTTAGCTGAATCCATGAAGACAAAATCATACTCTTGATCCAAGCCCTTGATCAAATCTACTGCATCCCCTTCTAAAAGCCTAATTTGTTTGCGACTGTCATACTGATCAAAATTTTCTTTAGCTAATCCAATCATCTCAGGGTTACGATCAATCGTTGTGATTTGAGATTCTGGTGCAAACTCTGCCATCAAAAGAGCTGAAAAACCTATTGCTGTCCCAATCTCTAAGATATGTTTAGGAGCCAAAGTTTTCATTAATAGACGAAAATAAGCTACTACCTCATGCTGAATAATAGGAATATTATGCTCATGGGCAAACGCTTCAATCTCTGCTAAATGACCTTGGTTTTCTAATAAGTGTGTTCGCATATAATCCACAATTTCTTCCTTAACAACAGGACGTCTCATATTGTGGTTTGCGTTTTGTGAATAACTTTCTACCATAGGCATAGTATATTTTATGACCAGACAAATGTCAAGAAGGCTATACAAGCATGTTTGTAACAGAAAGACTCACGATACTGGATTGTTCGTATCTGTTGATAAAGTCAGTTGCACCGTTTCCAAAACAAAATGGTCGTTAATCGATAATCTCAAAAATATCGGTCAATTTTGTTATCTTATGATTAAACGTATTGTCTACTTGCGTCAAATTAATGGACTTAATACCTGACTGAAATGCTAAATCCATATCAATACTTCTATCGCCTATATAGACCGTTGAGGCTCTAGCTAAGTGGTATTTTTCCACAAGGTAATCCACTGCTTGAGAATGCGGTTTTCGTTTAAAACCATCGGCTGAGGTTATGATTTCTCTAAAATAGTCAGAGATACCCAATTTTTTCAAAACTGATTCGGTAGTCGCCCCCTTGTGCGTGTAGATCATATTTTGAATCCCTTGCTTTCTTGTCCATTCTAAAACCTCTCTGGCTCCTGGCATTAAGACAATACGATCATCACGCGCCGCCTGTTCCATCGATTGCTTTTTCTTCAACCGTTCGAATGGAATATGATAAACTCTCTCCAGCTCTAACAATAAGTCACCTGTCGATTTCTCTAAAATATACTTTTCCACAGCGCCAGCATCAAATGGAATCTGAAAGGCCTGATAGGTCATCTTCAGTGATTCCAGAATAGCTGGATAAGAATCTACCAAAGTGCCATCAAAGTCCCATATAAAAGTTGTTCTAGCCATCTTGCTTCTCCGAATCTACCTGATAAAAGACAGGTTGAGCTACTATATATTGATTCCTACAATCCTTCAAATGTGATGAACTATTCCAATATTCACCAGCTTGTTCAATTGTCTTTCAATTCTTCTGATTACACCCCATCGTAACCTTCAAATCCTGTGAAATCCCACGTTCTCAGTACAGCACACTATAACAACGTCGTCACAAGGTCTCTTTGACTGTGTTTCAAAAAAGTAATACAGCCAATACATTGTCTTACTCTCTTACTCTTACGACATCAACTGCATCCATTTTCTAGCCAGAAAAAATCATGATTATTGACTCGTCCTGACCAAAACCTTAGATATTTTTGAGGATTAACCAACTAGTCTTGTCTGTATAATTTTCTAAGACTTTAGACAAAGCCTACCTAAATTAATGACTTTCCCGGCAATAGTAGCTCAATTCACTTTATGAATTTATGCTATTAGTAGCTTTTGAAGGTTTCTCTATTTGACATCACATCTGTGCCAATTATCTCTAGGTTCCTTAGTTATTTCCAAAATAAGGCTGCACTTCAAACGCGGCATCATCAAGAAACCAGATCAATTGGGTTTGATCTGGTCCATCTGTTAGGATTCTTTGAAAAATCGATATATTTTGATTGCAGAATCTTGCTTAACCTTCATGTCAATGGTTTCTTGACGTCCAGTCTCAGACTCTAAAATCAAAGACATCTGATGGACTTCTCTACCTTTTCTTCTTTTTTCTAACCAGTCGCCTACGATGGCTCCTTTTAGGCGATCTCTACCCAAGGCGGCATAAACACCAGCACCAGCTACGGCTCCTCTTGACACACCAGGTCCCGAATAAGGCAACGGCGGATTGAAAGCGAGTTTTGTTACCCTAAGCATATCTTCAGGATTTTCTTTAAGGTAAAAACGATCTCTTTTCTTTTTTAAAATGGTTATTGGCTTATCTTGTTTTTTCAAAACCATAGATTGGTCTTTGAACAGCTTGCTAATCATCGATTGAAGCATAACCAGTGTCTCCTTTTAGTTGACTTCTCGTTTTGCCACCAATGCTTCCAATTCTTCCAAGCGTTGCTTAAATACTTTGAAAGCTCCTTCTAAGTAATCAGCGCTTGTCATATCAACACCTGCTTTAGCGATGACATTCAGTGGGTAATCCGAATTACCAGCTTTAAGATAATCTAGATAGTTTTCTCGGTCTTGGTCTGTTCCATGGACAATTCTGTCTGCTAGGTAGGAAGCTGCTGCAAACCCAGTCGCATATTGATAAACATAGAAATTATAGTAAAAATGCGGAATACGAGCCCACTCAAACTGAATGTTATGATTATCATCAGCTGCTAAACCATAATATTTTTCGTTAAGTTTAGCGTATGTTTGGTTAAGAAAATCACTGGTCAAGACTTTTCCTTCTTGGTCAGCCTGATGAATGGCCAATTCAAATTCTGCAAACTGTGTTTGACGGAAGATAGTTCCTTTAAAGCCATCCAAATAGTGATTGAGAATAGCGAAGCGTTCTTTATCATCAGTCACCTCTTCGAGCAGAGTTTCCGTCAAGATATTTTCATTGGTTGTTGAGGCAATCTCAGCCAAGAAAATGCTGTAATCCCCATAGACATAGGGTTGATTTTCACGAGTAAAAGTTGAATGTAAGCTATGGCCTGTTTCATGAATCAAGGTATAAAGATTATCTAAAGTATCCTGCCAGTTGAGCAGCATAAAGGCATTGGTATCGTATGAACCACCCGAATATGCTCCTGAGCGCTTGCCCTTATTAACATGAACATCAATCCAGCGCTCTGAAAAGGCACGATCAACGCGATCACTATAATCTTTACCAAACACTGTCAAGACTTGACGAGATTTTTCAAGTGCTTCTGGATAAGTAATAGCCATATCATGCTCTGAAAGCGGCGTATAAACGTCATACATCTTGAGATCATCAAGACCCAGTAACTCTTGGCGTAACTTCATGTAACGATGTAAGAGTGGCAAGTGCTTATTCACAACTGCCAGTAAGGTATCGTAAACCTCTTCAGGAATGAAATTAGCCGAAAGAGCGGCATGGCGAGCTGATTCATACCCACGAACTTTCGCTTGGTAATTATGAACCTTGACATTGGTTTGTAAGGTTTTAGCATAGGTGTGTTGGAACTGCTCATAAACACCATAGTAAGCATCATAGGCACCTTTACGAACTTCTCGATTTTTAGATTCCATAAGGCTAATAAAATTACCATGGGTTAATTCCACAAGGTCTCCCTCATCATTGGTAACCCAAGGATAGGTCACATCAGCATTATCAAAGATAGAGAAGGTTTCAGCAGCAGAACCAAAAATCTCAGAGGCACCTGCCAATAATTCTTCAGCCTCTTTCGGCAAGACATGATCTTTAGTGGCTAATAATTTTTCAAAATAATGATCATAAGAAAGAAGGCCAGGCTCTTCTGCCTTATAGTCTTCTAGTTGCTGCTCTGACATGGTCAAAAATTCAGGTTCATAAAAAGCAAAGGTCTGACTATAAAGTGACGATAAGGCTGTCGCTTTTGCTTCCATCTCTTGATAAGTTGCAATCGTTGTATCTTGATCATTTTTCATAGATGCGTACACATATAGTTTCTCTAAACGACGCATCAACTCTAGAGCAGTTTCCGTAATACGCAATAAACTCTTAGCTGAATCCAAAAGGTGGCCTGCATTACTTTGAGAAGCTTTCAAATCGTTTTCTAACGCTTGGCGCTCTGCTTCCCACGCCTCATCCGTTTCAAAAATGGTAGTCAAATCCCAGGTTTCTTCTTTTTTCAGATGGCTACGATTATCAGTCATGTTGTTCTCCTTGTCTGTTTTTCTACCATTTTATCATAAAAGTAGGGTGGATACAGGGTCTGAGAAGTTTTCAACCGTTGATTTTTATAATAGCGCTCAAACTGCTTAAAATAGCGCTCAATTTTTTCATGCTCTGAATAATTTTGACTGCTAATTTGAGGTGGTTTGATTTGTGGGAAGAAAAAGTCAGTCTCTTGCATTAACAAATTGTCACCGCGCTGATAAGCCAATTCCTGCTCTTTTAACCATTTTGGATTTTTGTAAAACAGCTGCTTTTGAATGAACTGTTGAGGATTTGTCATACCCGAACAAGTCAAACTGACAAGCTTCTTCTTTTGAAAAGGAAATCGTAACAAGGTCATGATGTCATCAGAGAATGAACACGTTTTCGTCAAATAGACCAGCTCTCCATCCAATTTTTCATGGATCAAATAGTGCAATCGTAATTCTTCTTTAGCATTGTCCAACTCCCAAAAATAAAAACCAAGTCGATCACTATAAGAGAGAACCGTTCTTTGAAAAGGTGATAAACGTTTCTTCAACCACAACTTTTCTCCAAAGAGCCAAATGGGATAGAGCCCTTGATACTGGTATGCCTTTGTTCGCTCTGCCCACTTCTGATTACTGATTGGTGAGCACTGAACTTCCAACACCAACTTAGGTGCGACAAAAACATCTGCTATTTGCTGGTATTTAGAAAAATAGTGTTCAATGGCTACTTGATGATTCTGAGATAAGGAAGTAAAAAGCTTAGCTTTTAAAGATAAATGTTCAGCCGATTCGTTTTCAAAACTAAATTGACAGTTTTGAGTCGATAGATGTGCAAAATGCCAAGTTTTAATCGCCCCCTTTTTGAAATGGACAGGACCTAAACAAGCAGGGCAATAATAGTGCGTTTCATTTAGGTCATTATCAAATGCCCTGGCTAATCGTCCATCAACTGTCTTTGCAATTAACATATCTCCTCCTACCTATTCATTCGAAAAAGATAGGACAATATGTCTCAATACAGTCGTTATCGATATTTTTTTATTAATACCTGTTAATTCGATGCTATTTCTCAAACTGAAGTCTTTGCTTATCGTAAATCATCTAAAATAAGCTAGCAATCACAGTGTCGAGCTAAGATCATCTGAGATAATTTCATTAGCCATTGCGTTCAGATAATGATATAATACTAGTTAGTAACATATAAAGGAGGAAATAAATGGGACTTTTAGTAGAGGGCAAATGGCAGGATAAATGGTATGACACTAAGTCAACAGGAGGTAAATTCGTTCGTTCCAAGGCTCAATTTCGCAACTGGATAACGGCTGAGGGTAGTGCTGGTCCGACTGGTAAAGCTGGCTTTAAGGCTGAGTCTGGTCGCTACCATCTCTATATTTCTCTCGCTTGTCCTTGGGCAAGTCGAACGCTAATCATGCGCCGATTGAAGGATTTAGAAGACCATATTTCCCTGTCTGTTGTTAATCCCTACATGCTAGACAATGGTTGGACTTTTGAAGATTATCCAGGTGTTATATCTGATAGTCTTTTCAATAGTCAATACCTGTACCAAGTGTATTTAAAAGCTGATCCTAACTATTCTGGTCGTGTGACCGTGCCAGTCCTATGGGATAAGAAAACCCAAACTATTGTCAGCAATGAGTCATCTGACATCATTCGCATGTTTAACACAGCCTTTAATGATATTACCGGAAATACTGACGACTATTATCCTAAAGAATATCAGACTGATATCGACGACATCAATAGTCTAGTCTATGATAAAGTTAACAACGGGGTTTATAAAACTGGTTTTGCCACAGAACAAACCGTTTACGAAAAAGAACTACAAAACCTCTTTGCTGGACTTGATAACCTTGAAAGGCATCTGGAAACTCAGGAGTGGTTGGTCGGTGACAGAATGACTGAAGCAGATATCAGACTCTTTACAACCCTAGTGCGATTTGATCCTGTTTACTTTGGTCATTTCAAGTGCAATCTAAAACGCTTAATCGACTACCCTAATTTATGGCAATACACCAAACGTATTTACAACCTCCCTGGAATAGCTGATACGGTTGATTTTGATCATATCAAGACCCACTACTACGGCAGCCACAAAACCATCAATCCCAATGGTATCATTCCAGTTGGCCCAGACATTGATTGGTCACTTTAAGACATCCTAAAACCCAGCCTGATTTTTTCAGACTGGGTTTTTGATTATGCTAATTTGCTAGCTGCAGCTTCATCTACAATGACAATGACATCATCATGTTTTTGAAGAACACTAGCTGGTAGCTCTTCTGTAACTGGGCCTTCCACCATTTCCTTGATGGCATCAGCTTTTTCAGATCCAAAGGCTACTAAAACAATGGTTTTTGAAGCCATGATTGAGGCAATCCCCATTGACATGGCTTGTTTTGGAACATCATCAATACTATCAAAGAAGCGACTATTGGCTTCGATAGTCGAGGGTGCCAAATCTACCACATGAGTCGTCTGATCAAAAGATGTCCCTGGCTCATTAAAGCCAATATGACCATTTCGACCAATACCTAAGATTTGGAAATCGATTGGATTTTCAGCAATAATCCGGTCATAGTCTTTGGCTGCTGCTTCTAAGTCTGTAGCCTTACCATCTGGCAAATAAGTCATTTTGAACGGTTTAGCATCAAAGAGATGCTCTTTCATAAAATAAGCATAGGATTGGTCACTTGCTTGATCTAAGCCGACGTACTCATCAAGATTGATACTGGTCATTTCTGAAAAATCCAAATCAGACTGACGGATTTCTTGATAAAAGGTTTCAGGAGTTGAACCTGTTGCCAAACCTAATGTTTGAATACCTTGTGCCATCTTTTCTTTCAACAATGTAAAAGCAAGTTTGCCACCTTCTTGAGCATTTTTTACAGTAATGACTTTCATTTTGAACTCCTTTGTTATTGGTCTATATCAATTGATACTTTCATTATATGGTATATACCAATTTTTGTCAAGATAAGAATTCTAACCCTATGACTAAACAAATCTAGAAACAAGTGTTACAATAAGAATGCTGTTTCAAGAGATAAGAATGACAAAACATTAAAGGAGACTTATGAATACTAAGGATTTTGATTTTGATTTACCTGAAGAACTGATTGCACAGACGCCTCTAGAAAAACGCGATAGCTCCAAACTGCTCGTTTTAGATCCAGTAAGCAAAGAAATGACAGATACTCACTTCGATCACATCATTGACGAGCTAAACCCTGGTGATGCTTTGGTCTTGAACAACACGCGCGTCCTCCCTGCTCGTCTTTATGGCGAAAAAACTGATACTCATGGGCACGTCGAGTTTCTCCTGTTAAAAAACACAGCTGGTGATGACTGGGAAGTCCTTGCCAAACCCGCTAAACGGCTCAAAGTTGGAACAAAAGTGTCTTTTGGTGATGGGCGCCTCATGGCAGAAATCATTAAAGAACTTGATCACGGAGGTCGTATCGTTCGCTTTTCATATGATGGGATTTTCCTAGAAGTTCTTGAAAGTCTAGGTGAGATGCCACTACCTCCCTATATTCATGAAAAATTAGATGACCGCGACCGGTACCAAACGGTTTATGCTAAGGAAAATGGCTCTGCTGCTGCCCCGACAGCTGGTCTTCATTTCACACCTGAACTGTTGAAAAAAATACAAGCTAAAGGCGTCAAGTTAGTCTATCTTACCCTTCATGTTGGACTCGGTACCTTCCGCCCTGTTTCCGTAGACAATGTGGACGAACACGAAATGCACTCAGAATTTTACCAACTCAGCCAAGAAGCTGCTGATACTCTTAACCAGGTTAAGGCTACTGGGGGGCGTGTTGTCGCTGTTGGAACGACATCCATCCGTACACTTGAAACCATTGGTAATAAATTAGGCGGCAAGTTAGCAGCCGACTCTGGCTGGACTAACATCTTTATTAAACCAGGTTATGATTTTACGGTTGTCGATGCCTTTTCAACTAACTTTCATTTACCCAAGTCTACCCTAGTCATGCTAGTATCAGCATTTGCAGGTCGCGACTTTATCTTAGAGGCCTACAAACATGCCATCAATGAACAATACCGTTTCTTTAGTTTTGGAGATGCCATGTTCCTCAAACGCTCTGACAAAGTAAATTAAAACCATCAAAAAAAACGAAGTTGGAAAAATACTAACGTCGTTCAGATTGAAGACAAACCTCCAAAAAGAGGTTTGTCTTTTTTGGTTTCTCATGCTTTTGAAGTCAAAAAATGGATAATAAAATTGAACTCGACCAAAATCAAAAGGTCTTCTTGTCATTAATTTTACCAGCTTTTTGATATTGAGACATGCCAAACTTAACCCAAGAAACCAACGATAGGCAGTATTCGCTCCAACCTCTTTGATAGTCTGGCGCATGAAGTGAATTCCATCGAAACATTGAATAAGAGGGATCTTGATTAACATGACAGAATCCAAACTCGGGCGACCATTATCAGAAGAATAGGTATCTTCATACTAACTCATAAATAAACTCAAAATTGATGACTTGCTCCACTTGACAAAGAAAGTGATCCTCAGGAATGAGCTGGTCAAGACTATAATATTCAAATTGGTTGCTATTATAGTCAGGTTTTTCTTTATAGAACATACGGTACCCTCACGAGCTCTTCTCTTTTATTAATATACGCTGAAAATTAGTAAAAAGCCCTCAGAAACTTAGTTCTAAGGACTTTGTCTTTAGTCTGACTACTTCGTTTTTGATTTTGTTGATTAGTTTTCTTTCAGACCATTCATATTAACTCGGTGCCATTGGTTTATCACATAAGCCACTTGAGCTAACTGATTATAACCGTAGGGATTGATTTCTTCTGAGTTTTCGTCAGACCCTCCCAAGTAACGAGTATATAAAGCCACCATATAAGGATTTTCTTCTTTGACAATCGCGTCAATATTCAAAGCTTCACGGACATAGCCTGGTTTTTGATAAACTTGTATCTCAGAAGGTAAGTAGGTTTCATAGTATTGGCCTGGGAAAGATTGATCAATATAATAAAGAATATCTTTATATTTTTTTTGGTGGTGCCATAGGTAATCTAACACTTGAATATAGTAATCACTTGTTGTTTTGTTACCTTCGCGTTGGATGGTTTTGACCTTTGCTTTCGACTTTCCATAGCGATCTAATTTTTGATAAGCTTTTGTCATACCTCCTAAACGCTCTGACAAAGCATAAGCTGGTGTGTTCTCAGAATAAACGAGCGAGTATTCCTGCATTTCTGGAATGGTCATGGCTCCGTTGAAGGCAGCGACATAAGAATCATGCTCGGGCTTGTATTCATAGGTGGTATTGGTGATATCAAAGCGCTCTGTCATCGACAGTTTCCCCTTGGCAACCTTATCAACGACCAACATATTTAAAGGCAACTTATAGGTAGAACCAGCTGTCATTGGTTGTGTATCATTCATAGCATAAGTTTTACCAGTCGTTATATCCTTGTAAGAAAAGGCGATATTACTATGATCAATACCCTGTAAATCCATATAGGCTGTCACAACTTCAGGCAAGGTCATATGAGCATAATCAAAAGTTAAACCATAAGTTGCCATCATACCCGAATCTGCTAACTGAGCAGCATCTTTATCTGCCTGGCTTTTCTCAGCAAAATTCTGTCTTTTTCTTTTTGAACGTTTACTGGTTGTTTCTTTCTGGCGACTACTTGATGATGATTTCGTAATGCGCTGTGTCTTATTAGTATCTGCTACAGCAAAAAAAGGCTTAATGTAGTCTTCAAAGCCAACAATCACCAACAAGACGAAACTTATAACAATAGCACCTAATAATATTTGATTGATACGTTTAAAATTCACAACTTTTCCCCTAACCTCTAATATTATAAAGGAAAATTGATATTTTTCAATTGTTTTGAGGAAAAATTTCTCCTTTTTCACTAAACTTCTAGAACTAAGAGACAGACGTGTTGATATTGTTAAGATTTTTAATAGCCAAACAAAAAGAGCAGGTTTCCCTACTCTTCCTAAATTATTTAGCAGCCTTGTAAAGTTGGTCAACTTTATTCCAGTTGATGATTTCGAAGAAGGCTTTAATGTAGTCTGGACGTACATTGCGATAGTTAAGGTAATAAGCATGTTCCCAAACATCGAGTCCAAGGATTGGTTTTTTGCCTTCCATAAGTGGCGTGTCTTGGTTTGGTGTTGAGGTCACTTCAAGTTTACCTTCAGCGTTAACCACTAACCAAGCCCAGCCAGATCCAAAGCGTGTTGTAGCTGCTGTCGTGAATTTTTCTTGGAAAGCATCAAATGAACCAAAAGCGTCATCAATAGCTGCTTTCACATCTTCTGTGATTTCTGTTTTTTCTGGTGAAAGAAGCTCCCAGAATAGGGCATGGTTAAGATGTCCACCACCATTGTTGATAAGCGCTTGACGGATATCCTCAGGAATACTGTTCACATCTGACAAGAGAGCTTCAAGGTCTTCGCCAATTTCAGGGTGTTTTTCCAAAGCAGCATTGGCGTTGTTCACATATGTCGCATGGTGCTTATCATGGTGAAGCGTCATTGTCTCCGCATCAAATTGTGGTTCAAGTGCATCGTAAGCATATGGAAGTTCTGGTAATGTAATTGCCATGTTAGTACCTCTTTCATTTATTTGGTACTTTAATCTTAACCTTTTTTGAGAATGCTTTCAAGAAATTTGTTTAAGAGATGTGTTCTATCATTCACAATAAAGAGACTAGCACTGGGCAAGTAAATAAACCACTGAAAAAATACCATAATAAGGACAAACGAGTCATTCGCTTACGATGATTTTATTTCTACACCTTTGCGGTGTTCGTCATGATTTTCAATAAGGCAATGTCCAACAGATAATCCTTATCAACCAAGCCTTGCTTAATCTGATAGTCAGCCTCTATCAAGTAACGGATACTGTTTTGCAGAAACGTTAGGCTTAAATGCGCAGAGTCTCTCAAAGCGAATTTGACTTGATAAGGATTGACCTTGCGCCCTAAAATAGCTGACAATTCCTCAACCATCTGTTGCTCAGTCTTTCCTCGCTGAGCCAGTATATTAACCTGTAAAAACATACGAAATTGCCCCAGAATAATGGCAATCAACTTGACATCATCTTCTCCTTGCAACCGTAAATCTTTGACAAGACTCTGAACAGCATCAACCTCACTGTTTAACATTAACTTTGTTAAGTCAAAAATGTTATCCTGCAGACTTTTAGGAATAGCTTCTTCAATATCATCCGTCGTGATCAGACCTTTTTTTTGGTAACTTTCTAAAAAAGCTAGATTACTAAGACTATCTGAAAAATCAAAGTTAGATTTAATCATCAAAGCTTCAAGAGCGTCTTCTTCGAACTGAATAGCCTGTTTTTGGGCGTAATGTTGAAGATAGGCACGTAGTTCAGTATCTTTTAGAGGAGCAGCTTCAAACAGGCGACTATCCCTTTTTAAACGCTTGGTCAGTCGACTTCGGCCATCTAATTTCCCTGGGGCAAAAATGACCAATCGTGTGGTTTCCACAGGATTTTCAACATAGGCTTCGAATTGTTTCAATTCCTTGTCAGAGAGATAAGATTTTTTGTTCGTCGTAATATCTGCAAACTGATCTAAAAGCACCACTTTTTCTTCCGCGAAAAAGGACAAACTTTCCAAATCTAAGGCAGCATCGCTGTAAGGTACTATGCTTAAATCAAAATAAGTCATATTTAAATCTGAAGCATCATAGCCTATCTGTGTTAAGAATAATTCTTTTAATTGAGTGTATTGACCCAAGTCCTCACCTGTAATCACTGTAATTAAGGGGAGATTTTTTAGGGTTAGGGTCTCCATTTCTTCCATTGCAATCATAGACACATTGTACCATATTTTTTAACCAGACTTACTTTTGCTAGCCGTTCTGCGTTAAACCTCGGAACATTGCGGCATGGCTTATGAGACTGAGGGAAGGACAACTAGTTCATTCCAACCCAGCCGACTCGATGCTGAATCATCCTAGACTCAATCCCCATACCCCTATCACGGTTTTCTGGTTGACAGTAGTCATCAGGCTTGGCCATGTTAGATTTAACCAATAACTTATCAGGCAAAGCAACAACAAAGAGCTCAATTGTACAATACTCTCTGATGCGCTTTATCTTGTTCCCATGACAGTACACATACAAGTCTCCTAATGGTATGGCTTCTTCACTAGATTTCCGTAAAACAGATCAGAAAAATTGGCCCATCAATCGCATAAAGAAATGGTCGTTTTCAAAAAACGGTTTGTGTTGACATTGCCCACTTTTAGATAGAAAATGTCTTGTAATGCCCTTGAAAACAAGAAACGACTTGTGCTAGTTTACCAAATCTATGAAAATACTTCGAAAAGAGGCATGTAGCTGAAAAATAGCACATGCATTTTGTAGCACACAAGATATCCTCTTGTTGTATCAATTAATAATGATAAACTGTCATCATATTACTATTTGGTTACACCGGCTGTCAATAAGCTGGGGAAAAGTTGCGAATCCGATTATTGATGTTGTTGATTTTGTCCTGTACGCTTGGGTTCAGATGATAACACGAAATCCGTTAGGAGTTGCTCAAGAATTGTCTCATCAAGTCAGTATCCTCATGGCTTTGCCGTATTTATCGCACACCTGCTAGGTAGCGCCAGACTAGATCTGACATAAGAAAAAAGAGAGAAGTCAGGTATTTTTCTTCCTGCTTCTCTCTTAAGATGCTTCCATAGCTGCTTAGTGATTGTCTAACGGTTCTTTAGTTTTGTGGACAATCTTTCCTGATTGTGTGTCAATGTCGTAGTTGTGTTCTTCATTGGTAGCTGGATTATCAAATTCAATCTCATAGTACAAATGACCATTCTTTGTATCTTCTTCGGCTTCTAAATTAATAATTTGATCTTCTGTTAGTCCCGCATCTTTTAAGGCAATTTGTATCGCATCAGCAGCGCTTATTTTAGCAGATGAGCTAGAGCTTGATGCTTTTTGTGTTGATGAGCTATCGGAATGATCGTTTTGTTTTTGCTGATCTTTAGATGAAGACTGCCTTGTTTCTGACAAGTCGGTATCCCGTGTGATAATATCACCAGTCTTTCCATCAATGGTGTATTCGTACTCGCCATCGATGGTCGTTAAATCAATTTCATAGACTGCTAAACCATCATCAAGACTTTTTTCAATCTTTGTTCTTGTGACATCTTTTGCTGTTAGATTAGCATCTTTCATCGCTGTTTGCTTGGCTGTTGACTCTGAAACCTTAAATTGGGATTGCTGGTAAACAAAATAGCCACCAGCTCCCAATCCTAAAATGACTAATAAAGTAACTATAAAACGAATTAATGTTTTCATAAACATTCCTCTTTTCTTGTAGTGATACTCTAAGTATACACGAGATGGTTTTAAAATGCTGGGAAATTTTGGGGTAAAATTGTGGCAAAATGGTGGCAAAGACTTTTTACTGTGGCAAGTAGATTGTAAATCGTGTTTCTTTCTGATTGGATAAAACTCTAATATCACCTCCATGCTGACTCACAATCTCTTTAGCCATAGCCAGACCAATACCAAAATGGCCGGATTCCCCCTTATAAAAGCGATCAAAAATGTAAGGAAGGTCTTTCTGAATAATGGGCGGTCCATCATTAGCGATACTAATCTTTAGATGAGGAGGAGATGATGCATAACTAATGCTAATAGTTCTTTCAGCATAACGAATAGCATTACTCATAATCGTTGACAGAGCTCTATCTAGCAAGTCTTCGTCGGCAATAATATCAACATGATCTGCTGGAAAGTCATGTAACAAGCTTAGATTAGCTGATTTTATCTGATGTTCAAAACGCCAAGACAGATCATAGAGGAAGTCCTTAATGGCAAAACGCTCTAACATCAAGTTATCACCTTGAACTTCTAAACGGGATAGGGTCAAAATATCATCAATTAAATGAGACATTTTTTGGCTTTCCTGATAAATCGTTTCTGCTGCTGATGAGCTATCTGTGATAAGACCTGCTTTTAGTCCTTCGGCATAACCTTTAATAGATGTTAGAGGAGTGCGTAATTCATGAGAAGCATTTTGGAAAAAGATTTTTTGACTTTCTTGATGGCGACTAATCAAGTTATCCATGCGAGTTGCGGCCTGTCCCAATGCTTGAAATTCTTGATAGCGCAGCATAGGTTCTTCACGCTCTTCTATCCTCTCACCAATCGCCATTAAATAGTAGCTTAGCTTCTGAAAATCTTTTTGCGTTTTCCTAGCAATAGACCAAATGAAGGCTAATAGCGTCAAAGCACTAAGCAATAACAAAATGCCTAAAACCATGTTCACCCCAATCAGCCAATCTTGAATGGGCGTAACATTGGCAAAAGCGATGACATAGTAGGTCTGTGCTCGATACCGTTGTGTTCTATTGATGTGGTCACCCGCTAGTTTACCAAAATATTTTTGTAACCTAATCGTATAGCTCTCACCATCGACTCTCACTAATCCTGAACGTTTATTAAGACGGTGTTGCGTTTGACGGTCTAAAACGACGGATTCATCATCTGTCGCATCATCTGCCTTATCAATTGTCCAGAAATGCTGTCTACGTTCGACAAAATCTGAGAGTGCTTCTATTAACTCTTCATCTTCCTGGTGAGATAAGCTTTCTGAGACATAGACTGGTTTAAACTGCTGATCCAAAATAAGATAGGACGTGCCAACTAGTGCTTCTACTTCAAGTTTTGCTTTTTCTGATCGGTAGAGAACATCTAAGCGATTGAATTGTGATTGAATCGCTGAGCGAGTCTGGATATTCACCAATCGCGTCACAGCCAGATTAAATCCCAAAAATAAGAGTAGGAATGTCCCCGCAATGACCAACAAAGGTCGCCGTAACAGAATAATCTTTAGACTCGGTGCTTTAGGAACTCTCTTTTTTAGACAATTTGAAACCATATCCCCAAACCGTTTCAATAATGACATGACTATCTACCTGCCTTAATTTTTTTCGTAATCGTTTCATTGTATCATCTGTCACTCGTGTCTCCACATCGCTGTCTAGTTCCCAAACCTCATCTAATAACTGCTCTCTTGAAACAGAATAATTCGGCTCTGTTAGCAGCAGTTTCATCACTTTGTATTCTGTATTGGTTAAGCCAATGGTGTGTCCGTCGATCATTAACTGAGGCGGAGCGCTCAAAAGGCTTAATGATTCAAAACTCAGTTTGTTGAGTGTTGCTGCAGAAGATTGCCTAGTCAAGATAGCTTTAACCTTGAGAGCTAGTTTAACAGGAGAAAAGGGTTTGGTAAGGTAATCATCTATGCCAGTACTGAAACCATCAATATAATCTTGATCAGAATCCAGCGCTGTCAATAAAAAGAGAGGTACTTGAGAGACTTGCCTGATCTTTCTAGCGATACTAAAACCATCACTACCTGGCATCATAACATCTAAAATAACAAGGTCAGCCTGCTTTTCCATAAAAGCCAGTAAGAGCTGATCACCTGTCTCGAAGGTTTTGACAATCATATCTTCCTCTTGTAAAACCATCTTGATTAAATCACGGATTGACTTTTCGTCATCAGCCACATAAATTGTATGCACGATTTCTCCTCATCTTTCTATTAAAGCTGCCAATCGTTTTTTTATAACTGGCCGCCCCACAGCGACACCACAGATTGGTAACATTTTGGAAATCACCAGGGTTAACAAAGCGAGACTTACAAAGCCATATTAGCCAACATCTGCCGTCTCCAGTTGGTTTAAGCTTGCCTGATTTCCTTTTTAAAACGTTTTACTTCCTTGGAAACCAACTGTTGACGACTAAGTTGATCAACACTGTACTTCCCCTTTGCATTAAAATAGCTTCGGTCATAGTCTTCTTTCACCTTAAATAGCCAATTTCGCCGACGATTGGGAGCTCGAAAAGCTCGCGTAATCTGCTTACGAAACATAGGATCATGCCGTCGGACAGGATCGACATCTAATTGCCAATGCCTCTTTCCCTTTGTTCCATAATTAAAACTCGCCCCATTAACAATACCATTTTCAGTCACTACTTCAGCATCATTTTCATTTAAAAAACACCCCTTACTATCAAGGATAAATTCGGTATGAAAGCCCATCAGAACCTTGATATTAGCAGAAGGCTCTTGATCAGGGTAGGCGATCTGACCTTTTTGAATGGCTATTTTATTATGGAGCCGTGAAGACTCACTAAGGGTATAATCACCCTTACAAAACAAGGTTTCTCGTTTCTTATCTTTTAAATAAAGGGCTAGTGCATCCCGATCAGTCATCCCCCTTTTTTTAAAATGTTCTCGAACAAACTGAGCCTGATGACTAGAAATAATATAACGAAACTGGTGCAAACGTCTTTCCAGATCTCCCGCTTGAGCTAGGCTACTCTCTGGAAAGGCTTTAGCAACCAAGGCAGCAAACTCGTACCAAAAAGGATCATCCGGTGCTAAGTCCAAACTTATTTTTTGAACCAGCTGCTTATTTTCTCTAGCCTCTCCCACCAAATCGCTGGGCATCCTAATAACATTCAAGAAGGCTTCAAGTCGCTCCTTGGGAGACATGAACCATTGGCTGTTTGCCCAGAAACGATTAAAAAAAGGCTCTCCGACTGTCAAATCTATTCCTTCTTCTATCGCCTCATTAAAAATGCTTAACAAGGCATCAGGCCAGCCCTGTTGCCTTAAATCTTCCTTTGTGTTTATCATTGTCATAAGTCTATTCTAGCAAAAATAAGCCGATAGCACAGTGATAAGCTTTCCCATCAATCCACAAACTCATCAACTCACTTCAAGCAATCCATTAGTCTGCTTTTGTGTTTCATTGAGTATTGGATAATGTTTCCTACGTCAACATCCTATCAATCCTTCTAAAAATAAAAGAAAGGACTTAGCCCAGAGAGCTAAATCCTTATTATCATGTCTGATACCTTCTCAGGCATCATCGCTATAACTGACCGCTTAGTTACTAAATAGCCTATCAATCCTAACAGTTACCATACGGCTATGACATAAAGGGAACGGTCTGCCCAAAAGATCTCACCTGGTCTAGTTAACGATAATTATAAGACCTTTAGCAGCTGCTTTAGGACCGTTTCTTGTCAATATCGTCTACTTTGCTAAATGCTAAACTGTATCAATCTCTAACTCAAACCAAATACTTAGACTAATCATCTAGTCCTTGAAAGTCATCTGAAGATGAAACCTATTATTGAGCTGCTTCTTCAGCTGGTCTTGATTTACGAGCAATGTCTGCTTGGATAGCTTCGATAAAGCTTTCAATGGATACCGTTTCGGTTGCTTTCTTACCATAGCGACGAACGTTAACTGACTTATCTTCCATCTCTTTATCCCCAACAATTAATTGATAAGGGATTTTGCTCGTTTGGCTTTGACGAATCTTGTATTGCATTTTTTCATTACGCTCATCAACATCTGCACGAATACCAAGGTCTCGAAGTTTTTTAGCCACTTCCCAAGCGTAGTCTACATGCGCTTCATTTGAGATTGGAATAACGGTTACTTGATGTGGTGCAAGCCATGTTGGGAAGGCTCCTTTATAAGTTTCAATCAAAATAGCCGTGAAGCGTTCCATCGTTGAAATGATACCACGGTGAATCATGACTGGACGGTGTTCTTCTCCATCAGCACCAACGTAAGAAAGATTAAAACGTTCAGGAAGTAGGAAGTCAAGTTGGATGGTTGACAAGGTCTCTTCATTACCGAGGGCTGTTTTTACCTGAATATCAAGTTTCGGACCGTAGAAGGCTGCTTCGCCTTCTGCCTCAAAGTAATCCAATTCCATTTCATCGAGTGCCGCTTTGAGCATGCTCTGTGCATTTTCCCACATGTCATCATTGTCATAGTATTTTTCCTTGTCTTCAGGATCACGATAGGACAAGCGGAAACGATAGTCAGTTAAGTTGAAATCCTCGTAGACATCAATAATCAATTGAAGGGCTTTTTGGAATTCTTCTTGAATTTGCTCTGGAGTTACGAAGATATGACCGTCATTCAACGTCATTTCACGCACACGCTGAAGTCCAGTAAGGGCTCCTGATTTTTCATAACGGTGCATCATACCAAGTTCGGCAATACGTACTGGTAATTCACGGTAAGAACGCACATGGTTTTTATAAACTTGAATGTGGTGCGGACAGTTCATTGGACGAAGAACGATTTCTTCACCATCACCCATGTCCATCGTTGGGAACATATCGTCTTGATAGTGGTCCCAGTGACCTGACGTTTTGTACAATTCTACTGAAGCAAGAGGTGGGGTATAAACGTGTTGGTAGCCTGAAGCCAACTCTTTGTCGGTAATATAGCGTTCCAAAGTACGGCGGATAGTAGCACCGTCTGGTAACCAGAATGGGAAACCTTGTCCAACTTCTTGTGAAATCATGAAAAGATCAAGTTCTTTACCAAGTTTACGATGATCACGTTCTTTGGCTTCTTCGCGCATTTTGAGATAGTTTTTAAGGTCTTTTTTGTCAAACCAAGCTGTTCCGTAAACACGTTGCATCATGTTGTTGTCAGAATTTCCACGCCAGTATGCCCCAGCTACATTGAGCAATTTGAACACTTTGATATGACCAGTTGAAGGAACGTGAGGACCACGGCAAAGGTCAACGAATTCTCCCTGACGATAGATGGTCAAACCAGCAGCATCGTCAGCATGTTCGCTAATCAATTCAACTTTGTAAGGGTCATCTTTAAACAGTTCAAGTGCAGCTTCTTTTGAAATTTCTTCACGAATACATGGGAAGTTTTCGCGAACAATTTTTTGCATTTCTTCTTCGATACGAGGAAGGTCCTCATTAGAGATTTGTCCGTCAGCATTATCAGTATCGTAGTAAAAACCGTCTTGGATGGCAGGTCCAACACCTAAGTGGAGCTTAGGGAAAAGGCGTTTCGCTGCTTGGGCAAACAAGTGAGCCGCTGAGTGACGGAGGACATCATAGGCATCGTCATGGTCTGGGGTGACAATTTCAAGTGAGCCGTCCTCTGTAAGCGGACGAACAGTATCCAATAATTGACCATTGAATTTACCAGCCAAGGCTTTTTTAGCTAAAGATTTACTGATAGATTCAGCAATATCAACTGTCGATACACCAGATTCATACTCACGAATGGCACCATCTGGAAAAGTAATCTTAATCATAAGAATCTCCTTTTGTTTCGTTTAGTAAACAAGATCTTTAGTCTTGCTAGATTATTAGACAGGTGTCCAAAACACCACTTCTGATTTTACTCTCTTCTACTTTCAAGAAGGACTCAAACTTCTTAAAAAAGAAGATTGAGAAAAGAAAATACGACGCCCTCAAAAAGGACGTCGTAACGTGGTTCCACCTTAGTTTATCTAGGGACGACAAAAAAGACCCCAGAACTCTAACGGCGATAAGGGAACCACCCTTTTATGTTTGCATAAAATCATGAGAAGTAGTATCTCATCAGGCCATCTATATCCTCACACCAACCGGATACTCTCTCAAAAATGACGACTGACAGACGTGTCTTCTATGGTTTAGAATATCATAATTCAACAGATTGTCAAGTCAAATATTGGATTATTGTCTAGTCATCTGAGTCCCTATCACGTAGCGAAACCGTTCTAATCCGATCAACTAATAATTTTGGCGTTTTTAATACTCTAACAGAGGTTTGAGCTGTTGTTCGGACAAGGGTTGACGGCACTCCAAAGGTATTTCTCATTAATTTAATATGTGTGTATTTTTTCTTACCGTCCAAAGCAAAAGGACTTGTGCTCACTTGATACTCTTTCGAAATAATGGCATCAATGTAGAGTTCATAAACCGATAAGGCAAAGCGCTCCGATGATATCTCATAAAGTTTGTGCGTTAAACATTCCTCTGTCATTCTTGGCGTATCAGCGATAGCATTTAAAATAGCCTGAGTAATCCCCTCACTATCATCATAGAGATAGCCAAACATAGGACAATCCAACAAATCTTCTAAATAAGAGTTACTATGTGCGATAATTGGCGTCCCACTAACCAAACTTTCAGTATAGGTCAAGCCTTGTGTTTCACTGGTTGAAGCAGATACGAGAAAATCAGCTGCCTTATAGTAATAAGCTGTCATTTCCTGAGCTATCATCCCTGTAAAAATGACATGATCATCCAACCCTAATGCAGCCACTAAGTCTTTTAAATCATCTAGGTAAGGACCACTACCAACCACCACACATTTAACTTTGGGATTTTCTGCAATAACCTCGGGAAGAGCACGCAAAACAGCTTGAATATTTTTTTCATAGGAAATGCGAGATAAACTTAACAGCATGGTATCATCACTAGCAATCCCCAATTCTTGCCGCAAAGCTAAAATATCTGCTTCTTGAATCTCAGGGCGCTTGTACTGCTCCAACTCAATTCCAGTCGGGATAATCCTTTTAGGGATTTTGACCCTATAAGAATCCAAAATATTCAAGACAATACGACTTGGGCAAATAACACCATCGCAATCTTTCAAAAAATTGCGCACAAAATACTTGACCATACCTGGTCTAATCAATCGACCTTTGGCAATATAATGCACATAGTCTTCATAGTGGGTGTGGTAGGTGTGTACAACAGGAATCCCTAATTCTTTCCCAATCATCCAGCCAAAAATGCCAACGCTAAACTCCGTTTGGGTATGGATAATATCGAGATGATGTTCCTTAGCAATCTTATAGGCTGACGACAACCCAGAATAAACGACACGTCTCTCACTAAAAGCTACAAATGGAACACTTGGTAAGCGAATAATGGTGGGGTCGTCATCAATACGAATGTTTTTTTCTGCTGCTGTAAAAATAAAAACCTCATGCCCTAATTTTTCCAACTCTGTTTTTAAGGTTTTGATACTCGTTGCTACCCCTGAAATCTGTGGGAAGTAGGTATCCGTGAATAATCCAACTCTCATTTTAGAGCTCCAATACTTTTTGGTAGACGGCTGCTAATTGCTCTGCAACCAACTTGATATCCTTACTTGCGGCAACCTGGTAACCAGCCTCAACTTTATTTTCTTTACCAGCCAGAACTTTTTCTAGAGCGTAGACAAAACCAACAACATTTTTAGCTAAATAGGCAGAATGCTCATCAATCCAGCCTTCATAGACCGGAATATCGCGTAAAACTAGCTGTTGACGACTAGCTAGCGCTTCAAGGACAACGATACCTTCGGTTTCTTCACGACTTGGGAAGAAAAAGGCATCCGCTCCCGTCATGGCACCTTCATAGATATCTCCCTTAATGTAGCCTGGGAAAATAACATTATCTGGATGATCACCTTCGACAATCTGTCTAATATGGCTTGGAATTAAATAATGGTTAATATGGCCAAACCAGATAAAAGTGACGTGAGGCATGAGTCTTGCGACTTTGACAAAGTCATCAATTCCTTTACGCTCAAAAAAGAGACCAGCAGAAATGACAACTTTATCGCTTTTTTTAAGGTTAAAATGTGCCCTAAAAATAGCTTCCTTGCTATGACTTTGTTGATAACGTGTCAAATCAATACCATTGGAAATAGCTGAAATGGGTGTCGTAATACCGTAGGATTGAATCAATTGTTTAGAATAGGCTGTTGGCGTAATAAGATAATCCGCCGCTTGGTAAAAGCGCATAAGATGTTTTTTAAAAAGAGGCGCAGCCATATTTGACCCAATAAATGAATTTTCAAAGTCTTCTTTTGTGGAATGCGCGTGCATAATCACACGTTTGCCCGCTTTTTGAGATTTCCTTAAAAGATGCCAACTTTTGAGGCCGTAAGTATTGATATGGACGAGATCATAGTCATCATTGGGATCAGTCGTATAGTCAATCCCTGCTAACTCTAAAGCCTTTTTTTGATGTTTGATAGCCCGACCAATGCCTGATTTGCTCAATTGTTCTGGCGCTTCTAAATACAGTAATACTTTCATATGGCCTATTATAACGCAAACAGGGGACATTTTCATTAACAAAACAAAAAATCAGTCCAAGGACTGACTCGTATTGTAGACAAAACGCCTAAACGATGAAGAAATGAAGGAGACCAGACATGATTGCCAATAAAACCATCTTTCTAAGAAGTTTATTTTCTAAAATAAAAAAGATGGAAGTGAATATCCGAAATAAACGGTTTCTTCCATCTGAACCTGTCTAAAAACTGGCGTCATTCTCCTTTTTGGATCCATGCTGAGACTGATCCAGCTTGAACTGGAAATGTTGCCCAACCCTGATCACCAATAACCACTTCTTCCTCTGAATGACCTAGGTAATCAATAAAGGTTTTTCCAGCATGTAGCTGGCCAATTTCCATGTCTTTCCAACCAGCATCACCATTTGACATGACAACTGCTAGTGGGTGGGGGTGGTTTTCATCACCTTGATTGACCCATCCGATACAATTAGGATGATCAAAATAGTCCACTTGACTGCCATAAACATATTTTTGTCTGAGGTAGGCTAATTTGTCAATGATTTCTTTGAAAGAAGCCTGAGCAAACTCGCCCTCAATACCATAGTAATCCCCATAAAAAAGACAAGGTTTTCCTTGCTGGCGCAGCATAATCAGGCTGTAAGCAAGGGGTTTAAACCAGTCTTCCACCGTCGACTCCAAAGACTGACCTCTTTGAGAGTCATGATTGTCCACAAAAGTAACCGCAAAATCTGGTCTAGTTTGCATCAAGCTACCGTCTAAAATCCTTGTTAAATCAAAGTTCTGACCATCTAGAGAGGCCTGATAGAGGTTCATGTGTAAAACAACATCCACCAGGTCAAATTGCAAGTCGACATTTTCCAAATAGTCGATATTTTCCTCAGTGTCATCCTTCCAGTACTCTCCAAAAACATAAAGATTGTCTTTGTGATTCTCACGGATATATCGGATAAAATTAGCCATGAATTCGGAATCAATATGTTTAACAGCGTCTAATCGAAATCCTCCTACCTGACTTGTTTCTAGAAACCAACCGACCCACTTTTGTAGATTAGCCACTACCTCTGGATGCCTAAAATCGACATCATTGAACATAAGGTAATCATAATTACCATTTTCTTCATCAACACTGTCTTGATCAGCCCAGCCCTTATTGTCTCCCATGACCATATATAGACCAGTTTCGTTATGAAGCGCATCATAGTCCGTTCCTGAGAAGTGATACCAGTGCCATTCAAAATCATCATAGTGCTTTTGCCGGCCAGGGAAGGCAAAATGCGTCCAAGCCTCAATATCATAAGGCTCTGATATAGGTTCTTGACGATTGGACTGATTCATTTTCAAAACCTTAAAACGTTCTTTATCATCACCATTCGCCTTATGGTTAAGAACCACATCAGCAATAGGCATGATGCCAGCCTCATTTAGCACTTTGGTTGCTCGCAGATAATCTTCCTTGGTTCCATACTTTGTTGGAACAGTTCCTTTTTGGTCAAATTCTCCTAAGTCAAAGAGATCGTAAACGCCGTAGCCAACATCTTCAAAACCTGTTCCCTTAAAAGCCGGTGGCATCCAAACCTTATTGACTCCGAGTTGTTTTAAGGTATCAACATCATCGATAAGGCGTTGCCAATGCTGGCCGTCTGCTGGTAAGTACCATTCAAAATACTGCATGAGGGTTTCATTTGTCATAGATTGTCTCTCTTTTCATTATTTGGTCTATTCTACCACTATTTTTAGAAATAAGAAAACATGACTCTACTAAGAAGTCATGTCACTTGCTTATTTTGTAGATGCACGCTTAGTAACACCATGATTAAGAATAATTTCTTTTTCTTCTAATTCTTCTTTGTTCATGATTTTAGTCAACATACGCATAGCAACCGCACCTAAATCATAAATTGGCTGGTTGATAGATGACAAGTTTGGTCGTGTGTATTTCACAATTTCGGAATCATTACTTGTAATAATTTCGAAATCTTCTGGGACACGTTTGCCAGCAGCAAAGAGACCGTTCAAAAGACCAACAGCAAGTTCGTCTTCGCCAACATAGGCAGCTGTTGCACCTGAGTTAATCACACGTTCTGCTAGTTCAAAACCATCTTCATAACGGTATTTGGCTTCAAAAACAAGACCTTCTGTATAGTCAAGCTGATGCGATTGTAAACCAGCTTTATAGCCAGCAAGGCGTACTTTTCCATTGATGTCATCAAGAAGAGGGCCTGAAACGAATGCAATCTTTTTGTGGTGTTTGGCTAGGTCTGAAACAACACCTTCAACCGCTTTTTCGTAATCAATATTAACACTTGGCAATTGATGCTCTAAATCAATTGTTCCCGCAAGAACGACTGGAGTGCGTGAGCGTGAAAACTCAGCACGAATCTTATCAGTCAACCGGTGCCCCATGAAGATAATCCCGTCAACTTGCTTAGCAAATAGCGTGTTAACCACGTTGACTTCCTTATCTTCATCTTCATCACTCGAAGCCAATACAATGTTGTATTTGTACATTTCAGCGATATCATCGATACCTTTAGCCAAAAGGGCAAAGTAGGCATTAGAAATATTAGGAATAACAACTCCAACTGTCGTCGTTTTCTTGCTAGCAAGACCACGCGCTACGGCATTAGGACGGTAGTCTAAACGATCGATAACCTCTAGGACCTTTTGACGGGTATTTTCTTTCACATTTTTGTTACCATTGACAACACGACTAACGGTTGCCATTGATACACCTGCTTCTCTGGCGACATCATAAATGGTAATAGTATCATCTGTATTCATATGAATGTTCCTTTCGTTGTATTTTTTTACCTGAAAATCACGCTTTCATAGTCTATACTATCACGATTTGGAAACACTTTCAAGTCTAACGCTATTTTTTCTTTTATTTATTTGAGAATCTGAGGAAAAAGACTGTAAAAGCTTGATTTTTAAGGCAGTTTCTGAAAAAATAAGAGACAGAAAGAAGGGATGACATGACAAAAATTGATTTACTTTTAGAGAACTTACTTAAACAGGATGTACCAGCAGCTGTTGTTTCTGATCCTGTTACCATCAATTACCTAACAGGATTTGCTAGCGATCCCCACGAACGCTATATGTTCCTCTTTTTGATGGCTGATAAGCAACCTCTCCTTTTCTTACCGGCGCTTGACGCCGCACGCGCTGAAAGCGTCATCGACTTTCCAGTCGTTGGCTATCAAGATGCTGAAAATCCATGGGATAAAATCAAAGCCGTTTTGCCACAAACTGATTTTGCCAAAGTGGCTGTGGAATTCGACAACCTTAATGTTACTAAATTTAAAGGCTTAGAAGCTGTCTTCACAAGTGCCTTTGTCAACTTGACTCCTTTAATCCAAAACATGCGATTAATTAAATCTGATGATGAAATCCAAAAGATGTTGGTTGCTGGTGACTGGGCTGATAAGGCTGTGCAAATCGGTTTTGACACCATTTCACTCGATAAAACAGAGACTGATATCATCGCTCAGATTGAATTTGAACTCAAAAAACAGGGCATTTCCAAAATGAGTTTTGAGACCATGGTACTCACTGGCGATAATGCTGCCAATCCTCACGGTATTCCGGGAGTCAACAAGATCGAAAATGATGCCCTACTCCTCTTTGATTTGGGGGTTGAAACACTTGGCTATACTAGTGATATGACCAGAACCGTCGCCGTTGGGCAGCCAGATCAATTCAAAAAAGATATTTATAACCTCTGCCTAGAAGCTCAATTAACTGCCCAAGAATTTATCAAACCAGGTGTCACTGCTGCTGAAGTTGATGCTGCTGCACGGCGGGTCATTGAAAAAGCTGGTTACGGAGAATACTTCAACCACCGTCTTGGACATGGGCTTGGTATGGATGTTCATGAATTCCCATCCATTATGGAAGGCAATGATATGGAAATCCAAGAAGGCATGTGTTTCTCCGTAGAACCAGGTATCTACATTCCTGGCAAGGTTGGTGTTCGAATTGAAGATTGCGGCTATGTCACCAAAAATGGCTTTGAAACCTTCACCAAAACACCAAAAGAACTACTTTATTTTGAAGGCTAGTCCGACAGCCAATGATAGCAGAGAACAACCGATCTATCATTAGTTATTTCAGAATATAGACCAATCTTCTAATCAATAGCAAGATTGACAATGCGTGACTAACATATCCATAAAAAAACTCCCAGAAAGGGGACTAAATAACCCTTTCTGAGAGTTTTTCTTTCTCAAATAGCATTACAATGGATGTGGAAAATATTCAAAATCATTACGTTCATGCGTCAGTCTTCTAACTTAGAGTAAATATTTCTCAGCTAAATGACGATCAGACTCTCGGATGATGATATCGATAGTATTCCCCAAATACAAAACAGACGATCCAGACACGACTTCATTTTTGCCATTGACGACTTGATTGGTAATCAAAATTTGTCGCGGTAGCTCTAATTCGCGAACTTGTTTACCAGCAATTTTATCTGATACTGGCCACTGCAGAAGCATGAGTTTTTCAGAAACGTCGACTTCCTTGTTGGCAAACATTTTTTCCAACATGGCTTCATAGACTGGGGCACCTTTAAGCAGATCCATAACGGTATATGACACAAGGGTAACAAAGGCTAGAGGCATGAGTTGCGAGAGATTTCCAACCATTTCACAAACCAAGACAATAGCGGTCAGTGGGGCTTTTGAAACAGCGCCGAAGTAGGCACTCATCCCTGCGATAATAAAAATACTAAACATGCTGTTATCAATCAAACCAAGTTGAACAGCTAAGGCACCAAAGGCCGCACCTGACAGGGCTCCAAGGGATAAGATGGGCAGAAAAATACCACCCGGAACACCACTACCATAAGAAATCATGCAGTAAACAAAACGAATAACTAGCCACATTAACAAGACCCAAAAACTTAGATTAAGTTTAGGAAGGGTGACAATGACTTCATGACCTCCTCCAGAAAGGATGGGAAGAAAATAAGTTAAGGGCATGATAGCAATGAGGGCAACAATGCTAAAATAGGCTGGCTGGATATGAAGTATTTTCCCTAGTTTCTGGTAGCAGTCTCCAACAACCAAGACCACTTTTTCGTAACCAAACGCCAAAAAGCCAAAAACAAGACCCATAATGAGATACAACCAATAAGCCTCTAAGGGTAGGCGGGCTAAATGGGAAGCAAAATCAAGCACAGGGGCCATCCCAAAGAACTGTTTGGAGACCAGATCTGCTGTCAGACTGGCCGTTAGAGTCGTAATCCAAACCGTTCGTGAAAAATGATGATAAACTTCTTCAACGACAAAAAGAAGCCCAGCAATCGGTGCGCCAAAAGCTGCTGCAATCCCTGCTGCCGAACCACTAGCAATCAAGGTTTTCTCTCCAAAAGAGGCTAAGCCAAACTTGGTTGCAACGCCTTTACCAACCATAGCACCCAGTTGAATACTAGGGCCTTCTCTACCTAGAAGCATACCACTTGAAATAGCTAATAAACCTGCTACAAATTTTTTCCAGAGTACGCTCCACCAATTCAAGTGCATGAATCCTTTGAGTTCAGCCTCAACTTGAGGGATACCGGATCCCTTAATTTGTGGCTCTGATAGCAGCAATTTCCCTACGATTAAAGCAATAAGGGCATATAAGCCAAGAATAAGTGCTAAATAAATACTTTGTTCGTGAGCGAGTTCATATAAATGCAAAACCTTTTCATAAACTACTTGAATAAGTAATCTAAAACTACTCACCACAAATCCTGCCAACAGCCCGACAATAATCCCCCTGAAAATGAGAAATAAAATCGATTCTGATAAATACGACCTAGCTTTTTGATGCTGATCCATAATGCCTCCTGTGAATTTTATCCTAAATACCTCTATCTTAACACGTTTTAAGACACACTTTCAAGGGGTAATCATCGTCATCATCACCAAAAAATGGTATCATATTTCCAAAGAAAAGGAGACATTATGGATAATCAAATCGTTCGCCAACAACTTCAAGATGCTTATCAAAAACGTGTCGCCATGCGTGTCTATCAAGACAAAAAAATTCCTCAAGAGGATTTAGACACTATTTTAGATGCTGCTTGGTTAAGCCCATCTTCCATTGGTTTAGAAGGCTGGCGCTTTGTCGTTTTGGAAAATGCAGCCGTTAAAGAGGCCATCAAAGCCGTTTCTTGGGGTGCTAAATCGCAGTTAGAGACAGCAAGTCATTTTATTCTTTTAATCGCTGAGAAAAATGCCCGCTACGATAGCGAGTCGGTCTATGACAGCCTTGTCCGCCGTGGTATTTCTGAACCAGAAGCTATAAAAACTCGCTTAAAGCAGTACCAAATCTTTCAAGAATCAGATATGGAAATCGCAGATAACAAAGACCGTCTATGGGATTGGACAGCAAAACAAACTTATATCGCTCTAGGAAATATGATGACCTCTGCTGCTTTATTAGGCATTGATTCCTGTCCCATTGAAGGCTTCCCTTATCAAAAAGTTAATGCTCTCTTAGATGAATACGGTGTGATTGACAGTAACAAAGAAGGAATTGCAAGCATGATGTCATTAGGTTATCGCTTGGAAGACCCTAAACACCCGCGTCAACGCAAAGAACGTCACACAGTCATCTCCACTTTCAACTAGTAAATGACATAACGTAAACATTATCATTAGTAAAAGACTAGCCTTTTTGATAAGATAATAATTGAATTAAAAATAGTCAGCATTTCGAAAAAGGAGACTAATATGAAACCATTGCATACCTGTGTTCGCGTCAAAGATTTAGATGCTTCCTTAAAATTCTACGCAGACGCTTTGTCATTGACTGAAGATCGTCGTTTAGACTTCCCAAAGCAAGAATTTACCATTGTTTACCTACGTGCAGATGGTTATGAATACGAACTCGAGTTGACCTACAATTATGGCCACGCTGCTTATGAACTTGGTGATGGCTATGGTCATATTGCTCTTGGTGTTGAAGATATTGAAGGCCTTCATAAGGCTCATCAAGAAGCTGGTTACACCATCACAGACATCAAAGGATTGCCAGATCAAAAACCAATGTTTTACTTCATCACAGATCCAGATGGTTACAAAATTGAAATCATCAGCCTTCCTGTTTTTGAAGGACGTGACTAAGACAGGGTAACAATACTTCTCAAGTGAGAACCTTTCAGGTTTAAGAAACACTCCATTTTGGACAATTTTCTTAAGCTTTTTACGAACATTTAGCATATCCACTCAATGTTCAGGAAATAAGTCAAAAAAGTATGGTCTAATGGCCATACTTTTTTGAAGTATTTTCGTCTTGTTGTTGTTTCAGGCAAGTCTATTTTGAAAATGAGAACTCTCATCTTTTCAATGGTTGCCTTTTAAAAGGAGAGACTAGACTTCGCAGGACTAGATCGTTTTATGTTATTCGCTGATGGTTGCTATAATCTTATATACTCAGGTTCATCCATAGACTGGTGAGAAGTTACAGGCCTCTAAGCATTCTCACTTTCAAATGACCAAAGAAGGATGCCGTCATTTCATGGTCAGAATTGTTTTGCTATCACAAGATGGACGGATGCTTCTACTAGATAGTCTTTGAACGTTTTGGGACAGCTAATGTCGTTTTGTCAAACCCTCGGAGCAAGAAGCGGAAAAGCCAATATTAAAAAGTGGGTAATCATCGTACTCACTGAGTTACAGATGGCTGCCCCACTCTTTTTTCATAATGTGATTAAACTCACTTACAGATCACTCAAATCTTGACCATTTGTCTTAATAACACGTTGGTACCAGTAGAAAGAATCTTTGCGGTAACGTTTGAGCGTTTTGAGGTCAAAATCGTCACGGTCAACATAGATAAAGCCATAACGTTTTTTAATCCCCTCATGCGTTGAAATGAGATCAATCGCTGACCAAGGGTTGTAACCCATCATGTCAACACCATCTGTAATGGCAAGTTGTATTTGCTCGATGTGATCCTGCAAGTATTTGATACGATAGCTGTCATGGATTTTGCCATCTTCGGTTAAAGTATCATAGGCACCCAGACCATTTTCCGTTACCAATAATGGCAAACGGTAACGGCTATACATTTCGCGGACTGTTGCACGAAAGCCCACTGGATCAATTTCCCAGCCAAATTCTGTCTTAGGAAGATTCGGATTGTTTACTGTCCTAAAGACATTAGCCACACCTTGTTTAGATTGTTGATCAGCATGTGTTGAGAAGTCACTTTCGCTACCATCTGACGCTGCTGCTGTGGCAGTATTGTAATAATTAAAACCAATAAAATCAGGTTTCCCTGCTTTCATGATAGCTAGGTCATCTGCTGTTACATCTGGCACGACATCATTTTCTTCCAAATATGACCATACTAAATGATTATAAACACCGTAAACCGCTGCATCTAGGTAGAACCAGTTACGGATGGCATTAAAGTTCTGTGATGCCAAAACATCTTCTGGTTTTGAAGATGCTGCATAGACTAGAGAAATATTTGGAGCAGGACCAATCTTGGCTTCTGGAAGCATCTCATGACAGAGCTGCATAGCCTTGGCTTGGGCTACCAATTGGTGGTGATTTTGTTGGTAAATTTCACGCGTCAAGTTGTCAGTCCCTTCTGGCACATGAAGGGTACCAATGACAGGACCAACCAATGTCAACATGTTTTGCTCATTGATGGTAAGCCAGTATTTGACACGATCTCCAAAGTTTTTGAATAACACTTTAGCAAAATCCGCAAACCAATCGATAGACTCACGATTAGACCAGGAACCACGCTCATCTAATTTAGCCGGCATATCAAAGTGGAACATGGTCACGATTGGTTCAATATGATATTTCAAGCACTCATCAATCAGATTGTTGTAAAACTCAATGCCTTGAGGATTTACCGCCCCTGTACCTTCTGGTAAAATACGAGACCAAGAGATGGAAAAGCGGTATGAGTTAAAGCCCATTTCTGCCATCAGAGCAATATCTTCCTTGTAATGGTGATAATGATCTACTGAAACAGATAAATCCGAAGTCCCTTCTGGAATTTCCTTAACATCTTGACATGATGGTCCTTTGCCGTCTTCTAAAGCTGCTCCCTCAACTTGATAAGCTGACGTTGAAGCTCCCCAAAAGAAGTTATCTGGAAATGGTTTAAGCGTTTTGTATTGCATAATATCTCCTTTAAATGACTTTATTAACTCTAGTATAGCCTTTTCATGATTAAAATGATGGTGATTTTCTCGGAAATGATGATACTATACTACTAACTTGGCGAAGCATTGAAGAAGGTCAATACCTTGTCGTTTTAAAGAACCATAATGCTATCTAAAAAGAGCTTCATCGAAGCCCTTTTTTATATATGATTAACGTTTTGGTGTGTAGACTAAATGCTCATTCAAGAAGGTTGCAAAACCTAGTTCACTGAGTTCGCGTCCATAACCAGCATTTTTGACCCCACCAAATGGCAATTCTGGAAGTGATGCCCAGCCAGAGTTGATGAAACTCATACCTGTTTCAATTTGAGCTGCGACACGTTCGGCATGTTCTTGATTGCTTGAGAAGACTGTACCACCAAGACCGTAGCTAGAATCGTTCGCTAATTCAATCGCTTCTTCTTCAGTATCAACTTTGTAAATGGAAGCTACTGGACCAAAGATTTCTTGGTTGTAAATTGGATTTTCATTAGTAATGTTGGTCAAGACCGTTGGCATAACAAAGTTGCCTGGATGATCGATTAACTCGTTACCGTATTCAACAGTTGCCCCATTATCTATGGCTAATTTAATCTGCTCCAAGACTTCTTCTTTAGCACCAGCTGATGATAGAGGCGCTAAACTGGTCTCAGATGCCATAGGGTCGCCCCATTTAGCTGTTTTAAAGGTTTCCACAACCATATCCACAAATTTGTTATAGTTTTCTTCACCTACAACGATGAAACGTTTGGAAGAGGTACATACTTGACCAGCATTATAAAGTCGAGCAAAGAAAATGGTCTCTTTCAGTAAGTCAAAATCAGCGTCTTCAAGGATAATGAAGGCATCATTTCCGCCAAGTTCAAGTGATGATTTCTTCAGATGACGTCCCGCTGCTTCAGCGACCGATGCTCCACCACGCTCAGAACCTGTTAAGCAGACACCAGTAACCCGTTTATCTGCAATGATAGTGTTAACTTGATCATAAGAAACGAAAAGGTTTTTGAATCCTCCTTCTGGCACACCAGCTTCAAGAACTAAATCTTCGAAAGCTTGGGCAGAGGCTGGACAGTTTGACGCATGTTTTAAGACCATTGGGTTACCACCAATGAAGTTAGGTGCAAACACGCGCATGATTTGATAGAATGGGAAATTCCAAGGCTCTACCGCTAAGATCACACCAGTTGCTTGTTTAAGGTAATAAGCATCACCAGTATCGGTTTCCAGAGGAACTGGTTTCAAAAACTCATCAGCCTTATCAGCATAGTAATCCGCAATATCAGCACAGAGTTCCACTTCACCTTGAGCTTCTGTGAAGAGTTTACCCATATCCTTAGTCATTACTTCCGCATATTTATCACGATCGCGGCGGAGTAAGTCGGCAATCTTGTGAAGTTGCGCTTTGCGATCCTCTAAATGATCTTCTCGGCGCCATTGTTTATAAAGCTGGTGACCTGTTTCCAGCGCTTTTTCGACATCTGCATCTGAAACATTGTCAAATTGATGGAGCACTTCATTTGTGTAGGGGTAAATCGTTTGATAAGCCATAAAAATCTCCTTTTTCAGTGTTATCATTATTGTAATCTTTTTCGTAAACGTTTGCAAATTTTTGAAACAGAGAAACTTTAAAAAGACATGGCAAGCTATCTTCTAAATCGCTATTATCCTTTTATGCCATAACTCTTACGCTAGCAAATAAACGCCACCTTTGAACGAACCTACATTGACCTGTCTTAAAAACAAGGTTTAGCTACCTAAATAATAGGACCATTTTGCTTGGCAAGTGTCGATAAAAAAGCAGGTAAAATAAAAATGACCGATAAGTCCTCTCATTAACTACCAATCATAACGATATGGCAACTTCATCTCCCTTGTTTACTACTGTCATTGATGGTAAAAGCTATCAACCAACTCGAAGATAATAGGACTAGCCAATTCCTATCTGATCACAATAGCTACTGGAGATGATTGTTGCCCAGACAATAAAAAAGTGACGACAAGCTTTTGATAGCGTTTATCGTCACTCCTAAAGTCAAGAAAGACCGTTTTTATCTAAAAATCTAATCTTGTTTCTTTTGGTTTATCTTGTTTCGACGTTTCTTCATCCAATAGAAGCCTAAAAAGATGAATAGAAAGCCCGTAATCAGATTATAATATTGATTTCCGAAGGTGGGACTAACCGCAATGATAAAAAATCCAAAAGCGATCAAAAAGGATGAGCCGTTTTTTTCCATTGCTATTCTCCTGGTTTAATCTTATTGGCAGAAATCACAAATGGCGTCCAAATGAGGAAAGCCACAAATAAGTTAAAGAGAGATACCAAGCCAGCCATAAAGCTACCACCCGTAGCAAGGTAAGCATAAAGTCCAGCAGGTGTAATCCAAGGAACGGCTAAGAATACTGGTGGAATCAATCCCGTAGTGGTCGCAACATAAGCGATGGCATTACATACTGGTGGGACAATCAACCAAGGAATCACAAAACTTGGGTTAAGCACAATTGGCATACCAAAGATAATTGGTTCGTTAATATTGAAAACACCCATTGGCGCAGACAATTTAGCGATGGTTTTATGCTCTTCACGTTTTGAAAAGATAAAGATAGCAATAATCAAGGCTAGGGTAATACCTGAACCACCCATTTGCCCGTAAGCGTCAAATGAGCCACGTGTCCAATCCCATGGCAATTCTGAAACTTTTCGTGTCGCTTCATAAACTGCTGTATTTTCGTTAAGAGCAACACCATAAATACCATCCATCACAGGTGCTAACACGTTGTGGCCATGAAGACCGAAGAACCAGAACAATTGAACTAAGAATGATAGGAAAACAACTGAACCAATACCTTGTGATAAGCCCATGAGCGGTTTTTGCACATAGGTAGACACCAAGTCTCCCAAAGCTAAACCAGTTGTTGCAAAAGCAAGGTAAGCCACAATGGCTGAAGCATAAATAGCTGCTGTACCAGGAATAATCGCTGCAAAGGCTTTATTAACAGCAGGTGGAACACTATCAGGCAATTTTATCGTAATGTTACGCTTGGTCAAAGCGGCATAGACGAACATGGAAAGAAATCCAATAACAAGAGCTGTGAAGAGACCTGTCGCCCCAGCGTAACTAAGAGCGATAGCTCCCCATTGGCTTGCTTCAATACTTGTCGCACCGTCCGCTTTTACTACTGTCAAACCAAGCTCTTTTAACAGAGCAATATTAGACGGGCTCACTTTTTCAAGAGCCGTTGAGACTGTAATACTTTGAGGAATAGTGGCTACAAAAGACGCAAACGAAATCAAACCACCAGCCAGAGGGTTAACCTTGTGCATGACTGATAAGTTGTACCCAAAGGCAAAAGCAAAGAATAGGGCCATGATACTGATGGTACCAAAGTAAACATAACCATTGATATCAATAATGGGTTGCATAGCTGCCGTAAAGCTCTCCCAGCCTAGATTGGTTGGAATATCTCTTAGAAAAACGTTGAGCAAAACAGCAACAGAACCCGCCATAGTAATTGGCATCATTGAAATAAAGGAATCTCGGATCGCAACAAGGTGACGTTGAGAGCCTATTTTCCCAGATATTTCCATAAATTTATCAGAAAAATTTGACATAGTGTTTCTCCTAAACTTTAATTATTTTTAGCAATGTGATGTTTCTTAATCAACCCTTGATACCAGTAAAAACTATCCTTGGGTTTTCTTTCAAGGGTACCCTCTTCAACTTCATGTTTATCAACATAAACAAAGCCATAACGTTTTTGATAGCCATTGAGCCATGACAGTAAATCAGTAAAGGACCAAGTACAGTAGCCAAGAACGCTGGCACCATCTTGAATAGCATCATTAATAGCTGTCACATGCTGACTGAGATAATCAATACGATAGTCATCATGGATGTGACCATCTTCTGCAACTTGATCGTATTCTCCAAGACCATTTTCCGTGATGAGGACAGGAACATCATAACGACTGCTAATGCGTTGGATGGCAATTTGAAGACCCATGGGATCAATTTCCCAATCCCAGTTTGTTCGTTCAACAAAAGGATTCTCAATGCGTTTATACAAACCAGGAACTCCTGATTCCCCTGAACTTCCTTTTTTACCGGTTGTATTCATCTCACCACGTCCTACCCCATCAATTGGGTTATAAGCCATGGTATTTGATTGATAATAGTTAATACCTAAAAAATCTGGTTTAGCTGAAGCGATGAGCGCCATATCTCCCTCTTGAATATCAATACTGATGCCTTGCTTAGCCAGATTATCCAAAGCAAATTTAGGGTATCTGCCTTTGAGGTAAATGTCCATCCAAAAATGGGACTGCATGTCCTCAGCTCTTTCAGCAGCTAAAACATTGATGGGATGACTATCTTTAGCATAGATTGGAGAGTATGCAAAGCTTGGTCCAATCTTTCCATCAGGAATCATCTGATGGAAGGTATTAATCACCTTAGCATTGGCCAGATTAGCAATATGATTCACTTGGTACATACGCTCATCATCTCGAACACCTGGTGGGTGTAACCCCAACTGATAGCCCAAGCTAACAAAAATGTTTTGCTCATTTAGGCTAATCCAGTATTTAACCCGGTCGCCAAAACGGTCAAAGAGAACGCTAGCGTATTCGTTAAAATCATCAATAATCTGACGTGACTCCCAACCACCGTACTCATCCATTAAGCACTGTGGCAAATCCCAATGATAAAGCGTAATCAAGGGTTCAATATGGTGTTTTAGTAATTCATCAATCAAATCTGAATAAAATTGAATGCCTTCTTCATTAACAGGACCACGACCTTCTGGTAAAATACGTGTCCAAGCAATCGAGAAGCGATAAGCTTTTAAGCCCATCTCAGCCATCAGAGCCACGTCCTCTTTGTAGCGATGATAATGATCTACTGCAATGTCACCTGTCGTTCCTTTAAAGGTAGTTCCTGGGAGTTTGACATGATTATCCCAGACAGATGGTGACTTGCCATCAGCATCCCAAGCCCCTTCGACCTGGTAGGCTGCTGACGCTGATCCCCAGAGAAAGTCTTTGGGGATATGCGATATCTGATTTGTCATGATTGTCTTTCCTTTTCTGATGTGTCCAGATCCTTAGCGTGCATGACTAGAGCGTCTAGTTGTGCTTGCGTTTGCTTTTCAATGCTTTTCTTGAATACCGTATTCATGAGAAAACGGTTTCCTTTTTGGAAAATATCACTCGCTTGCAAGTCTTGGGCATAAGCAATCAGTGTCTTGTTCGCCTCTAGCGCTTTAAAATGATAAGAAATGGTCTGTTTTCCTCGATTGGAATGAAAGCTTACGACATATTGATTTGGGGCGTCAAAGTTTTCCACCACCACTTTGATTTGGTGTTGCTGAGATGACCCAAAGGTTTTGATGTAATTCAATCCAGGAACAATGGCTTCGTCTGTTAGCTTTTTGAGCGTATTTTCATGATAATCTCTCTTTAAGGAGTCGGTGACAACCTGAAACAAAGCTGTTATCGATACATCTGCTGTTTTGATTATTTCCATAAAACTAACTCAACTCTGCTAATTTTTCATAAACATCAATCACTTCTTTTGCCATATCAATAAAGGTTAGAGCCGTCATTAAGTGATCTTGACCATGAACCATTAAAAGCGATAATTCCACTGACTGTCCGGCAGCTTCTTGCGATAATAGCTCGGTCTGAGAATTATGTGCAACATTCAAGGAGTTGTAAGCGTCATCAATTCGCGTTCTTGCTTGGGCAATATTTCCTAATTTTGCCTCACGGATGGCTTCCACAGCTTTACCTTTAGCTTCTCCACCATACATGATTAACCCCATAATCGCTTCTAAATTTGTGGGTTCAGTCATACTCAGTCCTCCATCATTTTAAGCGCTGTCTCCAACACATTTGCGCCATTCATTGTCCCGTAGTCGACCATGTTAATGCTATCTACTTTGATTTCTGGTTCATACTTTTCCTTAAACTCTTTAACCAAGAATTTGACCTGTGGGCCTAAGAGTAGGACATCAATAGCGTTGTCGGCTACTTCATTAGCCGCTTCTGACACAGGAACGGCCCAGATTTTAACATCCACACCTTTATCTTCTGCGGCTTTTTGCATTTTAGTAACTAGCATACTTGTTGACATACCAGCGTTACAAACTAACATAATTGATTTCATAAAAATTCCTCCTAATGTTTCCCAATTAAAGGGATAAATATTTTTTTGACGTTATTGACAGTTGGACTAGCTAAAAGTTGTTCTTGAAGTTCTGTCTGCTCGACAAAGTCAACTAAACTAGGTGACAGATGTTTTAAATATGGGTTGCTTCCTTTTGATGGTGACAACAAAAAGATAAAGTTAACGCAATGCTCTTCATTCCACTGAAGGGGTTCTTTAAGAACACCAACAACCACTTGTTCAGACAAAGACATAGCTGATGACGGGTGCGGAAAGGCTAGCGTATTACCATAAACAATGGGACTATAACTTTCACGTAATTCCATTTGTTTTAAAAATTGCTCAACGAACTGGTCATCTCTTGATTCTTCTAAACTGCTGACCATAGTCTCAAGGACTTCAGCTTTAGAGAGTTCTTGTTCAAAATAGAAAAAGCGTTTTGAAACAAACATCTCTTCGGCAATCTGACAAGCTTTTTCATCGCTTAGCTTCCTCTGCCCCCTACTGTTATAGTTTACAGAGATTTCTTCTGATAAATAACTTCTTATTCTCGCAATGTCTTCGTCATTTAAGAAAACGCTAACATTTATGACAGGCGTTAAAAACATCAGATTGGAAAGACTAATGGATGAAATAATCAGATCAATAGACTGAAGTCTTTTTTCAGATAATTCATAGTAACTAATCGCATCCACAATCTGCAAGCTACCGCCAAATTCTTTTTCCAAACGATTTTTTAGCATCAAGGCACTACCGTATCCTGTCGCACAGACTACCAAGACATTTAATTTATTTTTGTTGGAATAACGCTCAATAGCTGCCATCAGATGAAGGGTAATATAGGCCCATTCATCGTCAGTTACCTGATAGGGTGACAATTCCGGCATGTCTTTAAAAACATGCTTGGTCATCTCGAAAACTTCTGGGTAATCCTGTTTTAGTTGTTCTGTCAGAGGATTGGTCATTTGAATCTTATTTTTCAAGCGACTTAGAAGCGGTGTCATATGGGCAGTCAAGCCATTAAGGAGATCATTATCCAAATAAAAAGGAACGGCAATGAGCTGGCTCGCTTCTACAAATTTTTCTTTCAGATGATACTCAATTAAACCTGTCGAAAATCCTGTTGTAGCAGGATTGACTGATGAATTCTTAACTGTCAAATGAAGGGCGATATAATTAGCTTCTTCCTTAGGAAAACTGATATCATAAGCCTCTTCAACTCGATTTAAGATTCTCTTAGCGACGCGGTATTCTTCAGATGATTCAATGACATCAGAACTATTAAAGCTTTTTAAAGGATAACCAAGTCGTATTCGTTGAAGCATTAGCGCAATGTGTAGCACTAAATTCTGAATAATAAAATCAGATAATTTCAAGTCAGCATTGCGACATTCATCTATGACAAAAATGGTCAATTCTGGAAAATTGATCGTCGACACAAAATAGTGTTCTACCATGCCAGACATGGACTCATCAAAACTATTGACAAAGAAATAGTCCATAATAAAGCGCCTCATATCTGCTTCAGACCCCAGAACAGTGATCATCTGTTTATTTGTCAATAGGGTTAAACCATAAGGCAGGAGAGTCTCACGAATCAGAGAAAGGACATTATTTAAGGTTGTGCGACTAATGAATAATTCTTTAGCAAGGCTTTTTAAGGACTGCTGTTTATCTTCAAAAAAGAGTTTATTTAAGATGTAGTGTTTACGATCTTCTGCCTCCTCAATTTGTAAAACGTCTTTCACATTGCGTTTTGCTGCTAACAGGTTTTGCCAAAAAAGCTCAAACATCGGCTGATCATCAACCATCAGTTGGTAACCATAACCTCTCTTAGAGATAATACTAGCACCATGTCCAACAATCGTGTCTGATAACTGACTGAGGTACTTTCTGACCGTGCGATCACTCATCCCTAGCTGATGACCAATATCTTCACTAGAGACAAATGTAGACCTCTGCTTTATTAAAAAATCCATTAGTGACATTTCTTTTTTAGAAAGCATTCGTCCTCCTTTCACTCCTGATTATGTTAGCCCTTACATTTCTCATTATAGCAGAAGATTACCTGGTAAAAAGCCTGTCTTTTTCCGTTGTGAAACTGAAAATCAGTGACTAAGATTTAATGATTAATTTAAAGTCTTCCCAAGCCTCTAACGTCTCTAGTAAAGGCAAGGAAGTCTCACAAATGTGTCCTACTACATTGGCCTTATCACTAATGGTAAAATCTTTTAAAGCAATCTGTAATTCTCCCTTGTAGCGCGTGTATCGGTCATTATCAATGATAAGACTCCCTCGCTTGACTTTTTTAGACTGATTGTCTCGTGGAGGGAGGGAAACATCTGTATAAATCGTTCTAGGAATGGTTGAGCGAATCACATAATCTGAGATATCGCCGCGATAGTTATGATCAAAGCTTACAATCGCTTCTTCGACGCTACTAAGATCATCCAAAACAGAAACTTCCAAACACTTGACTTCTGAGACTAGAGCTTGGTGACAAGTCTTTAACTCTTCTTCAGAGATAAACTGATTAGAAATCAGAATATTGTCAATGGTACCAACCGCTTTCATCAGTTGAACCTGCTGAGCTATTGGCAAATGGCGATGGTCCTCCACGGTTGGCAAGCCTTCAGAAAGTGGCCAAGGACCTTCTTTGGCTGTTTGACTGCTAACAAAAGCAGCAGTTTCAATCCCTTTTTCATTATAAAAAGCCGACATCTCTCTAAAATGTTGCTGCGATAGGGCAGTGAACTCATGAGGATAGAAATTATGACAGGCAATAATATTATCAAAATTAGCATCACTCGCTAAAAGATCATTAACCAAGGTCTTATCTGTACTCATGTTTAATTCAATTTTTAAACCAAGCTGATTTTGAGTTAAGGAGACAATGTCGTCAATAGAGAGGGCTTCATCAAGGCGTAAACCGGCTAACCCAAATTCCTTTGCTTTGAGAATCAACTGATCTTCCCAAGCATTTTGTTCAATAAAACTTGGACTAATATCAGCAATCACGCGCATATTCAGTTCATTAGCATAGTGAATAATAGCCTTATACTTGTCAAAAGTTGTGGTATCTCCTGCTTCTAATTGCAAGAGACTCATAAAAATGCGCTCAGCACCATACTTTTTCAACAAATCCATGTATGATTTAATCTTGTTAAGCTCATGCTTTTCAGGGTAGATGGAAAAACCAAATGTGACCATATTCTCTCTCCTTATTGTGAAAAACCATTATTTTGACTGAGTTCTTTAAACCAGTAACCAGATTTCTTCAGACGACGCTCTTGTGTTTCTAAATCAAGCGAAACCAACCCATAGCGATTTTTATAGGCGTTTAGCCAAGACCAACAGTCAATAAACGTCCATAGCATGTATCCTTTACAGTTAGCCCCCTCTTCAATCGCTTTATGAAGTTCAATCAGATGGTCTTTGATAAAGGCAATGCGATAATCATCTTGAATCACACCATCTTTAAGAAATTTTTCTTCTCCCTCAACACCCATGCCATTTTCAGTTACCAACCAGTCAATATTGCCATAATGATCTCTAATCGTCATCGCAATATCGTAAATCCCTTGTTCGTAAATTTCCCAACCACGATGAGGATTAATCTTTTTACCTGGCATATCATAGTGTTCAAAATAAAGGTCTAGACTAAATGCCTGATCTAAACCACTATGGCTTTCTGGTGCTTTGACACGCATGGGCTGATAATAGTTAACCCCTAGGAAGTCTACGGTATGCTGGCGAATAATGTCTAATTCTTCTGAAGTTACCTCTGGCATCAAATCATGCTTTCTAATGATTTCTACCAAGTCATCTGGATAAGTCCCTAGAACAGACGGATCAAGGAAACTCTTGGTTTGAAATAACTCTGCGATGTGCGCTGCTTGGCGGTCTTCCTCAGACTCACTTCTAGGATAAGCAGGCGTCAAATTGAGGACAATACTGATTTTGTGGCTAGCATTAACATCGTGGCAGGCTTTTACGGCTAAACTGCTAGCTAATTGGGTGTGATAGGCAACAGCCACTGCCGCTTTAGGATCAACTTTGCAAGGATAATGCAAGTCATTCATATAGCCACACTCAACAGGAACAATCGGCTCATTAAAGGTGATCCAAGTATCCACTAAATCTCCAAATAACTCAAAGCACTTTCTTGCATAAGCTTCATAGGCATAGACAGTCTCTTTGTTTTCCCAACCACCTTTTTCCTGGAGAGCATAGGGCAAATCAAAATGATATAAATTGACGATGGGTTTAACACCTACATCTTTGATGCTCTTAAAAACATCCCGGTAAAAGGCAACGGCTTTCCCATTAACCTTGCCGGTACCATCAGGTATTAAACGCGCCCACTGGATGGATGGACGAAAAACAGTTTGCCCTGTCTCCTTCAACAAGCCAATGTCTTCTTTATAATGTTGATAGAAGGTTGAGGTTTGACTTGGTCCAATGCCATCATGAAATTTTTCAGGTGCAATACTGTACCAGTAATCCCAGTTATTCATTCCCTTTCCATCACCCTCAATACTTCCTTCACTTTGCGGTCCAGATGTTGATGTTCCCCATAAGAAACCTTCAGGAAATTGATAAGTCTGTGTTGTCGTCATTTATAGCTTTCCTTCCTTAATAGCAGCAATTGTCGGTTGAAATTGCGGTAGATAAGTGTCATGAGCCAGTAGTAATTCTTTCAATAATAGTTCTGTTTCAGACCCATTGGGAATCAGTGGATTTAAGAAAAAGGCCTGTAAAGCGGTATGGTAATCACCTGAAATAGCAGCTTCCACTGTAACTTGCTCCATTTTTTTCATCAATTGAAGTTGCCCTTCTAACACTTTTGGAACATCAGGTGTCGCCAAAGGAATAGCACCCTGAGAGGTTATCATGGCTGAAACCTCCACAACACTGTCCTTAGGTAAAAATGGAATCACGCCGTGATTGACAGTTGAAACGGTTAAGGTTTCATGACTATCAGTGATTATAGCAACAATAATTTGACAGGCAATATCACTATAATAAGCTCCGCCCCTTTGCTCCAATTGTTTGGGTTTTTCTTTCAGATTAGGATCTTGATAAAGTTCAAAGAGTTCCTTCTCGACATCTTTAACCACTGCTGCTCTAATATGCCCTTCACGATATTGGGCGAGAGCATCTGCTAACATCTCTTTTTCTAAAAAGTAGTAGCGATGATAATCACAAGGAAGCATTTGAATAGACCTTAAAAAACTAATAGGAAACTCTAGGTTGGTAATGTTTTTAACAGTCTCTTGTTCTTTAGCCTTTAAACGCCCATAAAATCGCTCAATCAACTCACCTGTTCGATTATGGCCATTCTTATCCCAAACCTGATGAAAATGGTAATGATTAAGACCCACATGTCTTAGGGTAAGCTCACTTTCGTCCAAGGCTAATGCACTCGCAGCTGCCTTTTGCTGGCCAATAGGGATATTGCACAAACCAATTGTTTTCTTCCATCCTAGTCTATTGATTAAGGCTTCCGTCACCATACCTGCCGGATTGGTAAAATTAATCAACCAAGCATCTGGACAGAAGGTTTTCATATCAGAAACAATGGATTTGTAAGCTTCAACGGTTCTAAATGCTTTAAAAAGTCCACCTGCTCCATTTGTCTCTTGACCAATAATCCCCCTTGACAGAGGGATACTTTCATCAAGATAGCGCGCGTCCAAGCCACCAACACGAAATTGAGACGTCACAAAATCAGCGTCCTTTAGCGCTTCCTGACGATTTAAGGTAGCTTTTATCTTCCAATCTAAGCCTGCTTTTTCAACCATTCGTTTAGCAAGCTCTACAACGATATGAAGCTTTTCTTCACCTTCTGGCACATCAACAAACCACCACTCTGAGATAGAAATCAAATGACTTCTTAAGATCATTCCCTCCACCAATTCCGGTGTATAGCTAGAACCACCGCCTATCGTAACCAGCTTAATAGATGCCATCATTACCTCCTTTTTGTATACGCTTACCTACTAGTATACCTAAAATAACCCTTAAATAATATCCCATGAAAAACTAAGATTTTCCTTTGCTATACGGAAAAAATCCCCAACCAGTTGATTGGGGATGCTTATTCGTTTCATTCAGATTAGACTTTTAAGGCTAGAAAATATGATTACACAATACGGCTTAAATAACAATCTCCTTCGATGTAATAAGCCGAACTGAGTGTTTCTTCACCATCATTCACAAAAATTTCAATACTATTATAGTCAATCACGACAACTAATTTTTTAGCTTGGATAGGAATTGATCGTAAGTCTGTTTGCCATGTTTCATCACCTTTGAGCTTATATTTGAGGTGTTTGCGATCTATGAATACAACTCCTTCTTCTTCATCAAATCCAAAACTAATATAGTCATCTAAAGTTCCTAATCTCATTTGTAACCTACCATTGACTTCAATTTCAAAGAATCCAGTTTTAGTCAGATTCTGATTCATTTCAATCATTGGAAGAGCTTCGAGAGTTTCTGGAAGGATATTCTGAAGAACTCGAGTATCCTTCAACGTCAACTCACGTGGCAAAGTCATACTACCAGCCCATCTATGTTGCAACTCATGTGGAGGAAGTTGACGTCCCCAAGTATGTAGCCATGCAATCATAATACGTCGACCTTTATCATCTAATAAAGATTGAGGGGCATAAAAATCATGACCATGGTCTAATTCATGAATGGACTCTAATTTAAATCGTTTCTCGTCCCAGTCCACCTTTCCTGTTAAGACTACTGAAGCATTAATGTTTCTAAAATGATATTTGTCACGTGCCACTCTCATAGGAGACATTACCAATACATCAGTGCCTTCCAAATTGAAATAATCCGGACATTCCCACATGATACCTTGTTCAGGTGTCCCTTTTAAGAAAATTGATTCAAATGTCCAGTCTATCAAGTTATCTGAACCAAGTAAAACAATTGTTCCCACATCATCCTGATGCTTAGCAGCGACCACGGCATAATACTTGCCATCTTTTTCAAATAATTTTGGATCACGAAAATCTGACGAAATCAATTCTTTCGGCAAACATTCTCCCGTAGCTACTGGATTCTCAGCAATTTTTGTAAAAACAATACCGTCTTTAGAGTAGGCCATATTCTGAACTTGACGGATACTACCATCTTCTTGTTCAATATTACCAGTGTACATTAGCCACAAAACATCATCTTTAACAATAGCTGATCCGGAAAAACAGCCATCTTTATCATATGACATATCTGGTGCCAATGCTACCGGTAAGTGCTCCCAATGGACAAAATCTGACGTTTTTGCATGTCCCCAATGCATTGGACCCCAAACACTATCATAAGGATAAAATTGATAAAACAGATGGTACTCACCACGAAAATAAACAAAACCATTTGGATCATTTATCCAACCCATCTCTGCTGAAAAGTGATTTACAGGTTTAAACTGATGATTGATTTCTTTTTTATGTTCCAGAATATAGTGATTAGCTCTCGTAGTCGTATAGTCGTTTAGCATTCTGACCTCCTATTCTTGATTCTTTTTGAACTCATCGTAATATTTCTGTTTTAACTTCATGTAGTCTTTTAAACCATATTTTTCAAGTTCTTTCAAATAACTATCCCATTCATCGTCAATCCCACCATTGGTAATCCATTCTGAACGTTTACGAGTTACATAATCCATCATATCAGCTTCGACTTGAGCAATTTTATCTAAGTCTTTTTCTTCCATAAAAACCTTAGGATAGATTTCATCATTTTTCATGTAAGGAACATAGTTAGCTTGCAGTAAATCTAAACGCCACTTTGCATCATCAGGCATAGTTGTGACATCACCGTAATAGCTATCAAGAATGGCTAATGGTCCACCAACTTCTGTTTTTTGTCGCAATTCAGTAGGAGCAGTACCATCTAAAGGTAAATGCTTAAGACTATTTGTTTCTTTGTTAAATTCAAAAATATTTTGTTGCTTAGTGTCACCATACGTTCCCCAATTATTTTGAACGGATTGTATTGGTTCATATTGCGCATCAATCCATTTAGCAGTCAATTCAAGATTTTTGTTGACACTGGTGATAACCATGCGGTCACGTTGGAAGCCAACATTATTAGTACGAGTAACATTTTTCTCTCCATCTGGACCCTCTAGTACAGGTAGGACTTGATAATCTTCATTACTTCCTGTTACATTATTTTTATCCCACGTAAAGTAAACTCCGTACTTTTGATCATTTCCTTTAGATGTATATGTATTCCAATCTTGTTCAAATGCCTCAGAATCAATAAGTCCTTTTTCATATAGAGAGCGCATGAATTTGATACCTTCTTTATAGTCATCATTATCGGCTGTAAAATCAACTTTTCCGTCATTTCCAACAACCACATGCTCATCATTATCCCCAGTACCAAAGGAACCAAAGAGTACTTTAAAATCTTCATTTCCAGCACTATTAATAAATGACAGTGGGATTTCATCTGCCTTACCATTTCTGTTTGGATCCTTTGTTTTGAAGGCTTCTAAAACTTTCACTAACTCATCAGTTGTTTTAGGCATATCAAGACCTAATTCATCTAGCCACTTTTTATTTATCCAGGCCATATCGTTAACACTATGAATTGACTCTTTACCCTCACCTAATTCTTCAATCCAAGGGAAAGAATAAATATGGCCATCCGGTGCTGTGATAAGAGCACGATATTGAGGATTTTCATCAAGGATTTTTTTCAAGTTTGGCATATGTTCATCAATCAAATCTTCTACGGGGACAATAACTCCTTGTTCTGCCCATTTCATCAACTCTACATCAGAAGCACCATCATTGTGAATAGCGTCTGGAACATCACCAGATGAAATATCTAAATTGCGTTTTTCAGCAAAATCACTTTGGTAATTCGTCCAATCAATATGAACTCCAGTTTCCTGTTCAAGACGTTTAAAAATCAACTTTTTATTGGGATCTTTTGGAGCTAACGTTGAGCTAGTAGTCATAAATTTTAATGTTACTTTATCCTTGAGTGGGAATTTAATATCTTTCAATCCATAATCTTTACTTGCCGTTTCACTTGACGAGTTACCACAAGCTGCTAACAAGACAGCACTAGTAGTTAGAAGAGCACTTATCTTAAACCATTTATTTAAATTCATTGTTTTCATTTTAAATGAACCCCTTTTTTATTTATTTCAAATTCAATACAAAAACTAACTATCATCACACACAAATTTTAAAAGTGCGGATAACTAATTTCATTTTGATATCTAATTCTATTTATTAACCTTTAAGCGATCCTGCCATAATACCTTTATCAAAGTATTTTTGGAAGAATGGATATAGTACAATTAATGGTAGACTTGATATAACAATTGTCGCATATTTAACAATTTCAGCAATTCGTTTTAATTCATTGATGGCTGCTTGGGCGCCAATCATGTTTGCATTGACTTCGTTTTGAATCAATATGTTTCGTAGCACTAGTTGTAATGGAGCCTTATCAGGATCTTTAATATAAATCATCGCATCAAAATAAGAATTCCATTGTCCAACAAAAGCGTAGAGAAAAAGAACAAACATAATCGGTTTTGCTAATGGCAGAATGACTTTTAAGAAAATTTGAAACTCATTAGCTCCGTCGATAACCGCTGCTTCTATTAGTTCATCTGGCAAACTTTGAAAATAAGTTCTAGCAAGAATAATATTCCAAACATTAACAGCACCTGGTAGAACAATTGCCCACATAGAGTTTAACATACCAAGATTTTTTACCAACAAATAGGTTGGAACAAGCCCACCACCAAAGAACATGGTAAAAATCAGAAAGTAGTTGACCCATCTACGTCCAATTAAATCTTTCTTCGATAGAGGATATGCAGTCATAACAGAAATAACTACCGTCAATGCTGCAAAAATTGTTGAATAAAGTAACGAATTGATAAATCCTCGTAAAATTGAATCATCGCTAAATACTCTTTGGTACCCTTCAACCGTCCAGTCCTTTGGGTTAAAGCTGATCCCTTGATTCACTAATACCTGTGGATCCATAAAAGATGCAATCAGAATGTATCCCATTGGTACTACTGTAATTAAAACTAATAAAGCAATCAAAACACGGTTCATGACTAACACACGTTTATCGAAATTAGTTAACATTCTTGTATTCATATTATGCTCCTTATAAACCCTCTCCATCGTTCAAACGCTCAACAATTTTATTAACAGAGAATAGTAAAACCATATTGATAATAGAATTAAATAAACCAACTGCTGTTGAATAAGAATAATCTCCAGATACCAAACCAACTTTATAAACGTAAGTTGAAATAATTTCTGAAGCTGTTAGATTCAATGACGTCTGCATCAAATAAGCTTTTTCATATCCTACATTCATAATGTTCCCAGCAGCTAAGATAAATTGTATGACCATAATTGGTTTTAATGCAGGTAGATCAATATGACGAATTCTTTGAAAGATATTAGCACCATCCAATTGAGCAGCTTCCACTAAAGAGGGATCTACATTAACCAAAGTAGCTGTATATAAAGTTGAAGCCCAGCCCATTCCTTGCCAAATACCACTCATGATATAAAGTGGTCTAAAATAATCAGGATCTGTCATAAAATCAGCCTTTATTCCGATGAATGATAGGATAGCATTGACAGGGCCTTCCACAGAGAAGAAGAGAAAAATCATACCCACAATAACAATAACTGAAATAAAGTTAGGTGCGTACAAAACTAATTGAATTCTTTTTTTAGCTTTATCACTTAAAATCTGATTTAACATGATTGCTAGTATAATTGGTGGAAAAAATCCCAAAAGCAATCCATAAACACTTAACTTTAAGGTATTAGATAGGAGCATTCCAAAGTTGGGGGAGGCTAAAAAATTTCTAAACTCCTCTAGTCCCACCCAAGGACTGTTAAAAATTCCAAGTAGGGGATTATAATTTTTAAACGCAATCAACACCCCATACATAGGAACATATTTGAAAATAAAGGTCAGTAGTAAACCCGGTAATAACATCAAAAGTAAGAGTTTTTGTTTTTTTAATTTTGTCAAAAAACTTGATTGTTTTACTTGAGACATAGTCCCCTCCTGTTTTGGAAACGTTTCAATTTTTGTTTTTTTAAAAAAGAATAAGTACGAACCCATATTTTGGAAACGTTTCAATTTTGTTTATCTATATTGTAATCGGTTTCTATTCCGTTGTCAAGCGAATTTTTAAAAAAAGTTACCCTTTTGTAGTCCCACCATCTTCAAATCGAATCGGGAGTACAATCCTACTTTCTTCAACGTTATTGTCAATAACTCTCATCAAGAGTTCAACTGACTCTTTAGCCATTAGTTCAATAGGCTGAGCAATCGTTGATACATAATAATTTTGATCCACAGCTGACTTCAAGCCATCAAAACCAATAATTTGGTAGTCCTCAGGTGCATACCTATTGAGAGCTTGACTCACTTTTATCACATTAGTAGCCATGAAATCGTTAACAGTAAAAATACCATCAATGTCAGGATTCGCTAACAAAAATTTTTCTATTTTGCCATGCAAATCATCAATGGGTTCTAACATATCTAATTTTTTAACGACCAATCCATGCTTTTGAAGGGTCTCGGAGAAACCTACTTTTCGTAATACGGTTTCATTTTCAAATTGATTGGTTCCACCAATATAAGCAAAGCGAGTCGCACCTTTTGCCATCAACACTTCAGCCGCCAGCTTTCCTCCACCATAATTATCAGAAGTCACATACGGAATTTTTTCAGAAAAATGACGGTCAATGCTGACAAATGGTAACTTAGACGAAACATATTGATCAATATCTGAATAAGTAATTCCAATGATACCATCCACTTTATTTTTTTCGAGCATTTGAAGATACTCAAATTCTTTTTGACCATCTTCCTCAGCATTGCAAATAAACAGTTTATGGCGTCTCTTGGTTAGTTCTTTTTCAACATGATAAGCGAATTCTGAAAAAAAAGGATGCCATATCGTTGGAATGATCAATGCAATAATATTACTTCTGTTTGTTTTTAAGCCGCGAGCATATTCATCTGGTTGATAATTTAACTCTCTAATCGCTTCCTCAACTTTTTTTAGTGTCGAATCCTTAACTTTAATACCATTAACCACACGAGAAACTGTCCCAACACCGACACCAGCCAATTCTGCAACTTCCTTCATTGTTGCTTTCACCAATATTGACCACCTTTCCTTTCTTTATATCCAATTTCATCCGCTAAACAAAATGCTTTTTCTGTAAATAAACGACTATGAAACAAAGCTAATTGTTGTAAAGTGATTCAACAATTAGCTAAGTATCGAGTCTCTGTAAACAGTCAAAACCATCTCGATAAAACAGTAACATATCCATCGACAGTCTTGATTAAGAAGAGTTAAACTCACAAAAAACAATCGTTTTCTTCTACTATTTGACGTTAATTCATTCGGTGCATCATTGTATCAGCAAGAATAGCTGATCGATTCTTTCTTGTCTATTAATGCATTCCATATTTTTAGAGACGTCTGTTAGCTTAACCCATTTAAAATCCATAATGACATAAGCAAGAAGCCCAAGCAATCTCCTCAGTAACTGTCTTTGTAGGTACAACAAACAAGCTCTAAACCATTAGTAAGATGGACAAAACAAGAGATGATATTTGCTGTTAGCAATCTATCTTTTTAACAAAGTACGTTGCCTTGATATTTTCACTTTTCAATCTTTCTTTGTGCTGCTCTATTGGATAAAAAGTGTTCTAATAGGCTCACTACTTGTCCATTAAATACTTATCTTAAGCTTATCGTTACAGAATAAATGCTATTACTCTCGTTTTTAAGAGGATACACTCTAACCAAACAGAACTTCTAGCCATATTGGGACTTATCTCTGATTGATACTCTTCATGACTCGTTTAATGTCACGGTCTTGTTCTCGACGCTTGATGCTTTCGCGTTTATCATAATCATGTTTCCCTTTTGCAAGTCCAATTAAAACTTTGGCAAAACCATTTTTGAGATAAACTTTGAGGGGGACCAGTGTCATCCCACTACCTTTTAATTCATTTGCTAATCGATCAATTTCACGTTTTTTGAGCAACAGTTTACGTGTACGTTCTGGATCTTGATTCCAAATATTTCCCTGTTCAAAGGGAGCAATATGAACATTGACCAACCAGGCTTCCCCATTTTTGATTTGGGCAAAGCCATCCTTAAGTTGAATCCTAGCAGCACGAACCGATTTGATTTCAGTTCCTGTCAAAACAATGCCTGCTTCAACCGTATCTACAATAGAATAATCATGTCTTGCCTTCTTATTTTGGGCTAAGACATTGGAGTCTGTACCTTTTGGCATGGAATCCTCCTATTTACGTTTTTTAGATGTTTGCGACTGTTTAGCCACTTTCTTATAAAAAGGTTTCTTGTCTGTTTTACCTTTGCTAGATTGGCGACGCTTGCCCCCAGTTTTAGAGTTATCATGTGATTTTCCACGACCATTTTCAAAGTGGCGACCACGTCGTCCCTCTTTTCGGTCTGATTTATCAACTTTTTCGATAACATCGTAATCACTCGGCAGGTATTCAAAGTCAATATCGCCCGTTTCTTTATCCGCGCGTGTTAATTTGATACGAATAGGTTGGCCTACCTTAAAGACCTTACCTGATTTTTCACCTTTAAGGGACATGCTACGCTCATTGTAGTGATAAAACTCAGGTAGGGTTGTCACGTGTATCAAACCTTCAATGGTATTTGGCAACTCAACAAAGAGGCCGAATTTGACCACAGAAGCTACAACACCGTCAAATTCTTCACCCACGTGCTCTTCCATGTATTCAGCTTTCTTCATAGCCTCAACAATGCGTTCAGCATCAATGGCGCGACGCTCAAGTTGGGAAGAAGAGGTGGCTAATTCTGGAACCACAGTTGCAAAATGCTCTTGTTTTTCAGGAGTGGCACCTTGAGAGTATTCGCGAATCATGCGATGTACCAGGAGGTCAGGGTAACGACGGATAGGGCTGGTAAAGTGAGTATAGTACTCGGCAGCCAAACCATAGTGACCGTGATTATGCTCTGAATAACGTGCTTGTTGCATGGAACGAAGCAGCATCATATTAAGCACTTCTGATCCAGGCTGACCTTCCATTTTAGCCATAAAATCTTGCAAAGCTGACTGCGTTATTTTTGAAGCTGTTCCTCGGATTTGAACGCCAAAGACGCTCGCATAATCGATGAATTTCTGTAATTTTTCTGCCTTAGGCTCTTCATGAATACGATAGATAAAAGGTAAGTCATTTTTGGAAAAATGCTCTGCAACACATTCATTTGCCGCTAACATGAAGGATTCAATCATACGCTCAGCAATTCCTCGACTGCGTACCACGATATCCACAGGCATACCTTTATCATTGACAATGATTTTGGCTTCTGAGGTATCAAAGTTAAGCGCCCCACGACGCACACGCATGTCTTCTAAAATCTTATGCAGGGCAGCCATATCGTGGACGGAATCCGCAATAGCTTCATATTCCTTGAGAATTTCTTGATTACTAGCAATCATCTCATTGACATCGCTATAGGTCATCCGATAGGTAGTATTGATGACCGATTGGCAGATTTGGTAATCCACCACTTTCCCTTGAGGATTGATTTCCATGATGGCAGATTGGGTCAAACGATCAACATTTGGGTTAAGCGAACAGATACCATTAGACAAACGTTCTGGCAACATTGGTACCACACGGTCTGTCACGTAAACTGAAGTCCCACGCGCCACTGCTTCACGGTTAAGGGCCGAACCTTCCGTCACATAGTAAGATACATCTGCGATATGAACTCCTAGTTCAAAATTCCCATTAGACAAACGTTTGATATGAACGGCATCATCCAAATCTTTGGCGTCAGCACCATCAATAGTAAAGGTAATTTCCTTACGAAGGTCAACACGTCCCACTAAGTCCTTGTCACTAGGCGCATCTGCTACTGCATTAGCTTCTGCTATAACATCGTCTGGAAATTCAGAAACAATGTCCATGGACTCCAGCACTTCAAGAACGTCGATACCAACATCCCCTTGGTGACCAACAATGTCACGAACCACACCGACGAAATAGTCATGACCACGGATTGGGTATTTGTCAATGTCAACCTTGATGATTTCAGTCCCATCAAGAAGAACAGGTTCTTTTTTGATATAGATTTTTTGCTGAATTTTTTGATTTTTAGACTTGATGTATCCGGCGTACTTAGGTTTCTCATCATCTAAAATAAATTGACCAACCACTGTTTTTAAAGCGTGATCGACAATCTTGACCACACGTGCTTCTGCAGCTGTTCCTTTGAGACGATCAGCCGGCTTTTTGACAACGACTTCGACAGTATCTCCGTCAATAGCATGACCAACGTCATTGCGTCCAATAAACATGTCATCTTCATTGTCATCCACAAAGAGGAACCCAAAACCTGCTTTATTAGCACGAAAAATACCCTGAATGGTAATCTGTTCTTTTTTTGCTTGGGGTTTGCGGAGCGACAGCATACCATCATCATTAAAACGAAGTTCTCGCTGACTTTCCATTTTGGAAATTTCCTTAATCAGAAGCGGAAATTTCTTCGCGCCAGCCATGTCCAAGCTGGCAGCCAAATCATTGATATTTGACTTTCCATGCTCCTTTAAATAATTAAAAATGTGTTCTTTCATAGTTTCCTTACTTTAGTTGATTTGTCGCCTCTAGCGACGATTTAAAAAGGGCCTGACAATTGTCACGGCCCAAAGTTCTTAACGACTTGATAGTAATACAAGTAAAAATGCAATTAATAGCCAAAAGAAGACGAGAATACCTGTAAAACGTTGCATAAAAGCTTCAAAACCGCGTGCTTTAGAACGTTCGAAAAGGGCTTCAGAGCCGCCACTATCAAATACATTACTTCCTGGATTTTTCTGCGGTTGCATGAAAATCGCAATAACCAAAACAACCGAAATCACCAAGAGTGCTGTTAAAAGCAAATTGTACATCTTTTTCCTCCAATACTGTCCTTACAAGATTACCATAATTCCCTTTAAGATTCAAGGTGTAAAGTCACTTTACGCTCTTTTGGACAATATTTTGGCACCTGAATTTTTTCTGGATGCGTCACCTTATTTTTACTAGTCAAATAATTTTTACTACCACACTCACTGCATTTTAAATGAATTTTAACGCGCACTTAGATTTCCTTTTTTGTGAGATATTTTCTGAAGTTAACAAGACTCCAAATAAAATTGAAAAAGACAATAGCACTGGTTACATAGAAAACAGAACGATAACCCATACCAGCCGCAACGGCAGACCCAACAAAAGGACCTATAACCTGACCAAAGTTAGTAAACATTTGATTGTAGGCAAAGATTCGAGAAATCCCTTGTTTAGGGGTCAAATGCGTCAACAGCGAATTAACACTAGGCATCAAGGCACCAGTACCAAAACCAAAAAGAAAGCGCCAAATCCCCAACTCTAAGCTGGTCTCAGACCTAGCTAGGAAAAGGTAGATGACTGAACAATAAAGCAGACCCATGAGAATGAGGCGGTGATTTCCGATTTTATCTCCTGCTTTTCCAAGACGCGAGCTTGAAATCATGCTAGAAAATCCCATCGCCGAAACGATAGCTCCTGAAACAAACATGAGATTCTCTGTTTGTCCCAAATGCCGTATATAAAGCGTCAAGATTGGCGCTACGGATTGGGCTGCAATTTGGATAATCATGCTAGTCACGAAAAGACCGACTAACATTTGTTTATCTTTAATACGGTCAAATAATTCTTTTGTCGACCAGGCATCAATACGAGCAACTGGTTTAAAGTCTTCTTCAATCATAAAAATCGTCATCAGACAGACGGTAAAGAGAAGAAAGCCCACTAAGAGGAAAACCATTTTGATACCCACTAATTCTGCTAAAAAACCACCAAAAAGCGGACCAATCAAACTCCCTCCGATAACACCTGTTGCCAAGGTTCCCAAAGCATAACCTGTTTTTTCTTGTGGCGCTTGCGAAGCAATTAGAGCATTCGAATTGGGAATAAAGCCAGCAAACATACCATTTAAAACACGGAGAACCAGTAACCAAAAAACATTAGGGACAAAGGCTAGTCCCCCCATAGTTAGGGTCATGACAAAACTAGCACGAATCATCATGGGTTTACGCCCATAGCGATCGGCCAATCTCCCCCACATCGGAGCAAATAAGCCAGAGGCTAGCGCTGATAGTGAAACGGCCAAACCAGAATATAGTTCTACCAGACCTGGCTTAGCCCCTAGTTGCTCAACATAAAGTGGCATGAATGGCATGACAAGCGAAAAGCTTGCTCCAGCAAGAAAACTACCAAACCAAGCTATTTTGAGGTTCTTTTTCCAATCAACTTCTATAGGAATCCTAATCATCTTCTCTCTATTTGTTATAACAATGCCCATTATTATATCATAAAACGCCGCAAAAAACGATGAAATCAACTCATCTTTTATGCCGTAAACATACTGAAAATGTAGGTAACCATTGTCTAGATACACATTTTTTAAATAATGTCACAACACTTATAAAACTGTACGGTCAATTCCTCATTTTCAGGCAGATTATAGAACAGTTTCTATTTAAAAAATGGCATTTAAAACGAAAAACTGTTTTTTCGAAAAGGACAGTTTTTTCATGTTATTTGGCGTGCTTATCATCACCGTTTAAAGCAAGCTCTCTGACCGTTATGAACCAAGTTCATCGCTTAAAGCGCCAGCTTTAATGAGTCAAATTATCCTTAGTATCACTCAAAAAAAGCAGGCACAGCAGCGAATCTCAACGACTCGGCTAATACTGTCAAACTTACTGTGTTACTAATTCCTATTGCTCCTGTAATGATACCGTAACAATTGAGCATAGTTAACAGCAGCATCGCTGGCTTTTCCTATACCAGCTTGCATTTCGGTTATCTTATGTCTCCTATGCTCATCATCAGATCATACTCATCTTAGCACATTGATTGCCAAATTAGGGATTAGCCTTTCCAAAAAAGATGAGAAGACCATTTAACGAAAACTGCATCGCCCAACCAACACCGACAGCAAATAAAACAGTCCCAATACCTAAAGTACCGCCTAGTAGCCAGCCCAATAGACTAACAGCCGCTTCAATACCTGTTCTAACCACTGAGACACGCCATCCTGTCATTTGACAAAGACCAACCATCAGACCGTCCCTAGGACCTGCCCCCATGTGACAAGTCAGGTAAATAGCTGAAGCCAACCCCACTAAAAAGATACCTAGAATGGTTAAGACAATGCGACTAATCAAGAGTTTCGGACCATCAACCATGGCTACAACCATCCCCAAAACCCAAGCAATAATAATCATATTCAAAACCGTACCGATGCCCAGCTTAATCTTAAGTGGCACCCAAGATAAGAGGGCCAAACCAGAAATGATAAAGGTCATAACTCCTAACTGAAGATGCCATTGTTGCGATAATCCTTGAGATTAAACAGTCCAAGGTGTCGAACCCAGATTAGCTAGAACTAAACAAGCTTCCCCCAAGCCAAATAAGACCAAACCAATCACTAACACTAGCAAAGATTTTGGATTATAATCCCAGAATCCCCTAGCCGTCCAAGGCATGAGAGGAATGACTTTACGTTTTGACATGACTCACTTCCTTTAATAAACAATCGATTTGCGCATAAGTATCCTCCAAAGGACCGCTATTGTCAATTACCCTATCTGACCGTTTTTTCTTTTCCTCTAAAGAAAGCTGCGCTGCCATACGTTGCTTAGCCTGCTCCTTAGTATAACCATTTCGTTGCATCAGACGTTGCAGTTGCTGCGCTGGATCAAGGTAAACAAGCCAGACTTGATTGAGCTGGCTTTGATAGTCTAATTCAAACAAGAGGGGAATATCCATGAAGACCAAGTCATATTTTTCCAATAAAACATCCCTTCTCGCCAGCAATTCCTGCCGAATAATCGTATCCTGCAAAGCTGAAACCTCAACTCGAACTTTTTCATCCGAGAAAAATTGCTCAGATAGCGCTTGTCTATCGAGCTCTCCGTCAGGAGCTAGGATTTTAGATCCATAAAAATCCAACAAAACCTGATACAATTTGCCTCCTTTTGTTTGAAGCTCATGAACAACAGCATCCGCATCGATAACTTCAAAACCTTCTTGTCTGATATAGTTAGTCACAGTCGATTTACCTGACGCAATACCACCTGTAATCCCAATCACTTGTTTCATTGTCTCTGGCACTTGGGACAATAATGGCTGCCCCTTCCTCCTACTTGCATTTTTTCAATAGCTGTTCCGCAGCGTTGACAAGGTTGTCCTGTCAATCCATAAACTTGTAAATAGCGCTGCATGGTACCATCTTCTCCCAATGCATTGCGATAAGTCCTAATAGTGGAACCACCTTTTTCAATCCCTAATTGTAAGATACGAATGGTCTCGTCATGTAGACGCTTGATTTCCGTCTTTTTAAGACTGGAACTAAGTCGCAAAGGATGAACCTTAGCCGCCCAAAGCACTTCGTCAACGTAGATGTTACCCAAACCAGCTACCAAAGATTGATCTAAGAGGTAGGGCTTGATTTTCTTAGAGGAAGACTTCAGAGATCGTTCAAAAGGCGCTAGCTTGAACGTTTCTCGAGTAGGTTCAGGACCTAATTTCTTGAATGCAAAATAAGTTGCTTCTTGCGATGGCAACAGAATCTCCATAGTCCCAAATTTTCGCACATCTTGATAAACCAAGACAGAGTCATCCGCAAATGTCACAAAGACATGAAAATGCTTGTTTTCGGGTACCTTTTCTTGCCTATCAAAGATAAGATACTTGCCCTCCATCCGCAAATGCGAAATAAGCAATAAATCCCCAAAATCAAAAATCAAATATTTCCCACGACGTCGCATAGCGTGGATGGTCATCTGTCCATCTATCAGAGGCCTAAAAGAATCCACACCCGTTACTGCAATCTTAGGAAAAGCAAAACGAATAGCCTTTATCGACTTCCCAACCACATGCTTCTCCAAACCGCGACGCACCGTTTCAACCTCAGGCAATTCAGGCATATTTGCGATACCAAGAGCGACAAAAAGCGACTGAAATTTAGGAGAACGACCGAAGTCTGCCACCACACAAGAAGTTCTATCTAACTTCCGAGCTTTTCGCTCAGATTCAGGTCAGCTTTCAACACCCTATCCTTTCTTAAAATGATAATTATTTGTAATAGAAATACTAAAGACAGCGCTCCGGCATCTAGAAGGTATTATCTTTGTTTCAAAGTGTCACAGGCGAGTTCAAGCTCACCTCTTGGCAACCTCTCTTTTGTCCAATATGATTAATCTAAACAGCAGAAAAGAGCGAGACTGATTTTTGATACCATTCTTGGCCCCTGTTCGAGTCTGAACACCAACCTACCTTGCTAACAACTGTTGTCACATGATTAACCTGACTAAAGTCTTTTTATTTCTAAGTCAGATGCATCATCTCTTCTAAGTCGTCTATAGAAAAAGGAAATATTAAAAATACTTCCTTACTAAGTCATCATGATTATCACGTTCATAAAAAACTTCCGATGACATTTGTTCAAAAAAGATAGGAAACATTTCATCCATAGATTCAGCCAAATCGATCTTCCCTGACAACAAATCCTGACGAGAGACCCACTTGACCTCACCTTCATTTGAAGAACGAATAGTGCCAGTAAACTCAGACGTCCGATACAAAAATACCAAATACCGAATTCCATCTCCTCGTGTATGAAAATGTTTGATACCCACCAATTCCGGATGTTGGATCCTTAACCCAGTCTCTTCTAAGACCTCACGAACAACGGCATCATGCAGGCTCTCACCTTTTTCTGACGAAAGATAAAAAGCTTCGCTTTTTCTATTTCCAACCTAAAGTAGTCTCTTCCCAGACTATTTTAGCCACCTGGAAATACTGCTCCAGACCAGTCGTAGCGTTTTGGATCCCTGATTTGAATAACACAATTGCCATCTTTATCCTCAATCAGGCACATATTGGTTAAAATCACATCTTCACTACGTGGCATACTACTCTCCTTTATCGTCCTATTTGAAAATCTCCTGAAAAATACTCTTCTAGCATCAAGCGATGTTTATCAGAAACACTCCCTAACTGGTCAATCTCGTCTTTTGTAAAAAAAGCTATCTTCAAGGTTTCTTCATTATGGAAATCACTAATATTTCCCATCTCTGTCGCTGTCATTTCATAGATAAAGACAACTGTTTGAACTTGGTCACCATTTGGATAAACTTCATCAAAGTTGGTATAAACATTCAACAGACGCTTCGCCTCAACCTTAATGCCCGTTTCTTCCTAGAACTCACGAGCAGCCGTGCCCTCTTCATTAGCTAAAATGCCTCCAGCAAAATTCAAAATAATCTTACCCTGTCCAACTTTGGAACGGATATAGGAAATATAGTCTTGGTTCATGTGTTCTCCTCCTCAATCACTAATCCGCCAATAGTAGCCATCAGGATCCAGAACCGCAAATTCTTTGGGTCGAACCACGTCATCGCCCACACGGAACTCTCTGACTTCAAGTTCTCGACGAATCGGATAACCAGCAGTCTGAAATGCTTGATAAGTAGCAGATACATCATCAACACCCAGAGAAAAATTAAGCCCATACCCAAAAGGATAGATCAGCTGGCTGAGTTCTTCCTCACTTGCTTCCTCAATCATCAACTGGGCATCACCATAGGACAGAAAATAAAACTTGTCCTCAGGACGCTCGTATTCTACTTGAAAACCTAAAAGGTCAACGTAGAAGACATAAGTTTTTTCAATGTCTGAGACAATCAATTCTGGTATGAGTGTACTGTATTCCATAGGGTTCTCCTTAACAACCTATCACGACATTGACAGTTCGATTGCCTTCTTTGAAACCTATTGCGCTACAAAAACTTGGCTAGTCAGGTTATTTATTTACCATTTGACGCCAGCTAGCTGATGCTCCGCTCATTTACCCATTGGCACGCAAAGACAACTAGCCGTTCAGCAATGTCTTACCTACGGCAGTTATCAAGGACAGCAATCCCTTCAGATAAGCAACTGGACTGGTCTTTGTCCCCTCAGCCTAGTCCTTCTGGAATAGATAGAATGGTAAAAGCCAACACCCTGCCACTTTGCCATAAAAGGTATTCATCTGGGGAAAGCTCCCTCTTGAAGCCCGCCCCAACTGCGATCTTTCTACCTACCAAATTATCGATGCTAGGCCTGACCAATCAGACTACCAACCCGTTTAATGATCAATATTCTTTCTCATTATAACCAAAGTCGGCGAGGTCAAGTTTTTTATCACGCCAGTTTTTCTTGACCTTGACCCAGGTTTCGAGGAAGACCTTATCTCCTAGCATGAGTTCAATATCACGGCGAGCCATGGTTCCTATTTTCTTGAGCATAGCACCTTGTTTACCAATGACAATCCCTTTTTGGCTGTCGCGTTCAACCATAATAGTTGCACGGATATGCACCTTGTCCGTTTCTTCATCCCGTTTCATAGACTCAATCACAACAGCGATAGAATGCGGTACTTCTTGCTGCGTTAAATGAAGCACCTTCTCGCGGATCATTTCAGAAACCAAGAAACGTTCTGGATGATCGGTGATTTGATCCTCTGGGAAATACTGAAAACCTTCCTCGAGATTATCTTTAAGAATTTCCATCAGACGATTAACATTATTTCCTTGAGTTGCTGAAATCGGCACAATCTCTTTAAAGTCCATTTGATCTTTAAAGTCATCAATCTGTGCTAAAAGCTGATCCGGATGCACTTTATCAATCTTGTTGATAACTAGAATAACAGGCACCTTAGCAGCTTTGAGGCGCTCAATAATCATATCATCACCCTTACCACGCTCTTCGTCTGCTGGTACCATAAAAAGGACCGTCTCCACTTCACGAAGTGTGCTGTAAGCTGATTCCACCATGAAATCACCCAAGGCTGTCTTAGGTTTATGAATACCTGGTGTGTCAATAAAGACAATTTGCTCCGCATCTGTGGTATAGATGCCCATAATTTTATTACGTGTTGTTTGTGCCTTGTCACTCATGATGGCAATCTTTTGCCCCATGACATAATTCAAGAAGGTTGATTTTCCAACATTAGGACGACCTAAAATCGCCACAAAACCACTTTTAAATGACATAAATTTGATTCACTTTCTTCAATTCTTTAGTTCCCTAACAGGTGTTTGTTAGGGATTGTTATTCATCCAAAAACTAGTTGCCACATCTTAGGTACAAAGATGATAAGGCCAGTTAATAAAGCATATCCTGAGATCACTAAAACAGCACCAGCAGCCATGTCTTTCGCATTCTTGGCCAACATGGAGAAATGGTAATCACTAGCCAAATCCACTACATTTTCGATGGCCGAATTGACAATTTCAAAAGAAATCACCAAAAAGATACTAAGAAGTAAAAATAACCACTCCAGTGCTGAAATTTGGAAAACAAATCCGGCTATCACTGCTAGAAGAGCAGAAATCATATGCTTACGCATATTGCGCTCTTCTTTATAAGCATTGACCACCCCAGTCACAGCAAACTCCATACTGGCTGTCAAAGTCCGGTTTTTCCATTTATTTTGCTTATTGTCTTGTGAGTCCATAGGCATTCAAAATCTCTTCCTGTAGTCCGAACATCTCTGCTTCTTCTTCTGGTGTGTAATGATCATAACCATTGATATGAAGGAATCCATGAACTGCCAAGAAGCCCATTTCACGCTCATAGGAATGTCCATACTCTTGGGCTTGCTCTTTGGCTTTATCAATAGAGATAAAAAGCTCGCCGATATAAACGTCAAATTCTTCCATCATTTCTGCTATCTCAGGATTTTCTGCTAAATCCTCCTCATCAAAAACAATAGGATTTTCTGGCTTATACTCCAAACTAATCACATCTGTCGGACGATCGGTATCTCGATACTCCAGATTTAAGGCATGGCTTCGTTCATTGGTCACAAATGTAACAGCCATTTCCTTGTCCGCTTTTCCAGTTTTTTCAGCCGCAAATTCAAGCAAATCAAGTGTTTGCTTCTTGATCTCTTCAGAAACCTGTCCAGTCTCATCAATCATCTCTACATACATATTTTTAGATAGTAATCATCACTCCTTGTGAAGTGACTAATTATCCTTTCTTTCAAATTCTTACAGTCTTTTTATTATACCATAAATCCTAGTTAAGCTCTTCTGCCAAGCCAACAGATACTTTGATGACGAAATCATTTTCTTTGTGAAAATAGCAACATCATGCTATTCTAATACTGAAAGAAATTTTTAGGAGGTATCATTATGGATACATATTCACGATTCACTGAATCTATCTTTGGAGCTGTGCCAGGCGCCATTCGTATTATCGTTTTGATTCTGGTTGCACTTGTTGTTGCTGCCATTGTCAAAAAACTTGTCGTTAAAGGCCTAACCAAGTTAGCGCCTGTGGCTAAATTATCAAAATGGGGATTGGTTAAACCAACTCAAGATGAAAAATCACTTATTAAAGGTTGCGGTCAATTCGCTTATTTCTTAGTCATCTTGTTCTTCTTGCCAGCTATTCTTTCTGGTCTTGGCGTTTCAAGTGTTGTTGACCCTATCTCAAACATGTTTGCTAAATTCTTTGGTTTCTTGCCAAACGCCGTAGCTGCTGGTCTTATCCTCTTCGTCGGTGTCTTCCTCTGCAAATTCGTTAAAAACATCGTCAGCAACCTCCTGGTTAAATTACCATTTGAAAAATGGATGAGCAAACTCTTTGATCAAGATATGACTCAGGCTAAGGTGAATGAAGTTAAAATCGCTGATGCACTAGCATCTATCGTTTACGTTCTTCTTTTCATTCCAATCTTAACGCTTGCGCTTGAAACCCTTGGAATCAGATCACTATCAGAGCCAATCGTTGGATTGCTTAACCAAGTGATTAGCTTTATCCCCAACATCTTGGTTGCCGTTGTTCTCTTGGCAATTGGTGGCTTTATTGCTAAATTGCTCAGTAACTTACTTGAAAAAGTCCTTAAAGCATCAGGTATCGATCGCTATTCACAATACCTTAGTGTTAAAGGACAAGCAGAGTACCAAATCTCAACGGTACTTGCTAACATCGTCAGTGCTATCATCTTAGTATTCTTCTTTGTTCAAGCATTAGCAACACTTAACCTTTCTGTCCTCAACACAATTGGTCTTGCTGTCATTGCTTATCTCCCAGCCGTTATTAGTTCACTCGCTATTCTCGGACTTGCCGTCATTCTTGGCAACGTGCTTGCTGGCTTTATCGCTAAATCAACTAGCAGCAAGGCACTTGGCGAAGTTGTGCGCTATGGACTAATTGCCCTAGCTATCTTCATGGCACTCGATCAATTAAACATTGCTCAAACGATTGTTCAAACAACATTCACCATTATTCTTGGAGCTGTTGCTGTTGCTTTCGCCCTCGCCTTTGGTCTTGGTGGTAAAGCCTTCGCAGCCCGTCAACTTGAAAAATTGGAAAACTTCCTTAACAAGAAATAATTCCTAAAAACATCAAAAGCATCTCAAAGCGAGGTGCTCTTTTTACATAAGAAAAAGGGCTCTATAATTTCTGTAGTGGGTAAATTCTTCTCGGAGATTATGGAGTCTTTTTGAATATAGCAAAAAAGTCCCATATGACTTATAATGAAAAGCGACTAAACCACTCATTAGAAAGACTCATATGGAACAACTAGATTATATCAAAGATTCGCTCGACATTAAAGACCCTAACATCACTTTTGAAAAGACATTTGACAAGTTCTTCACTCACAGAGAGTATCATGCCAAGTTAGATTATGATCCCCCTCAATGCTCTGTTTGTCAAGGAAAAATGACAAAGTACGATTTCCAAAAGCCTTGCAAAATTCCCTATCTGGAAATGGCGGGTTGTAAAGTACTGATTCGTCTCAAAAAGCGTCGCTTCAAATGTCAAGCGTGTGGGAAAATGGCTGTTGCTAAGACCTCTCTGGTCAGAGAAAATCACCAGATTCCCAACATCATTAACCACAAAATCACCGACAAACTCATGAGTCGTGAGGCAATGACAAAAATCTCTGAAGACCTGTCTGTCTCTGTGTCAACCGTCTATCGGCAGCTCAACCGCTTTGAGTGCAAGACCGATTTAACCTGGTTACCCGAGAACATGTCCTGGGATGAGTATGCTTTTAAGAAGGGAAAGATGAGCTTTATTGCCCAAGATTTCGATGCTAACAAGATTATCGCTATCCTTGATGGTCGGACGCAAGCTGTCATCAGAAATCATTTTTTGCGGTATTCTCACAAGGTGCGCAGTCGTGTTAAAGTCATCACCATGGATATGTTTAGTCCCTACTATGACATCGCTAAGACACTGTTTCCTAAGGCGAAGATTGTTCTCGATAGGTTCCACATTATTCAACATTTATCTCGCGCTATGAACCGTCTCCGTATCCAAATCATGAACCAATTTGAGCGTCAATCTCACGAATATAAGGCCTTGAAACGTTACTGGAAACTCATCCAACAAGATAGTCGTAACCTAAACGATAAACGGTTTTATCGTCCAACTTTTCGCATGCACTTGACCAATCAAGAGATTGTGCAACGTCTTTTGAGCTACTCTGATGAGCTACGTCACCACTATGAACTCTTCCAATGCCTTCTCTTTCATTTCCAAGAAAAGCAGGAGAAACACTTCTTTGAACTCATTTCTGATACCATCAAACAAGTCCATCCCATCTTCAAGACCGTCTTATCAACCTTTCTAAAAGACAAGGAAAAGATTATCAACGCCCTGAAACTACCTTATTCCAATGCCAAACTAGAGGCGACCAACAACCTTATTAAAGTCATTAAGCGAAATGCTTTTGGCTTTAGGAACTTCGAAAACTTCAAAAAACGGATTTATCTTGCTTTGAATACAACAAAAGAGAAGACCAAACTGGTCCTCTCTCGGTGTTAACTATAAGTCAACCCACTACAGTTGACAAAGAGCCAGAAAAAGACTCTCCGAATCATCAGAGAGTCTTTACTTTAACACTAAACTCAATCCTTATCCTCAGGTAATTCCCCTATCACTTCATAGGTCGTTAAGCCTGATTTTTTAGCAGCTTGTGATCCTTCAGATGATTTTTGAATATCTTCTGCGCGAAGCTTCGTTTCATAGGCATTGATAATTTCTGCTACTACTGGATGGCGAACCACATCCTTAGCTGAGAAATGCACAAAATCTATCTGCTTAATAGCCTTCAACTTTTCAGAAGCATCAATCAAGCCCGATTTTACATTACGAGGCAAGTCAATCTGACTAGTATCCCCATTAACAATCATCTTAGAATTAAAGCCAAGACGGGTCAAGAACATCTTCATTTGCATGATGGTCGTATTTTGCGCCTCATCTAAAATGACAAAAGCATCATCCAGCGTACGACCACGCATATAAGCTAAGGGAGCAATTTCAATGATGTCGCGCTCCATAAGGCGAGCTGTCTGCTCCTTACCCAAAATTTGATAAAGAGCATCATAAACCGGTCGAAGATAAGGATCAACCTTTTCTTTCAAATCTCCCGGTAAAAATCCTAAGCTCTCACCAGCTTCAACCGCAGGGCGGGTCAAAATAATCCGTTTTACCTGTCCACGCTTGAGAGCTGTTACAGCCAAGGTCACCGCAAGGAAGGTTTTACCAGTACCAGCAGGACCAATACCGAAAACCACGTCGTGCTTCTTAACGCTATCCACATACACTTTTTGACCAAGTGTTTTTACGCGAATGGGTTTGCCATAGCTATCTTTGATGATTTCCTCTTCATAAAGAGCCACGAATTTATCAATTGTTCCATTTTCAGCCATAGATAGGGCAGTTACCACATCAGACGTGTTAATCGTCATACCGCGCTCTACAAGTACAAGAAGGGCTTGGATAGTGATACGTGCTAGTTCTACCGCTTCTTCCTCATCAGCCAAAATCTGAACACGCTCAGTTCTAGCATGAATAATAACCTGAAGATGTTCTTCAATAAGACGTAAATGACGTTCGTTAGTCCCGAAAAGTGCCAAGACATCGTCGGGATGGTTAAGGGTGATTTCTACAGAATACTCTTGCAAACTTAAATCCTTTTCTTTGTTAAATTAGTTTCATTATATCAAAAAATCCCCAAAAATAGGGATTTCTACTATTCTTAAACCGTTGATTTCTTTTGGAATCTCAAAAAGACTGTCGCTAGAAGAAAAAGTTTTCAAGATGGACAACACTATTGGCAAAACCAAGCGGTGCAATCATCCAGCCTGTGACAGAAAACATACGAATCATTGATAGGCTAAAAAGCATACTAAAGCTTGGTAAAGCATCGTCTAAGGCAACCTACTTTCGTGAGTGACCATCAACCAGAACCTTATCTATCATTGCTTTCTTTAATTTGGAGGATAATAACTGTCCTTGCCTTTTCTAACCGCATCAACACCATGCCTATTCATGCCTTTGATTAGGTATTTGATGGTAGCAATAATAACATCATACTGTTGACTAAGTCGAAAACAAGGTCCCCCATTTTTCTTTGCTCATATAGGCTTCAGTGATCGTCGTTACTTAATGTCATCAAAAAAGAACCCCAAAAGCTAGATGTTCTGTCTAACTTTTGGGGATCAGTATAAAATGGGAATTTTTCATTAGACTAATGCGCCAAATAATCTTCCCAAATCTGGTCAAAATGACTCAGATTGAAAGCAAAACTAGCTTCATCTTCCAAGTAACGACTGATAAGGTCAAAGTCATCTGTATGCTTGGGAAAGGTTGTATCCTCAAAGGCCAAATCAGCCAAGATAGCTACTGGCGCATTTGACTTAGGATTTCGCTCAGTCATCAACCATGTGTAAAAGGATTTTCTCACTGCCAATTCTCCTCTAGAAACTGATGACGAATAGCACTTGAAGCCGCATAACGCTCCGGATTAGTTTTATAGAACCCTTGATGATAATCTTCTGCTTCGTAAAAGGTCTCAGCCGGTTCAATTGTTGTCACGATTGGTTTATCAAAACGTCCCGATTTTTCAAGAGCAGACTTAGATTTCTCAGCAATTTCTTTTTGACGCTCATCAAAATAATAAATCACTGGACGATAATTGTCTCCTCGATCTTCAAACTGACCAAAAGCGTCCGTTGGATCGGTTTGCGCCCAGTAGAGTTCTACCAAATCCTTGTAAGACACTTTTTCAGGGTCAAAGATAATTTCCACAGCTTCTGTATGACCAGTCGTATGACTGCAAACTTGTTCATAAGTTGGATTTGGGACATGACCGCCTGTATAACCACTACGAACAGATAAAATCCCCTCTTGTTCTTCAAATGGTTGGACCATACACCAGAAACAACCGCCTGCAAATATTGCTCTTTCCATACTTGTACCTCTTCCTATTATGTCTTATTTTACCATCAGATAGAAGGCTGTCAATAACAACCTTAGCCAATAATAGTCTCCTGTTGATTGTTTGAGTATAACAAAAAAATCTCGGAATGTCTGAGATTTTTTTCTGTCTTTTGAGCATTAATCAATTAACTCTGTTCCTGACCTATCTTGTTTGATTTTGTTAGCCTTCATCAAACCACCTAAAGCTTTTTTAAACTGCCCTTTAGAAATCCCAAAAGTTGCCTTGATATCTTCTGGGGTGGATTTGTCATTAAGCGTCATAAACCCTCCATTAGCCTCTAAATAAGTTAAAATCATCTGAGCATCATTTTCCAACATTTCAAAAGAACGCGGTTTAATCGATAGATTCAGAGTGCGGTCAATCTCTCGGAACCCAATAACACGAGCATCTAAAACCTGACCGAGACGCGGCTCAGCATAGCGCTCACTTGGATGGATAAATCCTAACATATTGTTTTCTGGTAGATAAACAAAAGTACCTGACAGTTTGAGACGGTAAACAATAGCTGGCCAAGTTTGGTTTTGCATATTATCGTAAGCTGGTCCAGCCATTTTCTGAAAAACGTCAGCTTCAGCGGGCAAGCCCCAAATACGATCTTTACGGTCAACATCAAGCTTTATGTACAAACGGTCTCCCTTTTTAGGCCATAATTCTTTCATTTCTGGAAGCACATCCAACGAAACAACAATTTCCTTATCTGGAATTCCAGCATCCACAAAAACACCTAAATCACGACGAACATCTGTCACTGTTCCCCAACCATAGCTAGTTCTGGTCGAAGCCACTTCTTTGGTTGTTAAACGTGGCTTTTGCTTCATATCAGTATAAGCAAATCCTTTAACCATGTCGCCTAATTGATGTGTTCCCTCTTCTTTAGAAAGGGAAAAGGTGATGCCATCTTTTTGTACAAAATAGGCTTGTGTATTTTCATCTGTTACCAAACCACTGATAACAGTTCCTAATAGTTCATTCATATTGGTTTCTCTATTTCTTTTAAGAAAAAGGCCGTGGGACAAATCGCCCAACTCGGGTCTTTCATCACACCGCCTCTTATTTTATAATGGTTTAAACTTAAACTTCTAATAGTTCTTTTTCTTTATTGGCAACCATGCTGTCGATATGTTTAACCGCTTCATCCGTTGCTGCCTGAATATCTTTTTCAAGGCTACGCAATTGGTCTTCAGTAATTTCGTTATCCTTCTCTTGCTTTTTAGCTTCATCCATAGCATCGCGACGAATATTACGGATAGCAACTTTTGAGTTTTCCCCAACTTTTTTCACTTCTTTAGCAAGCTCTTTACGAGTTTCTTCCGTAAGTGGTGGGATTACCAAGCGAATAACCGAACCATCATTTGCAGGGTTAATGCCAAGATCAGATTCATTGATCGCACGTTCAATATCCTTAATAGAAGATTTATCAAATGGTGAAATCAAAAGGACACGAGCTTCTGGTACAGTGATTGATGCTAGTTGGTTAAGAGGCGTTGGTGCTCCATAGTATTCCACTTGAATGCGGTCCAAAAGACTGGCATTAGCACGTCCAGCACGAATACTAGCAAATTCACGAGCAAGCGATTGGTGAGATTGTTCAAAACGTTCTTTAGCTTTTGTAATAATTTCTTTTGTCATTTTGTTTCCTTTATCCTTTTATGCTTTATTTGATACTGTCGTACCGATTGGCTCTCCAAGAACCACACGCTTAATATTGCCTGGCTCATTCATATTAAAGACTACCAAATCAATATCATTATCCATCGAAATCGCTGATGCTGTGGCATCCATAATCTTTAAACCGCGTTTAATCACTTCACCGTGGGTCAATTCATCAAACTTCACGGCATCAGCATTTTTGCGGGGGTCATCATTGTAGACACCATCTACACCATTTTTAGCCATAAGGATGGCATCTGCTTCAATTTCAGCAGAACGAAGAGCAGCTGTCGTATCAGTTGAAAAATAGGGAGAACCAATTCCAGCGCCGAAAATAACCACACGATTTTTCTCGAGATGACGAAGCGCTCGTCCACGAATATAAGGCTCGGCTACATTATGCATGGCAATAGCTGTTTGAACACGTGTATCAACTCCTTCTTGTTGAAGACTATCAGCCATAACAAGAGCATTCATAACCGTACCAAGCATACCCGTATAATCCGCTTGAACACGATCCATCCCAGCTTCTGCAGCCGGCTCCCCACGCCAAAGGTTTCCACCACCAATAACAAGGGCAATCTGTATGCCTGATGCATGAACCTCAGCAATTTCTTTTGCCATCTCTTGAACTGTCTTGATGTCAATACCGACACCACGCTCTCCAGCAAGAGCTTCTCCAGATAATTTAATCAAAACACGTTTATATTTTGGTTGAACCATGTTCTTCTCCTCAATGCTAATTAACATGATAACACATCATTATCTTTACCATTTTATCATAAAGAAGCTTAATTTAATAGTCTCATTGTACTGTGATTTTGTACTTTTTGGTCAATTTAGCTTGATGAAAAAGGTCTTTTGAAATTATTTTATCCTCTCTTTTCATTTTATATGGTAAAGAAAAGCTCTCAAAAGACTTAATCAGAAAACGTTTCTAAGACCCGAATTCATTGGCCATTCGATCTTATAGTTTCCATTCTTTTATCATCTAAAGACATTAGTCCCATTCTTAGTCTTTTCTTTTGGCAGAGTATGTATTCAGTCAACATATCAATCTAACGCCAATAAAAAAGGCTTACCGAAGTAAGCACCTTTTATAAACTACTGATTAAAATGAGTTAGGATCAACTTTGATACCAACACCTTGAGTTGTAGTAAGTGTCAAGTTTGTGATGTAAGTACCCTTAGCTGTTGATGGTTTTGCTTTAACGATAACGTTGTTAAGAGCTCTAAAGTTTTCAACCAATTTGTCATCTTCAAATGATACTTTACCAATAAGAGCTTGAACATTACCAGCTTTGTCAGCACGGTAAGTGATTTTACCACCTTTAGACTCTTCAACTGCTTTAGCAACATCCATAGTTACTGTACCAGTTTTAGGGTTTGGCATAAGGTTACGAGGTCCAAGGACACGTCCAAGACGACCCACAACTGCCATCATATCAGGTGTTGCGATAACAACATCAAAATCTAACCAACCACCTTGGATTTTTTGAACAAGGTCGTCTTCACCCACGAAGTCTGCACCAGCTGCTTTAGCTTCTTCAGCTTTAGCACCACGTGCAAAAACAAGAACGCGAGAAGTTTTACCAGTTCCAGCAGGCAATACCATTGCACCACGGATTTGTTGATCAGCTTTCTTAACGTCGATGTTAAGGTTGTATGATACTTCTACAGTTGCATCAAATTTTGCGAAGTTTGTTGATTTAGCAAGCACTACAGCTTCTTCAACGCTGTAAGCTTTTGTGCTGTCGATTTTTTCAAGCGCAGCACGCATTTGTTTACTTTTTTTAGCCATTATAAAATTTCTCCTTGTAATGTGGTAATAGCGATTTTCATCTCCCACGTCACTCATCGAAATAGACGATGAAGTTTAGCGGGTTCAGGGTCTCTTACTGATTAATCAGTAACAGTGAATCCCATAGAACGAGCAGTACCTTCGATCATACGCATAGCAGACTCAACTGATGCTGCGTTCAAATCTGGCATTTTAGTTTCAGCAATTTCTTGTACTTGTGCACGAGTAACTGATGCAACTTTCGTTTTGTTTGGCTCACCAGAACCTTTTTCAACACCTGCAGCTTTTTTCAAAAGAACAGCAGCTGGTGGTGTTTTTGTAACGAAATCAAATGATTTGTCTTCGTATACTGAGATAACAACTGGGATAATCATACCAGCTTGGTCAGCTGTACGAGCGTTAAACTCTTTAGTGAATCCCATAATGTTGATACCGGCTTGACCAAGTGCTGGTCCAACGGGTGGAGCTGGTGTCGCTTTACCGGCAGGAATTTGAAGTTTTACAATGTTTTCGACTTTCTTAGCCATGAATAAAATCCTCCTATTGTGGTTATGTCGGTAATTTAAAGATTTTTACCTCCCACAAGCATGCCAATAGCATACTCATCTATTATACTTGTTTTAAATAAAATTTCAAGTTTTTTATGCTTTTTTTCTAAAAATGATTTACTTTACTCAAGATAATCGTTAAAATAAGCATATGTCAGTATTCATGTTTAAAGTACTCAGTGCGAGTTTACTCATTTTAACCCCTATTTTTACCTATATTATTTGCAAGTTTTTCAAGTTAGCGCGACTTGGTATCAAATTCCCAGATATCACCATTCCTTTATATATCTTTGAGATAATCGTAGCCAGTTCACAATTTTTTAAACACAGTTTTATCTATTATTACTTAATAGCAATTGCTATTCTTGCCATTGTTGCTGCTACTTGGCAATTTCTAAGAACCAAAACATTCACTTATAAGAAATGGTTCAAATTTTTTTGGCGTCTCAATTTCTTTTTAACCTTTTTTTTCTTCTTAGTTACCCTCATTCTTCTATTTCAGTACTCTTCCTAATGGAGCAATCTGTGTTTTATAATGCGTAAAAAGGCAAATCCTGCTATTCAAAGGATTTGCCTTTTTAATGTCACCTGTTCGATGATTTAATACATTTATCTCATTTTAAGGCCAATCTAGTAATGATTATTGAAAACTAGTTTTTTATTTTGGCTACCGTTTTTCAGCAATATAACTGCTATTGCAATCGCTCAATTATACACAACTTCTCCCTTTTCTAAACAGTAATTCCTTCACTACCGAGTCGCCTTAGTGTCTATAGCAAGTGGTAGTAAAAGAGGAAAGGGATTTAGGGGAAGATGGCAATTCAGACCCACAATACCTACCATAGACTACCTTCTTTAGCTAGTTGATTCTACATGATATACCACTGGTTTAAAAACTAGGAGACTTCATACTGCAATCATTGCTTTGCTTACTCTTACGATTTTAAGTCCCCATATCTTGTGACGAAACAGTTTTAAAAGTTGACTGGTTTTCCAAGATATCACTTTTCAATAGCTGGTTAGAATCAAGGATATAGCCGTGTCCTTGTCAGGTCTGATGAAGAGCATTATTAACATCTTTTTACCAAAATAGCCATTATTTTTGTAGTTTTGGCTCGAAAGGATGCTTGTTCGTTTAAAGGCTGTTCAAAGCATCTGTAATTGGTGTTTCTCCATCACTCATCTGAATGATTTTACCGATAGTATTTGGAAACTCCAAAACCTCTGCCAATACCTTAGCAACATTTGGAATAGTGTTAGGTTTTGGCTGTGAAACATGGATCGCAATCTTTCCTGAACCTGATTCTGCCTCGACCAGATTTCCTGATTGGACAATCGTATAGTTTAACTTAGTCTGATGCATCAGCCAATGATCGGCAAAAAATTTAGCAATATTATAATTCATAATCTTGGCTAAATTCGGATCTGACCATTTTTCAGGCTCAGTTGCAAATATAGAGCTAAGCAGAACAAAACGCGATACATTTGCTGCTTCTGCTGCTTGCATGAGTTTCACTGCTCCGAAGGCATCCGTTTGCAACAAATCTTTTCCACGCGATCCAGCTGTAAAATAAACCGCATCGCTTCCTTTGATTAGAGATGCTAGTTTTGTTAAATCTTCATGTAGATCCATGGCAACTGGTTCAACTCCTGCCAAATGAATAACGTTACCTGGCTTTCTTGCCCCAGCAACTACGGTATGCCCTTTTCCAATCAATTCCTTTATCAACTGCTCCGCAACTCGTCCTGTTGCTCCCGCTACAAATACACGCATAACTTCCTCCTTATTATCTAGTTGTTTGCGCACGCCATTAAAAGATAAAATAGAGAACGACGAAATCGACTAGTGGTCTTGTTACAAATATGATTGACAAACCTCTTTTTCAACCAAAAAAGGCTGCAAGTCTTGCTCAATCTTCTCTAAAAAAGCTTGTTCTTTTAACGCAAGTCACTCACTCGCAATTCAAGATTGGTTTGTTCTTTTAGGGTATAGCAAGCAGTAAACGTATTAAGATTGATGCCATACGTGAGGAAAAAGCGCTCTAACCTAATTTTTAAACGCTCATGCTCTCGCTAACCCCTTAACGATTGTTCGAACAGGTTAGATTCTTTTAATCATTTACGCACACTTTCATTATACAGTTCATTTTGACACAATTCAAAGATTTGAAACACAATCAATCATAGTCAAGACCCTTGGCTACTTGTTTCAGCTCAAGACGGTCCTCATCCCCAAGTATAGTGAAAGGAAACAAAAACAGTACAATCGTGACATAGTATTGATACAACATACTCACTAAATTAGTGTAAAACAGACCCCAAAAATAATGTCACATTATGAGACTTGTCTAGAAATATTTTTGTCCTGCTCGTATTTCTAGATCACCGAATCCTTGCTCTTAAAAAGAATTGACTGGCATTATCAGTCTCATCATGATCCCTCACAAATAAAGATGTTACACAACTATTATAAGGCTTCTCGCTTGCGCTCAGGGGCATAAAAAATTGTAAGCATAAGTGGTGATTTTCTTTTGATAGACTTGGTAACCAATGGTAGCAATTCAAACCCACATTTGTTACAGCGACTTCATCATGATTGAACCACAGTGTCCTCACAATTATTATCGTATAATTTGTGCAAAAGTTTTCTGACCACTTATCAAGCACACCATTTCATTTCGTTTCTTTAAGGCGTTATCAGTCGAGTAGACTTCGCCGCTTCATCGTAATCATCTCATTAGTTGTGTTCTCTTAATTTTTCAAAACAGCTGCTAGTAGTATTATCTAGAAAAAAATGCTCAAAAGCACTTGACATTAACCTTACGTTAATTTGTATACTAAGGTAGTGAACGGGAAACATTTTGTTCACTCATGTATTTTGTAAGAAATGACATAGGGAGGAGACGAACATGATTTATTCGATTGGGCAGTTGGCTGAACTCTCCGGGATTAGCACGCGTACTCTTAGGTACTATGAAGCTATTGGGATACTTCTGCCTTCTCGTAAAAATGACAGTGGCTACCGCTTTTATGGTGAAAAGGAGGTCGACATCCTGCAACAAATTCTTTTTTATAAGGAGCGAGGTTTTGAACTCAAGCAAATTAAGGAATTACTCATTCAAGAAAATCTTGATATGATGACTCGTTTAGAAGACCACTTACTAGATTTAAAAGCTAAAAAGGCTAGATTGGAAGCCATGATTGATAATCTCGAACACACTATTCAAGCACAGAAAGGAAAATCAACAATGACGACACAAGAAAAATTTCAAGCATTTAAAGAAAAAAAGATAGCAGAAAATGACGCAAAATATGGAGCTGAACTTCGGAATACCTACGGAGAAGACGCCATTCGCCAATCTAACCAACACTTTGCTCAGATGACTGAAGAAACTTATAAAGAGTGGCAAAAGCTAGATCAAGACATTAAAAGCTTACTTCATCACGCGATAGTGGAAGGATGGACGGTGGAAGATGAAAGAAGCAAAGAAATTGCCCAACTTCATAAAAAGTGGCTACAAATGGCAGACAAGCATTACTCAGTAGAAAAACATATCGGCATTGCTCAATTGTACATAGCTGATGAACGTTTTACAACTTACTATGATGACACTACAAAAGGCTGCGCTGCTTTTTTGACGGCTAGCATTAGCTACTGGGCAACATTAATTGATTAAAAAAACTGATAGTGGCTTAACTGCTACTATCAGTTTTTATTGATGATATGTTATCATCTGCCATGTAGACTTGTCCCAAATCACCGAGATGCATTGTCATAGCGCAATACCTTATCTAAAATAGTTTCCAGTGTTTCTTGATGAAGCGATTGGAACAAGCTTAGTTCAACTTTTCCAATACGCATTTTCAGCATTATCTCGTTTTTCTTTTTCTTCTCAAAGCGACGAGTTTGTGGTGTTTCCAAAGGAACGATAGGTTGTGTCATCACAATAATCTCCGATTCTGTTTTCTACTAACAGTATACTGGAGGAGTAAGAGGATGACTAGATACCTTGGTATGGAGCGCTTACCGCTTACCTTACAAAAACACTATAATGAAAAGCACCCCAATAGCTAGGAATACCTAACTTTGAGGTGCTTTTTCAGCTTCGACGGGACCTACCCATAATTTTTCATTTTGATTCAGTCGATTCATCAAAACTTAGTTTGTGGGATAGTCAGTCATCATTCTTCACGATCTCTTTTACGTTTTTTAGAGGCAAACAAGGCGGCTAAGGCAATGGTCACACCACCATAAATGGTAGCTAATGAATTGCTTCTTTCACCTGTCCTTGGCAGACTCTCGTCACTCTTCGTTTGAGATGGCGTTGATGTCTTAACTGATTGAGACGACACTATCCGTCCAGCAGGTTTTGTTCCCATTGGGACAACTTTGTGACCTGTCTTAGCGGAGTTGCCTTTTTCTGAATCATCAACTTTTGGATCCAATTCAGGCTTCTCGATCTCTTGACTATCAGATTTGCCATTGCTATTAGCATCGTTGACAATAACTTCTGACGTCTTCACTTGGTCAAGACGAGCTTTGAGGGAAGCCTTCTCAGGACCATCTTCCAAGGCATTCACTAAGTCTGTTGCGGTTGCTTTCTTATCAGTGGTTGCCTGATTCAAGACATCCAAGTCGTCACTTTCTTGTTGACTGACAATTTGGTCTGATTCTGCGTCGGCCTTCTTAGCTTTTCCAGCGTCTGATGCGTCTTCTGCGGCTTTGACGGCGTCTTGCGCTGCTTTCAAGGCTGCAGCTTTTTCGGCCTCTTCTTGGGCATCGTCTTTGCCGTTGTTATTTTTGTCATTAACGGTTACTTCTGATGGGACAACATTGGTTAACCGTTCTTTCAACGCATCTTTCTCAGGACCATCTTCCAAGGCATTCACTAAGTCTGTTGCGGTTGCTTTCTTATCAGTGGTTGCCTGATTCAAGACATCCAAGTCGTCACTTTCTTGTTGACTGACAATTTGGTCTGATTCTGCGTCGGCCTTCTTAGCTTTTCCAGCGTCTGATGCGTCTTCTGCGGCTTTGACGGCGTCTTGCGCTGCTTTCAAGGCTGCAGCTTTTTCGGCCTCTTCTTGGGCATCGTCTTTGCCGTTGTTATTTTTGTCATTAACGGTTACTTCTGATGGGACAACATTGGTTAACCGTTCTTTCAACGCATCTTTCTCAGGACCATCTTCCAAGGCATTCACTAAGTCTGTTGCGGTTGCTTTCTTATCAGTGGTTGCCTGATTCAAGACATCCAAGTCGTCACTTTCTTGTTGACTGACAATTTGGTCTGATTCTGCGTCGGCCTTCTTAGCTTTTCCAGCGTCTGATGCGTCTTCTGCGGCTTTGACGGCGTCTTGCGCTGCTTTCAAGGCTGCAGCTTTTTCGGCCTCTTCTTGGGCATCGTCTTTGCCGTTGTTATTTTTGTCATTAACGGTTACTTCTGATGGGACAACATTGGTTAACCGTTCTTTCAACGCATCTTTCTCAGGACCATCTTCCAAGGCATTCACTAAGTCTGTTGCGGTTGCTTTCTTATCAGTGGTTGCCTGATTCAAGACATCCAAGTCGTCACTTTCTTGTTGACTGACAATTTGGTCTGATTCTGCGTCGGCCTTCTTAGCTTTTCCAGCGTCTGATGCGTCTTCTGCGGCTTTGACGGCGTCTTGCGCTGCTTTCAAGGCTGCAGCTTTTTCGGCCTCTTCTTGGGCATCGTCTTTGCCGTTGTTATTTTTGTCATTAACGGTTACTTCTGATGGGACAACATTGGTTAACCGTTCTTTCAACGCATCTTTCTCAGGACCATCTTCCAAGGCATTCACTAAGTCTGTTGCGGTTGCTTTCTTATCAGTGGTTGCCTGATTCAAGACATCCAAGTCGTCACTTTCTTGTTGACTGACAATTTGGTCTGATTCTGCGTCGGCCTTCTTAGCTTTTCCAGCGTCTGATGCGTCTTCTGCGGCTTTGACGGCGTCTTGCGCTGCTTTCAAGGCTGCAGCTTTTTCGGCCTCTTCTTGGGCATCGTCTTTGCCGTTGTTATTTTTGTCATTAACGGTTACTTCTGATGGGACAACATTGGTTAACCGTTCTTTCAACGCATCTTTCTCAGGACCATCTTCCAAGGCATTCACTAAGTCTGTTGCGGTTGCTTTCTTATCAGTGGTTGCCTGATTCAAGACATCCAAGTCGTCACTTTCTTGTTGACTGACAATTTGGTCTGATTCTGCGTCGGCCTTCTTAGCTTTTCCAGCGTCTGATGCGTCTTCTGCGGCTTTGACGGCGTCTTGCGCTGCTTTCAAGGCTGCAGCTTTTTCGGCCTCTTCTTGGGCATCGTCTTTGCCGTTGTTATTTTTGTCATTAACGGTTACTTCTGATGGGACAACATTGGTTAACCGTTCTTTCAACGCATCTTTCTCAGGACCATCTTCCAAGGCATTCACTAAGTCTGTTGCGGTTGCTTTCTTATCAGTGGTTGCCTGATTCAAGACATCCAAGTCGTCACTTTCTTGTTGACTGACAATTTGGTCTGATTCTGCGTCGGCCTTCTTAGCTTTTCCAGCGTCTGATGCGTCTTCTGCGGCTTTGACGGCGTCTTGCGCTGCTTTCAAGGCTGCAGCTTTTTCGGCCTCTTCTTGGGCATCGTCTTTGCCGTTGTTATTTTTGTCATTAACGGTTACTTCTGATGGGACAACATTGGTTAACCGTTCTTTCAACGCATCTTTCTCAGGACCATCTTCCAAGGCATTCACTAAGTCTGTTGCGGTTGCTTTCTTATCAGTGGTTGCCTGATTCAAGACATCCAAGTCGTCACTTTCTTGTTGACTGACAATTTGGTCTGATTCTGCGTCGGCCTTCTTAGCTTTTCCAGCGTCTGATGCGTCTTCTGCGGCTTTGACGGCGTCTTGCGCTGCTTTCAAGGCTGCAGCTTTTTCGGCCTCTTCTTGGGCATCGTCTTTGCCGTTGTTATTTTTGTCATTAACGGTTACTTCTGATGGGACAACATTGGTTAACCGTTCTTTCAACGCATCTTTCTCAGGACCATCTTCCAAGGCATTCACTAAGTCTGTTGCGGTTGCTTTCTTATCAGTGGTTGCCTGATTCAAGACATCCAAGTCGTCACTTTCTTGTTGACTGACAATTTGGTCTGATTCTGCGTCGGCCTTCTTAGCTTTTCCAGCGTCTGATGCGTCTTCTGCGGCTTTGACGGCGTCTTGCGCTGCTTTCAAGGCTGCAGCTTTTTCGGCCTCTTCTTGGGCATCGTCTTTGCCGTTGTTATTTTTGTCATTAACGGTTACTTCTGATGGGACAACATTGGTTAACCGTTCTTTCAACGCATCTTTCTCAGGACCATCTTCCAAGGCATTCACTAAGTCTGTTGCGGTTGCTTTCTTATCAGTGGTTGCCTGATTCAAGACATCCAAGTCGTCACTTTCTTGTTGACTGACAATTTGGTCTGATTCTGCGTCGGCCTTCTTAGCTTTTCCAGCGTCTGATGCGTCTTCTGCGGCTTTGACGGCGTCTTGCGCTGCTTTCAAGGCTGCAGCTTTTTCGGCCTCTTCTTGGGCATCGTCTTTGCCGTTGTTATTTTTGTCATTAACGGTTACTTCTGATGGGACAACATTGGTTAACCGTTCTTTCAACGCATCTTTCTCAGGACCATCTTCCAAGGCATTCACTAAGTCTGTTGCGGTTGCTTTCTTATCAGTGGTTGCCTGATTCAAGACATCCAAGTCGTCACTTTCTTGTTGACTGACAATTTGGTCTGATTCTGCGTCGGCCTTCTTAGCTTTTCCAGCGTCTGATGCGTCTTCTGCGGCTTTGACGGCGTCTTGCGCTGCTTTCAAGGCTGCAGCTTTTTCGGCCTCTTCTTGGGCATCGTCTTTGCCGTTGTTATTTTTGTCATTAACGGTTACTTCTGATGGGACAACATTGGTTAACCGTTCTTTCAACGCATCTTTCTCAGGACCATCTTCCAAGGCATTCACTAAGTCTGTTGCGGTTGCTTTCTTATCAGTGGTTGCCTGATTCAAGACATCCAAGTCGTCACTTTCTTGTTGACTGACAATTTGGTCTGATTCTGCGTCGGCCTTCTTAGCTTTTCCAGCGTCTGATGCGTCTTCTGCGGCTTTGACGGCGTCTTGCGCTGCTTTCAAGGCTGCAGCTTTTTCGGCCTCTTCTTGGGCATCGTCTTTGCCGTTGTTATTTTTGTCATTAACGGTTACTTCTGATGGGACAACATTGGTTAACCGTTCTTTCAACGCATCTTTCTCAGGACCATCTTCCAAGGCATTCACTAAGTCTGTTGCGGTTGCTTTCTTATCAGTGGTTGCCTGATTCAAGACATCCAAGTCGTCACTTTCTTGTTGACTGACAATTTGGTCTGATTCTGCGTCGGCCTTCTTAGCTTTTCCAGCGTCTGATGCGTCTTCTGCGGCTTTGACGGCGTCTTGCGCTGCTTTCAAGGCTGCAGCTTTTTCGGCCTCTTCTTGGGCATCGTCTTTGCCGTTGTTATTTTTGTCATTAACGGTTACTTCTGATGGGACAACATTGGTTAACCGTTCTTTCAACGCATCTTTCTCAGGACCATCTTCCAAGGCATTCACTAAGTCTGTTGCGGTTGCTTTCTTATCAGTGGTTGCCTGATTCAAGACATCCAAGTCGTCACTTTCTTGTTGACTGACAATTTGGTCTGATTCTGCGTCGGCCTTCTTAGCTTTTCCAGCGTCTGATGCGTCTTCTGCGGCTTTGACGGCGTCTTGCGCTGCTTTCAAGGCTGCAGCTTTTTCGGCCTCTTCTTGGGCATCGTCTTTGCCGTTGTTATTTTTGTCATTAACGGTTACTTCTGATGGGACAACATTGGTTAACCGTTCTTTCAACGCATCTTTCTCAGGACCATCTTCCAAGGCATTCACTAAGTCTGTTGCGGTTGCTTTCTTATCAGTGGTTGCCTGATTCAAGACATCCAAGTCGTCACTTTCTTGTTGACTGACAATTTGGTCTGATTCTGCGTCGGCCTTCTTAGCTTTTCCAGCGTCTGATGCGTCTTCTGCGGCTTTGACGGCGTCTTGCGCTGCTTTCAAGGCTGCAGCTTTTTCGGCCTCTTCTTGGGCATCGTCTTTGCCGTTGTTATTTTTGTCATTAACGGTTACTTCTGATGGGACAACATTGGTTAACCGTTCTTTCAACGCATCTTTCTCAGGACCATCTTCCAAGGCATTCACTAAGTCTGTTGCGGTTGCTTTCTTATCAGTGGTTGCCTGATTCAAGACATCCAAGTCGTCACTTTCTTGTTGACTGACAATTTGGTCTGATTCTGCGTCGGCCTTCTTAGCTTTTCCAGCGTCTGATGCGTCTTCTGCGGCTTTGACGGCGTCTTGCGCTGCTTTCAAGGCTGCAGCTTTTTCGGCCTCTTCTTGGGCATCGTCTTTGCCGTTGTTATTTTTGTCATTAACGGTTACTTCTGATGGGACAACATTGGTTAACCGTTCTTTCAACGCATCTTTCTCAGGACCATCTTCCAAGGCATTCACTAAGTCTGTTGCGGTTGCTTTCTTATCAGTGGTTGCCTGATTCAAGACATCCAAGTCGTCACTTTCTTGTTGACTGACAATTTGGTCTGATTCTGCGTCGGCCTTCTTAGCTTTTCCAGCGTCTGATGCGTCTTCTGCGGCTTTGACGGCGTCTTGCGCTGCTTTCAAGGCTGCAGCTTTTTCGGCCTCTTCTTGGGCATCGTCTTTGCCGTTGTTATTTTTGTCATTAACGGTTACTTCTGATGGGACAACATTGGTTAACCGTTCTTTCAACGCATCTTTCTCAGGACCATCTTCCAAGGCATTCACTAAGTCTGTTGCGGTTGCTTTCTTATCAGTGGTTGCCTGATTCAAGACATCCAAGTCGTCACTTTCTTGTTGACTGACAATTTGGTCTGATTCTGCGTCGGCCTTCTTAGCTTTTCCAGCGTCTGATGCGTCTTCTGCGGCTTTGACGGCGTCTTGCGCTGCTTTCAAGGCTGCAGCTTTTTCGGCCTCTTCTTGGGCATCGTCTTTGCCGTTGTTATTTTTGTCATTAACGGTTACTTCTGATGGGACAACATTGGTTAACCGTTCTTTCAACGCATCTTTCTCAGGACCATCTTCCAAGGCATTCACTAAGTCTGTTGCGGTTGCTTTCTTATCAGTGGTTGCCTGATTCAAGACATCCAAGTCGTCACTTTCTTGTTGACTGACAATTTGGTCTGATTCTGCGTCGGCCTTCTTAGCTTTTCCAGCGTCTGATGCGTCTTCTGCGGCTTTGACGGCGTCTTGCGCTGCTTTCAAGGCTGCAGCTTTTTCGGCCTCTTCTTGGGCATCGTCTTTGCCGTTGTTATTTTTGTCATTAACGGTTACTTCTGATGGGACAACATTGGTTAACCGTTCTTTCAACGCATCTTTCTCAGGACCATCTTCCAAGGCATTCACTAAGTCTGTTGCGGTTGCTTTCTTATCAGTGGTTGCCTGATTCAAGACATCCAAGTCGTCACTTTCTTGTTGACTGACAATTTGGTCTGATTCTGCGTCGGCCTTCTTAGCTTTTCCAGCGTCTGATGCGTCTTCTGCGGCTTTGACGGCGTCTTGCGCTGCTTTCAAGGCTGCAGCTTTTTCGGCCTCTTCTTGGGCATCGTCTTTGCCGTTGTTATTTTTGTCATTAACGGTTACTTCTGATGGGACAACATTGGTTAACCGTTCTTTCAACGCATCTTTCTCAGGACCATCTTCCAAGGCATTCACTAAGTCTGTTGCGGTTGCTTTCTTATCAGTGGTTGCCTGATTCAAGACATCCAAGTCGTCACTTTCTTGTTGACTGACAATTTGGTCTGATTCTGCGTCGGCCTTCTTAGCTTTTCCAGCGTCTGATGCGTCTTCTGCGGCTTTGACGGCGTCTTGCGCTGCTTTCAAGGCTGCAGCTTTTTCGGCCTCTTCTTGGGCATCGTCTTTGCCGTTGTTATTTTTGTCATTAACGGTTACTTCTGATGGGACAACATTGGTTAACCGTTCTTTCAACGCATCTTTCTCAGGACCATCTTCCAAGGCATTCACTAAGTCTGTTGCGGTTGCTTTCTTATCAGTGGTTGCCTGATTCAAGACATCCAAGTCGTCACTTTCTTGTTGACTGACAATTTGGTCTGATTCTGCGTCGGCCTTCTTAGCTTTTCCAGCGTCTGATGCGTCTTCTGCGGCTTTGACGGCGTCTTGCGCTGCTTTCAAGGCTGCAGCTTTTTCGGCCTCTTCTTGGGCATCGTCTTTGCCGTTGTTATTTTTGTCATTAACGGTTACTTCTGATGGGACAACATTGGTTAACCGTTCTTTCAACGCATCTTTCTCAGGACCATCTTCCAAGGCATTCACTAAGTCTGTTGCGGTTGCTTTCTTATCAGTGGTTGCCTGATTCAAGACATCCAAGTCGTCACTTTCTTGTTGACTGACAATTTGGTCTGATTCTGCGTCGGCCTTCTTAGCTTTTCCAGCGTCTGATGCGTCTTCTGCGGCTTTGACGGCGTCTTGCGCTGCTTTCAAGGCTGCAGCTTTTTCGGCTGCGGCATCTGCGGCTTCCTTGGCTGACGCTTTCAGTGCTGTAATTGCATCATTAATATTTTTGACGCTGGCATCAATAGCTGGTTGTTCAGCTTTTGTATCTGCTAATACTTTGTTACCTTCAGTTATTGCGGCATTGTAAGCATCTTGCGTTTCTTTACTTGCAGTGGTGTAATCACTTGATGCTTTTAACGCAGCATCTCCATCGACAAGTTTTTTAAGCTCTGTCTTATCTGCCTTTGCATAGGTGTATGTAATCGTCTGAATACCTGATCTAAAAGCGATGTTATTTTCATCTTGATAGCCTTCTGCAGTATCAGCATTAGTTCTCTTCATGACATAATTTGGCAATGATAATTTATCACTCAAATTTAGTGTATCACGAGTCGTTCCAGAGTAAATTTTTTCTTTAATAATCTCTCCAGTGACGTCATCTTTATAAAGAACTTTTATATAATTTCCACCAGTTGAATATTCAAATTTAGTTAAATCAAATTGCTGTAAGTTTGTTCCTGCACCTGTTGAAGCAAAAATCGCAAAAGCTAGTTCTTCTTCTCCAGCTTTTTGGCGTGTTGTTCTTCTTGTACTATCTAAAAAATTTTGAATATTTCTTGAAAAAGTTTGACCAGCATAGGTCACCGTCATTACTTTGGTACTACCATTGTAGCTAACAGCTAAATCCTTGAATTCATTATTCATTGGTGGATTATTGAGTTTTTGGGCATCTTTTGCATCAGTAGTTGCTACCCCTGCACCATTTGTGCTATAAAATGCTCCAAATGCCGCATCTTCAGTTCTATTAATTTTTGGGTCTCTAGAAGCTTTTTGACTAGCATCTGGATTGGAAGTATTATGCCACGTATCTAGCTTAAATCCGAATGAATTTGGAATGCCTCCTAAACCAATACTAGCTCCAGATAGACCTACAACACCTGGGTTTGCTGTCGTAAAGGCGAGAGAAACTCCATCACCACCCTTACGGCCATTTGGGCTGTAGCCTTCATACTTATCTCCCAAATTCAACTTCCCGATGAGGGTGAAGTCTTCATTCATGTTGATCTTGTTCTTGAGTCCAAGGCTTCCTGCTTGTCCACTTACATCATCTGTTAAGGTCGTTGGATTGACATCGTCACCTTTTGCATTACCGCCCACGATGAAGTAATCAACCATGTTCTTTTTGGTTACTTCTAGACGAGCTTTATTATTGTACTCAGCATTTCCTAATTCAAATGGTTGACTTTCTCTATTGTCAGAGGCACTGCGGTCACTTCCAACAGATCTAAAAGAAGCTCCAATTTGATTCGTATTGGTTGGCTGTTCGTTAACTTCTACTGTTTCATGCTGTTTATTTTCTGGTGTTTTTTCAGTAGAATCTGCTGATTTACTCTCTGCTGGAGTAGCAGCTGCTGATACTTCTGGTGCCTTAACTTCAGCTGGTTGTGATACTTCTGGTGTCTCAACTTCAGCTGGTTGTGATACTTCTGGATTTGTTAGCTTAAGTTCTTGTGCAGGTTGCGATTCTTCATTTTCCAATTTAGTCGCATCTGCATTTTCTCCAACTAGTTGCAAGGACTCCTTTGCAATGGGAGTTTGCTCGGCAAGGGGTGCGTCTGGTTTAGCAATGACTTCTGAGTTTGCATTTACTGTTTCCTCAGCGTAAACTTGCGGTGCCACCAATAAGAATGACCCCAAGAACACTGAGCCAACACCTATTTTAAACTTCCGTATTGAAAAACGGTCTTTTTGTTTATGAAACATGATTTTCTCCTAATCTATATGTAATTGACTGTTCGTAAGATTCCACTATCTTTTAATAATGCAACTAATGATGTGATTTTTTGACATCTTAACAAGACAATACAAAGCAATTCTAACCTTTCTTTTGGTGATTTTAGCCTGGCATTCTTTGTATTTAGATTCTAAAAAATTCTAATTGTGTTATTAACTGACAGTTTTAATCCTATCACCTCCATTATACTCCTTTTTTAGACAAACCTCTTGACATAATTGTTTCTTAACCCTATCGTAATATTATTGAAACATTTTAACCGATAAGATGTAACTGCCACAGATACTTCACCATATCTTCATTGAACAATATATTAATAAAATAAAATTTATATAATGAATTCAAATAATTCCGTTAATTCGATGATTGCATTTATCAGCAAATCAAAACACATTTTACAAGCAATTTCTAGCTAGTCACAAGTCCACTAAACCCGACCCAACACTGGTTTTTTACCTTCTTTCAATGGCTTTACAAACAAATCAAGCATTAGAAATAACCTGAAATCACTAATAAAACTAAATAAAACTGATAATTCAATAAACTTATTAGACATCCGCTAGTTAGCCTCAATCACATTCAAAAGCAGACTAGGCGGCGACGCTTTAGATAGAAGTGGAGGTCATCAAATCAAGTTAACAAGGTCCGCTTTGGATTGTCAAAGAGTATTAACATTGCAATCCATAACCCGCGTCATCACCTTTAACACACCAAAGGAAGATATTCTCGAGCTGTTCCATCAGTCTCTCGCAACGGTTGACAAGGCATCAAAAAAACTAGCTGAACCACGATGAGATCAACTAGTTTTTGATATTGATGGTTTATGTTATCCTTCTTTCTTCTCAAAACTATCATCGTTTCTAAGAAGAAAGGCGCGGTCCTTATGGTTTAATTCTGTGGAGCATACGTGGGAATGGGATGGCTTCACGGATATGTTTGGTACCAGCGACGAAGGTCACCATACGCTCTATCCCAATTCCGAAACCACCATGTGGTACGGTACCGTATTTACGAAGGTCAAGGTAGAAGTCATATTCTGACTTATCCATGCCAAGCTCATCCATTTTGGCAAGAAGGGCATCGTAGTCGTCTTCACGCATCGAACCACCAATGATTTCACCATAGCCTTCTGGCGCAAGCAAGTCCGCACAAAGCACGCGCTCTGGATTTCCTGGTACAGGCTTCATGTAGAAGGCTTTAAAGCTGGCTGGGTAGTTGATGACAAAGGTTGGCACCCCAAAGTAATTTGAAATCCAAGTTTCATGTGGTGACCCAAAGTCATCCCCATGTTCAAGGTGTTCATAATCCGTATCTTCATCCGCTTCGTGCTCTTGAAGAAGGGAAATCGCATCATCGTAAGAAACGCGTTTGAAAGGCTCAGCAATATAACGTTTCAAAGCTTCTACATCACGCTCCAAGGTTTCAAGTGCTTGCGGTGCACGATCAATAACCCCTTGGATCAGTGCCTTGACATACGCTTCTTGAAGGTCAAGGGATTCTTCATGGGTAATGAAAGAATACTCAGCATCCATCATCCAAAATTCTGTCAAGTGACGGCGTGTTTTTGATTTTTCAGCACGGAAAACAGGACCAAAGTCAAAGACACGACCAAGTGCTATCGCACCCGCTTCAAGGTAAAGCTGTCCTGATTGACTAAGATAAGCTGGTTGACCAAAATAGTCAGTTTCAAAGAGTTCCGTTGAATCTTCTGCCGCATTACCAGAAAGGATTGGGCTATCAAACTTAATAAAGCCGTTTTTATCGAAGAATTCATAAGTAGCATAAATAATAGCATTACGAACTTGTTGCACCGCATTTTGCTTGCGAGAACGAAGCCAAAGGTGACGATTATCCATTAGGAAATCTGTTCCATGCTCTTTTGGTGTAATAGGGTAATCATGTGACTCACCGATCACTTCAATATCTGTAATATCCAACTCGTAACCAAATTTAGAACGCGCATCTTCTTTGACAACACCTGTCACATAGACTGACGTTTCTTGACTTAGACGTTTAATCGTGTCAAATTTTTCGGCACCTTCTTCCTCACCAAATCTTTCAAAAAAGTTTGGTTTGAAAGCAACGCCTTGGAAAAAGGCTGTTCCATCGCGGAGTTGTAAAAAGGCGATTTTCCCTTTTCCTGATTTGTTAGCAACCCAAGCACCGATAGTAACTTCCTCGCCAACATATTGGCTGACTTGTTTAATGGTAATTAATTGACGTGACATAATAACTTTCCCAATCCTTTCTTAAATAAAGAGCACCCTTTTCGTCAGTTCAGTACTATACAAAAAAGGTCTCCTGTTATGTTTTAGGGCTTGTTTCTTTTCGCTGAGCTAAGAAAGAGCCCTCTTTTCCTTTACGGCTCAGACATGTACTTGTTGAGGCGTTTAACCGCTTCTTGTAAGGTTTCCAAATCAGAAGCGTAACTCATGCGAAGGCTATAAGGTGCACCAAAACCTTGACCTGTGACTAGGGCGACTTCGGCTTTTTCCAAAATATCATTGGTAAAGTCTGTTACATCGTCAAACCCCTTCATTTCCATCGCTTCCTTAACGTTAGGAAAGAAATAGAAAGCTCCCTGAGGTTTCACAAGTGTAAAACCTGGAATAGCATTGATGAGCGGTTCAATCGTATTAAGACGATGTTCAAAGGCTTGACGCATCTCCTCAACAGAATCTTGCGAGCCAGTCAAGGCTTCAATAGCAGCGTATTGGGCCACCGTTGTCAAATTAGAAGTGGTTTGACTCAGTATCTTGGACATGCCAGCAATGATGTCAGGATCTCCAACCGCAAATCCAACGCGCCACCCTGTCATTGAATAGGTTTTAGCGACACCGTTAACGACCATGGTTTGCTGACGAATGGCTTGAGACAAGCTTGAAATCGGTATAAAGGTATTGCCATTATAAACCAAACGGCCGTAAATATCATCAGACAAAATTAAGATATCGTGCTCAACAGCCCAGTTACCAATAGACAACAATTCTTCCTCTGTATAAATCATCCCAGTAGGATTTGACGGAGAATTCAGTAAGAAGACCTTGGTTTTGTCGGTTCTAGCTGCTTCTAACTGCTCGATGGTCACCTTAAAGTGATTTTCTTCCTTGGCTTCAACAAAAACAGGAACCCCCTCAGCCAGCTCTACTTGATCTGAATAAGATACCCAGTAAGGTGTCGGAATAATGACCTCATCACCGGGATCTAAAACCGTCATGAAGTAGGCGTAGAGGACAAATTTAGCTCCTGTTGCTGCTAAAATGTGATGTCGCTTGACATCATAACCATAGAAGTTTTTCATATAGCTAGCAATAGCATCTTTGAGTTCTGGTAGGCCACTAGCAGGTGTGTAAAAACTAACCTGATTATCTTGAATGGCTTCGATTGCTTTTTGATTAATGTGCGCAGGGGTCTGAAAATCAGGTTGACCAAGGGTCAAATTCAAGATATCACGTCCCTGTTCTTTCAACTCTTTGGCACGAGCTCCTGACGCTAAGGTCACACTCTCTTGCATCTTCAATATCCGATCAGATAGTTTCATCTTACCTCCCTCATCTCATCCTCTCACAATGCATGTTTCCTCTTTTAAAAGAGCGATTGCTATCCATCAAACACCACACTTTAAAGGATTTTCTTTTCAATACCACCTATTATAGCAGAAAATCAAGCATATCTAACAGGATTTTATCATTTTTTTCAAGCGACAGCTGATGAGTCTGTCTTAGCATTTCCAAACTAGCTGGTCCATAGGATTTTTCGACCAAGCGTGGGTCTAAAATAAGGACTGCTGATTTCTGGTCAAGCCTCCTGCTCGTACGACCTAATGCTTGCTTTAAGCGCATCATCATAACTGGCAAGCTATAGGCTGTAAAAGGATTTTTCCCTTCATGTGACAGACGTTTGGCCATTTTCTGGTTCAGAAAATCTTGGGGATTTTCAAAAGGCAGTCGGGTAATAACAAGAATCATGCGATCATGGGTGGTAAAATCAACCCCCTCCCAGAAACTTCCTGTTCCCAGTAGGACCGGAGCATTTTCTGCTTCAAATCGTCGCTTCATTTGGTGACTTGTCCCATTTTTACCTTGAGCCAGATGCGGTAAACCAGCCTCTTCTAGGTGGTCTGAGACTTGCTTCAAAGCATCCTTGGAGGTCAAAAGGACTAAGGTGGGAAGATTTAGTTGACTTATCCGATAGATTTTATTGGCTAATGCTCTATGATAGACCTCTTTTGGCAGAGCAGGTGAGACACCTTCTTTATCTATCCAGATGGCTTGTTGGGTATTAGCAGAATCTTCAATAACTGTTTCTTGATAATCCTCAAAGCCCAAAAGGTCTGGTAAAGACACCTGAGGACTAATACGCAGCGTGGCGGAGACAAAGGTCGTTTTTTGATTTTCTGGTAAAAATGCTGAAAAATCTAAGAGGAGCTGACTGGCTCCCTTGAGAAAGACAGACCGTTTGTCACTCTCCTGACGACTGTCAACCCAAACAGAATCATAACGATCATCTGCTATTTGATAGAGTTCTTCTAAATTAAGATGCCTTAATTCCGTGATATCACGACGAATTTTTTCCCATTTTTCTTTTGGAATAAGTTGTTCATGAGACTGGTGATAATCAACCACTAGCTGGCTAAATTCAAATTGTAAACTTTCGATTAAGCGGCGCGTCAGCAGGTCGTCTGTTTCCTGCAAGAGGTCCTCTAGTTTGGTCATCGTCTCTAAAAGATTCACTTGGGCATGAGAGAAGTCTTCCAATGCTAAAAAGAATTTCTGGGCCTCATCAATCACCAAATGAGCTCCTTTAATCAAACTAGGATCATCTTCCAGACGTGTCAACAGATAGGCATGATTGGTAATGACGAGACGACTTGCTTTTGCTTTCTCATAAGATCTGAACCAAAAATCATCCTGGGCAAAAAGCGAGTGAGCGCTGAGATTGCCATCGTGTCGAAGGCTGTCAAAATACCACTGTAAACGCTGCTGCTGTTTGATTTCATTAAGATCGCCGTCTTTAGTTTCCAATAACCAGACCAATAGTTGCATCTTATACCGATTGACTAAGCGATTGTCGTCTTCTTGTTCCAAGGAAGCTTTGAAAGCATCCAATTTCAGATAATTGGCAGGGCCCTTTAAACTCTGGTAGGGGGTACCAAAAATCTCATGCAACTGTTTAGCTTCTTGGGCGGCTATTTGATCTTGCAGCAATTTCGTTGGTACAGAAACGACTACCTTTTGTTGCTCATTTTTCGCCAGTAAGGATACCAAATAGCCATAGGTTTTTCCTATGCCTGCTTGCGCCTGAATAAACTGAACATCGTTATCTTCTTGTAACATTGCTTCAGCAAAAGCTTCCTGCTTAGGACGACTGTCGAGCCCTAACAAGGCCATGTTTGTCGCAAAATCCTGAGAGTATCTTCTCTCTACGATACCTGATTGTGGTTTTCGTATCAAGATGCCTGCGACTTCTTGATAGAGGGATTGATCAAAATCCTTATCCAAAGCAACCTCGTCAATCACAAGACGCGACTCAAAGATTAAGTGATCAGCATAAGATTTGATCTTCTCAAGGGTTAAACTTGGAAGGCTGGCAATCTTTTCGCGAATTTTGAAAAAAAGTTGGGCTGTTGCTTGGGCATCCGCGATAGCCGTATGGGCATCTTTTAAAGGAATGCCTAAGGCTTTGGTCAATTCTCCTAGAGAATACTTCTCCATAGTTGGGAAAAAGACCTGTGCCAACTCGACGGTGTCAACCCTGGGCGTGTACAAGTCAAATCCTTCCATAAAAAGCTGCTCTGATAGCAGATTCGCATCAAACTTAACATTATGCGCTACAAAAACGCAGTCTTGGATGCGCTCATAAATGTCACGCGCCACTTGCGAAAAATCAGGAGCCTTGGCCAACTGCTGGTCTGTAATCCCTGTTAATTGAACAATGTGTTCAGACAAGGGTTCATGTGGGTTCACATCTGTTTGATAAGTGTCGATGATCTTATCCCCTTGGATAATCACAATCCCTACTTGAATAATTTGAGCCGTGATAGAAGCACCTGTTGCTTCCAAATCAATCACGGCATATTTTTGCTTGGACTTAGTCATAACAGTAAAATTATACCAAAAAATAAGCTAGTATTGGGAAGGAAGGTCACTTAAAACCTTTATTCTTGAGACTCCGTTTCCAATCCCAATTTTTCCACTGCTGCCAAGGTCCTTAAGTTGTGAACATCTGTATAACCTGCTGCTTTTAGCGCTGCTTCAGCTCGATCTGCCCTCGGCCCTAACATGCAATGCAGGTAAATCTTTTGATGTTTGTCCACATCCAGTTGGCCTGCTTCAATCTGATCAACAGGAATATGTCGAGCACCTTTAATGTGCTTTTCCCTAAATTCTTCTGAACGACGAACGTCGATTAAGAGCGCCTGTCCATTTACAATAGCATCTTTTAATGTCATCTTTCTCCTCATTTCTTCTCTTCCATTGTAGCAAATGAACCAAGATTTTAACATCCTCACCCACCACCAAGAAAAAGCGTTACCAGTCTTTCAACCTGGAAATATGGTATAATTAGTTTCAAGATTATTCTGAAAAAGAGGCTGCCATGACCAAACAAACCCGACTTAACAATTATTATCTAGAAATGGAAGAACACTATCTCCATGTGCCCTATTACGATGAAGAACGTCGTATCCGTGTGCTTCTGCCAAAAGACTATCACAAGGAAGATTGGGCTTCTTACCCCGTTTTATATATGCACGATGGGCAAAATATCTTTTACAGTAAGGAATCCTTTTCTGGCTATTCTTGGAAGGTCATCCCCACTATTAAAAACCACAAAGAACTACCCAAGCTAATCGTGGTAGGCATTGATAACGGTGGTGACAATCGTCTTAACGAGTATGCGCCATGGATGACTGATGTTGGAACAACCCCTGAAACAGCTAGTGTGGGGGGAGACGGTATGGCCTACGGCGAGTGGGTGGTTAATACCGTTAAACCCTTTATTGATAAGACCTATCGTACCATGACAGACTCTGAACACACCCTCCTTGCTGGCTCATCTATGGGTGGTATTATCACTGCCTACATGGGGGCTGCCTATCCGGATATCTTTGGCAATCTCGGTGTTTTTTCCTTAGCTTCTTGGTTTAGCGAACGTGATTTTTTACGTTTTTGTGACCATCATCCCTTAGCAAAATCCAGCAAGGTTTATATCCAAGTCGGGACACTTGAAGGCGATGAGGTTGATGAAACGTTTGCTTCTAACATGAACCAACGCTACATTGACTGCACGCTTCATTACTATCAATCCCTACTCAAAACGGGAACCAGTATGGACAATATCAAACTCAACATCATGGCCAATGAAATACATCACGAAAAGTGCTGGGCTGATCATTTCCCAGAATTCTTGCAATTTATGCTCCTCTAAAATCAAAAGTAGACATTGTCGACTGGATGTGATGAACCTCGGTTCTATCTGTATCAGCATCGCCTGCTCGACTTTTGATTGTTATTGAGTATCACCTTGCAAAGTTAGGGCCTATAAACAAAGTAGCTAGCGCTCGACATCAAAAAACCGGCTTGACCACAGGGTTGAGTCGGCTTTTTGATTCAGTGCTTTTCGTTAGGTATTGACTTGATTAATAATCTTTCCATCTTCTAGATAGGAAATGATGTTTTGAGCGGTTTCTCGAGAAAGCTTGAGACGAGCATCCCAGGTAGCTGAGCCAGAGTGAGGGGTCATGACCACATTATCTAATCTGCTAAGTTCTGGATGCGATTGTCCTTCAACCTCATAGACATCTAAACCAGCACCGGATAATTGGCCTGATGCAAGAGCTGCTATCATAGCGTCTTCATCTACTAGTGACCCACGAGCCGTATTGACTAAAAAGGCACCTTTTTTCATCTTCCTAAAGGTTTCTGCATTAAAGAGGCCTTTGGTATCATCAGTTGCTGGCGCATGGAGACTAATGACATCAGCTTCTGCCAACAACTCTTCAAAATCGCGATAAGAAACCTGTAAAGCCTCTTCCTCGGCTTTGGATAATGGGCTGCGTTTATTGTAAATAACCTTTGCTCCAAAAGCTTGCACCATTTTTGCCACTTCTTGACCAATACGACCAAAACCAAAAATACCAACCGTTTTTCCATTTAATCCATGACTCAGTCCAGCTGGCAGAGAAGTATTCACCCACTCCCCATCACGTAAGCGACGGTCTAAGAAGGCAACATTGCGCATGCAAGCGAGCATCAAGCTTACAGCTAATTCAGCTGTCGGAACCATCACAGCCTTAGGCGAATTTGCCACTACGATCCCCTTTTCCCTAGCATAATCAATGTCAATATGGTCAAAACCAACGCTATGAGTCGAGATGATTTTTAGATTGGTTCCCGCATCGATGATTTCCTTGTCAACTGGCAGCTGAGTCGTGTAGAGACCATCATAGTCTGATAGATGTTCTAAAAGCCAGTCCCGTGTGTTTTCCAAAGGAGCTTGATCTACTTGAAAGCTTTCTTTTAAGTCTCTTAACCCCTCTTCCAAGGGTTGCCCCAAAATAACGATTTTAGCTTTGTTCATATCAAAACCTCACTTCCTTCTTCACATTATTGTATCAAAAAAGAAAAGGCTTCCCAAACGGAAACCTTTGAGCTGCACTCCAAAGCTTAGCCTAGTCATCTAGCCATTGAAGGTACTGCACTTCCAAGTTTTGCGCTTCAATCACCGACTAGGCCAAACGACCTTCTTCTTCTAACTTGCCCAGAAAGAAAGGCATTTGCTTACGCCACCATTCCCAGTCATGGGCAACGTCTTGTCCCCAATAATCAACCCAAGCTGGAAGGTCTTTGGCTGCGAAAGCTTCTTCCAAACGTCTGGTATCATAGACATGAGGCTCTTCCCAGGCACCCTGACCTACGGCAACAATCATCCGATTTTGACGATAGTGGTCCAAGAACCAAGAATCTTTTTGCTGCCATAAGTAATCAATTGGTGAATTAAAATAAACAGCTTGGTCATCACCAAACTCACCAGTAAAAAATCTAGCATCATAAACCCCTGAAAGGGCAACAGCAACATCAAACAAATCAGGATGTTTTAAAGCAAAATTAACCGTATGATAGCCGCCCATTGAACAACCTGTCACTAAAAGACCACCCTGCCACCTCGTCTCATTACGGATAAGAGGGACTAACTCATTGACAATATAACGCTCATAAGCTTCATGGGCAAGTGCCTTATCATGACCTGATTTCCCAAAATGCAACCAAGACTCTGCATCATAAGAATCTGGCGTAAAAAATTGCACCAATCCGCGGTCAATCCATGATTGGCAAGCTTCAATCATGCCAAAATCAGCATATTCCTCATGACTGCCACCCGAAGATGGAAAAACGACAACAGGTTTTCCGGCATGTCCATAGACATTAAAAGGCATTTCTTGACCAAGTTCTCTTGACCACTGACTACGACGTTCAAATTTCATATTAAGACTTTCTAATGTGTGGATGGTTGTCAAAAAGCAATCACTAAATGACAAAGCGTTCAATTAACAAGGTTTTAGCATCTTTTAGAAAAATCCTAAACCTTTTCTTGGGCATAACGGATCAAGTCCCTCATGGTTTTTCGATCAGGGCAACGGCCAATGATTCCGTCTTTCCCCATAATAGCCGAAAAAACTCCGGGAACAGAAGCTATCGTAACCAGATGCTGACCAAAGTAATGACGAATCTCATCTAGACTGTGTTTATAGGTCATATCATCACGACGTGAAATATAGAAAACATTGTAAGGTCGATGACTGTCAGCTTTAAAACGATTTTCCTTGACCACGTTGACGTATTCTTTAAAAATATCAAAATCATTAGCATAATTCCACATGTCAATCGTTAAACCACCAGGCGGACGACAATTCACTTCAAGCGGGATGATTTCTTCAGTTTCCTTGATACGGAAAAATTCAAAATGGAAGAAACGTTCTTTGATGTTAAAAGCTGAGACACACTTTTTACCTAGTGCAACCAGTTCAGGATCGATGTCACGAGGGAGGAAATAATACATATCCGTACCGTTGACAACAGTGTCTAAGACTGCTTCTGAATGCTCTAAGCTAGAGTAAAAAACAATCCTGCCATCGTGATCCGCCAAACCATCAAAAGTAATAATATCACCAGCTATAAACTCCTCCATGATGTAATCAACATCCAAGGAGCGCTGAGCCAAAAAGTGAGCCAACTCTTCAGCTCTTGTCAACTTATAAGTATCTGAGGCACCAACACCTGAATTGGGTTTGACAATAATAGGAAAGCCAAGTTTTTGAGCCAACTCCTTAGCTTCCTGATCCGTCTTAAACGTATCACCAGCTGCCACTTTTAACCCTTGACGACGAAAGACTTCCTTCATTTGGCGTTTGGTTTTAATCGCCAGCATGTCCTCATTTTTAAAACCAAAAACATTAAAATCCGTACGTAATCTAGCATCCAACTCCAACCAAAATTCATTATGCGACTCTACCCGATCGATCCGGCCATATTTATGAGCAAAATAACCCACCGCACGGTAAACTTGATCATAATCCTGCATATCATCCACACGATAATACTCAGTCAAATGTTGTCGAAGACCTTCTGATAACTGTTCATAGGGCACATCCGCTATACCCAGCGTGTTAATACCGCTCTCATATAAACGGTGAGCAAAGGTCTCAAAATTAGCGGGAAAATGCGGTGAAATCATTACAAAATTCAATTTATCTGCCATAACAACTCCTCTTAAAAGTGTTAGCGTTATTGTAACACAGTCACTTGGAAAAATCCACTGATTTTTCTGAAAATTTAGAAAACAAAAGAAATAATCGTCCAAAATACCCTGATAAGGCTTTTTTTGATACACTATTGCTATGAAAACACACAAACTTGTTAACACCATAGCTGGTGAAAATACCTATTTATTAGAAACTGAAAGTGGTCTTTTGGTCATTGATCCTGGAAGCGATTGGGAAAAAATAGAGAAGCGCCTAACAGACTTGAACAAGCCTGTTCTAGCCATTCTGCTGACTCATACCCATTATGACCATATTTTAAGTGTTGAAGCGGTACGTGAGCATTTTAACCAGCCGCCTCTTTATGTCTCAGAGCAAGAAGCTTCTTGGTTGCAATCCCCAGAAGACAACCTATCTGGACTTCCTCGTCATGATGATTTAGAAGATGTTGTGGTAGCGCCTGCTGAGCAGATATTTCAATTGCGTCAACCTTACCAGATTGGGGAGTTTGCGTTCACAGTTGTTCCAACACCTGGTCACTCTTGGGGCAGTGTCTCTTTTATCTTCGCTGAGGAAGAAACTATTTTCTCCGGTGATGCCCTCTTCAAAGAAACCATCGGACGAACAGACTTGCCCACTGGGAATTTTGACGACCTAATCACAGGTATTCGTCAAGAACTCTTCACGCAACCCAATCACTTCGCCGTCAACCCTGGCCATGGTCAAAGCACAACCATTGCCCACGAAAAAAATCTTAACCCCTACTTTCGATGAGACGATTTAAGAACATCCTTCTAAGCATTTGTTTGCTAATATTGGTACTACTAGCTGGTCTTTTGATTGTACTGCAAAACAAAACTTATACAGCCAGTCCAGCTGCTAAGACAATGGCCCAAGAAGCCAAGCCAGTTGACCACAGCCTTTATTTTAAGGCTAAAGGGAAAACTCAAGCATCACTAATCTTTTTTCAAGGGGCACTTGTTGAGGAAGAGGCTTACGCGCCACTCGCAGCTGACCTTGCTAAAGAGAGGTTTGATGTCTACTTGCTTGATTCCCCTCTCAATCTTGCTATCTTATCTGGTAATCGCGCTAAACAACTAAAGGATAAGCTAGCCCATGCTCCAGTCTATCTAGCTGGTCATTCCTTAGGTGGTGTGATTGCTGCGCAAACAGTAGAGGATTTTTCAACAGATACCAAAGGCTTGATCCTACTGGCTAGTTACCCTTCTGATAAAACGGACTTGTCCAAAAAGGACTTAGCTGTCTTATCTGTTAGAGCCAGTCAAGACAAGGTACTCAATCAAAAATCCTACCAAAAAGCTCAAAGACGCTTACCTAAAAACACTAGCTACACTACCATTGAAAGGGGTAATCACGCTGGATTTGGTGATTACGGCAAGCAGGCCAAAGATGGCAAAGCTAGCATTTCCAATACTAAACAACGACAAGAAATCGTCAACGCCATCATCACCTTTATTAAGACAAGCAAAAACGACACCCACTTAGGTGCCGTTTTTTGATACTATCATTTCTGGAGGGGGGAAATCCTTTCCATACATAAAAGGTTTTTTGAGTGTGTGCACAGATAGAGGACAGCTCTAATTTATCTTTAAGTTACCCCTCTAGGGGGCGTGCCAATCTACACGTTTTTGTGCGCTTAAAATATGTTCAGTCTTTTTAATAGTCTTAATTGGTTTGTTAGTGTTCCAATCAAAAATCACAATATCATGACTAGTCAAGTTTAGTAGATTCATATTTACCTTTCCCCAATTTATTTTTCCATTGTTTCATTAATTTTTCTTTATCTCTTTCAGTTATAACTTCATCGTAAAGGATTTCATCTTTAATCGCATCCATCTCTTTATACCAATTTTTAATTAGTTTCCTTTTCTCTTTTTCTAGTTCATAGTCAGTTTTAACCCTACCAATAGCCATAAAATCTTTAGGTCTCTCAATCCTACCTGCGATAAGCCTATGGTCATGCTCTATATATGACATCCCTGTTGATAAATCTATATATATTTTCTTACCATCCATAGGTAAGCTGCTAAAAAAATGACCATCAATCCCATAAAATTCTTCCTTAGTTTTATAATAATAGGGAAATACACTTTCATATGGCCAAGTGTCGCCTGAAACATAAATTCCCACTGGGGGTTCACCATTTGGCAAGGTTTCTATTCCATACTTTTCCCAAGGTTTTTCATCCACCTTTTTTGGTGGATGAAAAAGGTAAATAATACCTTTATATATAAATAAACATATACTTACAATAATTATTACATCCCATTCCATAGTGTCACCCTATTCTTCATCATCATAAAATTCTTCAAAGCCATAGTCAAAGTATCATCAACATCATCATAAAGTTTGTATTTCACTTCTTCATACCTCCATTCAAATCATCTTGGTCAGTTAGCCGCTTGATTAAAGTATATGTATTTGTTCAAGGTAGCTGAACATCTCATTTCACTGTTTATTCTTCTAAGATTTTCCGTCATACACTGTGGACCGTATCTTTAGTCATTTCCAATTGCTTAACCACTCTATGTTTTAATTGTCCACATCCACCTTTTTCATTTCTCCCCCTTGTTTTTTATGCTTAAGACTGGCTATATACCACTTTATTATTTTCAGCTTTTTACTGCTTTTGCACCTCAACTATCATTTTATTGATAATCGAATCAATTTCATCTAAATTGACAATAAACCACTCATTTATCTTAATTTCTTTTCCTCGCGGTGAAATTGTCGATAATTCAATTCTTTTGTCAGCTAAAGTATGATGCAAATATGTTTCTATTTTTCTAGCATCGATATTTTGGATTTCAAAAGATTTTACTAAAGTAACCGGTGCAAAGAGGTAAGTTGCTTCATTAACGGTATTTGCCAAACGTTGCTTGATATTAGTGGCAACACCAATTTTATAGAGATTTTTCATTTGCAACAATTGTTGATCTTGCCCAGCATACTTCACCACGTATATATAGCCTGTTGTCCGATAATCCGTCTCTTGATTACTCAATAGTGAAATGTCTTCCAAACGCTCCGTCACTAATTGACCAGAGCGTTTTTTGTCATACAAAGAGGAAATCAAACTCAAGAGCCAAATATGGTTTTCTGTTCCATTGGCATAGACAGTATGAACCTTATACTTTCGATTGGTAGATTCGGAAACTTCCTGACCATTTTTGGGATTGTAAATCTTATTGACGTAAAGCATGATACCATTGTCAATGTAAAAATTGCCCTGTTTAATCGGACTTTTTTGACTAATCTCAACCTTTGAGATAGAGATAATCTGTCGTTTGCCACTAGCAATATCAGCTTGTACGGCTTGAAAAAGTCTCTGATAGTAATCAAAACCAGACTTAACCCGCTGACGTGTTGCCACTTTATCTGCAGCTGTTACTGTTCGGCGATAACGTTTAGTGTTGAATAAGCTATCATCCGATTCAAAATCTTCGAAAAGACTATCGTCATTTAAAATGTCATCCAAATCAATCATGGTTTTCTCCCAACAAACCTATTGTATCATAAGCTAAAACCTTAGCCCGTCTTTCTTCGCTGTTACGAATTCCTTTAAGACGTGAAAAAAGGGAGCGCTCTGCCATGTTAATGGTTTTCTGTGGTTCTCGACCATTGTTTTTAACCCAATCAATGATTTCCATAAATTTTTCAATTTCAGGGTCTCTACGATTGATGGGGGCTGTTTTAATTCCAGCCACCAATCCTTCAAAATCAGGATCAGTGAAGATATCCTCTAATGTCGCAAAATTGGTCATTAACCATTTCTCCTTTCCTGACGAAGTTGCTCTAGTTTGGCAAGGGCAAAATAGAGACGTTGTTCATCTATTGCCTTGGCATTTCGCTGTGGCGAGCGCCCATGTTTTGCCTGAAAAGCCTTGATTTTAGGATAAAGCATGCGCAATTCATCTTCAGTAAACTCTACCTTTTTACTATCAAAAACACGGGCAATTAGACTTAAGGTCCTACTATCTACGCCACGAGAAAGCACCTCGTAAGCCCGTTGAAAGGGATTAACCTTATCAATCAAATCAATGTCTAACTCATCAATATTGACAAATTTATCTGCCATTTTAAGCAATTGATTGTTCTCTTTATCTCGTGTCGCATTTGATAAGTTAAGGTCAGCAACGAGATGCTGCCTGATTTCTTCAACTTCAGTTTGAGTGAGTTGAGGGTATTGCGTTGCGATCACACGAGGGATTAACTGTTTGTTAATGACCTTGCTATCAGCACCAGCTGCGATAGCTGCCTGAACCACTTCATCTTGCAAGGTTGACGCCTTAAGCTCTATTAAATCCTGTTGGATAATTTGTTCCACCTGAGGTGTTGACGGTTTGGCTAGTCCTTTGATAAAAATCTCTGCTCCTTTAGCTTTTTGATCTTTTCGATCTTTAGTTTTAAAGGTAAAAGATGGGGATAAGACATTTTCCATGAGAAGACTAGCTGTAATAGCTTTCATGATATTATTAACAGAATATTGCACCTCACTATCTTCGGCATCTGGTTCAGCTATGAGGTTTGTAAAAATAGCCTCTGTCTTATTGCTTGAGTCCCTAGTCACTCGTCCGATAATCTGAACAATTTCAGTCAAGCTAGACCGATATCCTATAGTCAAGGCATACTCCGCAAAGGGCCAGTCAAATCCTTCTTTTGCCATACCCAGAGCGATAATCATATCCAAATCATCCAGTTCAGTCATACTATCGAGATAGGATGCCACGATATCACGCCCCTCTTCGGTAACTAAGTCAGCAATTTTTAAAATCTTTCCAGTAGATGTTCTTAGATGGATAATGCCATGTTCATCTTTTCTGAGATAGTCCCCAAGAAGATCCAAAATCTCATCCACTTCACCATATTTGTCTTTGGTTGATTCGCCAGAATTAACATTAGGAATATGGATAATTGTCTTTTTATCAATAAAGTCAGCTACCAAATCAGGCAAAGCATCAAGATAGCGTCCTCGATAGAATTTATAAGTCATTCCAAAAGATTTAAGATACTGATAGCCTTCCAACTGCTCGTAATAAGTATAGGTCACACGGTTAAAACGTGCCTCATCAGCTGGCTCAAGAATAGGAATGCTATCTCCTCGAAAGTAGGAACCTGTCATGGCAAAGACGTGAGCCGTGGACTTTTGAAGGACTTCTCTAAGAACATTACCTAAAACAGAATTATCATCTTGAGACACATGATGAAACTCGTCAATAGCAAGGAGGCAACCATCAAAACTACTGACATCTAGCTGCTCTGAAGCAAAGCGAAGTGTCGCATGGGTACAGATGAGAACGTCATCTGTCGAATCTTCTGAGTCCATGAAGTTGACAAAGGCAGTCACTTTGCTTCTAGCTGTTCCTGCAGTGGTTAGATTATTCTCCTCTTTAACGACCCAGTCCCAATAATAGCCGTACTGGGATAGTTTGGTTGATCGAAAGGACTTACCAATGGACCGTTCAGGTACTGCAATAATCGCTTTTTTTAAGCCTTGATTTTTCAGCTTATCAAGGGCGATAAACATTAGAGCGCGTGATTTGCCAGAAGCTGGCGGTGCTTTGACCAAGAGATGGCGGCTAGCACGCTTTTCATACACACGCGCCTGCATCTCCCGCATCCCTAGTTCATTGGTATTAACGGAGGTCTTTTTCTGACCGTACGAAACTTCAAAAACTTTACTCATCTGTCATCTCCTTATAGCGCTTGAGAAGATGACTAAGACGTTCCTCATCATTTCTAAATGGTGTTTCCTTGTAGGCTTTTTCAACCAGCTCGTCCAGCTCTTGATGTGCTTGCCTCAACACTTCAGGCATGGTGTCACGATGATACAAGTCTGCAAGAGTGCCTCCCAACTCTTCTCGTAAATCCAAAATCTCCCAGACTTTATCTTCTATTCTATTCTTCCGATGGGTTGATAAGTCTGGTACTGGAAAAGTATTATAGACCAGTCCTGCCGAGTAACGATACCGTGTCTCTAATTTTCCTCCAATCGCACGCAACCAGACCATGTGGAGATGAGATTGAAGTAAGCCTAGAAGATAGATAGGGGCGTTGTAAATCACATAAGTTGCGTTAGATACAATAGTTTCTTCTCCTACAAATCCCATAGGAACATAATCACGATTTTCAGAAGACACAGCTGGGACGATGATTTGCAAAAATTCTGTTTCATCTGAATTCAAATAATCTTGATAGGCCTTTTCCCACTCTCCTTTTTGTACAAACGCATATGGATACTCTGCTGCTAATTGAGTTGATAAAGCAGAACTTGCTAATCTACTATTTCGGACATTGGAAACCCTCTGTTGAATAATAGAATTGTCTTTAACCTGTTGGTATTGACATTCATTAAGCCAAAAACAGTATCTAACTTTATTATTGATAAATTCTTCACTCCCTACATACTGTTTGATAAAAGACTTGAGTTCTGGATTTCTGTCAATAATCTCCAAATATTTTTGTTTATTTTCAATCAGCAAATATCCACCATCACGTGGCATACTACCAAATACCATAGCTGGTAAATCTGAAATAGGCTGTCTCTTACTCCTCACCAACACAGTTTCCTTTGCTTTTGTAAGATAAGGCGAGATGAGGTCAGCTTCCATTCTTTCTTGCGTTTCTGTAAAGATGAGCTTTTTGTTCTCGCTGTGAGTTTTATTACTAATCCCAACGATAGCAACTGTTACTCCAGCATTATGGGCAGCGCTATTGCCCCACTTAAAGGAAGTATAGGCAAATTCAATTTCTGCAATATTCAGCAAAGACTCCCAAACAATGGCGACCTGCTCTCCTTGAAAAAGAGAATTGGTTGATACAAAAGCTAACTTGGCATGCAATCCTTGAATAAAGTGAATTCCCTTGAAAAACCAAGCAGCAATGTAATCCATTCTTCTATATTGATACTCCTCACCGATAGATAGTCGTAAATCCTCTTTTTGTTCCTTAGACTGTAACCTACTTCCAATATACGGCGGGTTGCCAATGATATAAATCTCGTCATCAGTTGTATGCGGAAGAACTTCATTCCAGTCTAGCCGCAAAGCATTGCCTTGCGTGATATTTCCAGCATCCCGTAGAGGTAGGAAGGCTGCTTGAAGATTGATTTCTTTTTCGGCTTCTAAATTCATCTGATACTCAGCAATCCATAGGGAAAGACGAGCCACCTCATGAGCAAAGTCATCTAACTCGATACCGTAGAAATGATTAAGAGAAATTTTTGAAGTCTCAAAGAAGTCAATTGTGCCATCTTGACGGAGTTCACGCATTGTTTTGAGCAACTTTATTTCAAGACGACGAATTTCCTTGTAAGTGATAATCAAGAAATTACCTGACCCACAGGCAGGGTCTAAAAACTTGATGGCACCGATACGGTCATGAAGATCTTCTAGCTCTTTTAAATAGTCTCGACGATTAGACTGACGGGTCAGATCTGTGATGTCCTTATCTTCATTGTCATTGATTTTCGTTGCAATCGTTTCATAGGCTTTCTCTAAATCGTCTAGAAAGAGAGGTTTTATCACCTTTAGGATATTTTCCACACTGGTATAGTGCATGCCTGCACTAGAGCGATGCTCCTTATTGGCCACAGTTTGGATCATAGCACCTAAGATATCCGGATTGATGTCGTTCCAATTGAGCAATTCGCCGGCTTCGAGGATAAGTTTTCTGGTTTTTCGGTCAAATCTTAAATTGGTATGGGCTTTGGTGAATAATTTTCCATTAACATAAGGAAAATCTTGTAGCCACCTAACTTGCGACTCACGATTTTCTACATCCAAACTAGCAAAAATCTGGTTAAAGAGGTTATTCAAGTCACTACCATCTTCATAGGAACGAGTTTTGATCGCATTGGTGAAAATGCCTTTCTTCATGATTTCTGTATCTTCTGCAAATAACAAGAAAAGCAAACGAATCAAAAAAAGGTTGAATTCTTTTTCTTCAGTAGTCTGATCGTCAAACTGATTGATTTTTCTTAACTCGTCATAAAGCCTAGTAAAACGTTCTGCTGCCTTGATATCAGCAGGATTTTCCTTAGCATAATCGACTTTCTCGATCCCATTCCAAGGTAAAAAGAATTCTACATAAGCAGGAAGTTCTGAAAAAGAAATTGACAAACTATCACCTGTCTTCGTATCTTTTGCTGCCAATTCTTTAAAGTCGGTAACGATAATAAAACGTGGTTTAGACCTTTTACTTAGAAACTCTTTTTCAATCTCAGCAACTCTTGCAACCACCGACTGACCACTCTTAAGCACTTCGAACAAAGCCTTATTTTTAACATGATTGCCGTTTTCCTTACGCAAGCGTGTCAAAGTCGCTTTAGGAAACTGATACAAGGCTAAAAAATCATAGAAAAACGTTTCTTGATTTAATGTTTCTAACATTTCTTTTGTTTTATCTTCAATCACAGTAATATTTAATCTATTTGCCATTTTCGCTCCTACACTTTACTAACAAAAAAGCACCAACAGATGCGGTGCTGAACTCAATAAGGGCCGAGCCCCAAAATATTTTTTCTTTGCTGATTAGTTATTAGTAGGTATATAGGGATATGTCAATATCCCTATATACCTGATATAGTGTAGTATATCGCGATTTCTAAGACATTAAAAAAGTGCACGACTCTAGCATGCACTTTCTTTTTTAAAATATTTGTGATCATTATCACAACAAACTGTTAAATCTTCAAGAACCGTCTCATGGATAGAACTGATCCGAGTGATCCAATGACAATTCCGATAAGAACCATAGCAACAACACCCACAGGAATCGCTAAGTCTGGTTTATACAGGCTTAGATTTTGCTGCACAAGACCTTTCATCAAGTAGTTATAAGCAATGATATAAAGGTATGACACCAAGGCTGCTGGTAGGATGGAGCCAAGCAAACCAATCCAAGCGCCTTCAAAGAAGAAAGGACCTCGGATATAAGAATTCTTGGCACCTACCAAACGCATGATTTCGATATCACGACTACGTGAGAAGATTGTTACTCGGATGGTATTTGAGATGAGGAAGATAGCCACTAAAATGAGAATGCCTGTCCCAACAAGTCCCCAAATACGAACCATTTTAGCAAGGTTAAAGATACGCTCTGTATCTGCACCGCCGTATTCCACAGAATCAATACCGCCTAGCTGTTCTGCTGCACGAGCAACTTTTTTTACATCTTCAGGTGACTTGGTTTTCAAATAATAAACATCGTAAAGTGGGTTAGCTTCTTCATCAAAGACTTCTGAGAAAGAATCTCCCATCTTGGCCTTCAAATCCTCTAATTGTTCATCTTTACTTGAGTATTCGATAGCCTGAACACCTTCAATTTTTTTAAGCTGGTCATAAATCTTGTGATAGTCCTTATTCACAATCTTTTTGCCTGAGCTATCTTTGACCGTTTCTTGAGCATCAGTCGAATCCACATTCAAGAAAACGTTGACCTGAATGTTATCCTCAATCCCTGACGCTAATTTCTCGGTGTTAAGAAGAACTCCAGCAAAAATACCTACCAAAATCAGAGTAATAGACACTGTTGACATTGCTGCAAAGGTCATCCAACCATTACGTTTTAAACTCTTGATAGATGCCCATAAATGTCTGAAAAAGTTTCTAATCATTATAGCCGTACTCTCCTTCTTCTTCGTCACGAACAATTTTTCCATCTTCAATCGCAATGACACGATGACGTAAATGGTTAACAATCTGTGCATTGTGAGTAGCCATCAAAACCGTTGTTCCTTGAAGATTGATACGCTCAAGTACCTGCATAATTTCCATAGAAATCTCAGGGTCCAAGTTACCTGTTGGTTCATCTGCAATCAAAACCTTAGGATTATTGACAATCGCACGCGCAATCGCAACACGTTGCTGCTCTCCACCAGATAGCTGATTGGGAAAAGACCGCATTTTATGTTTTAGACCAACAAGTTCTAAAACTTCAGTCACGCGTTTTTTAATATGTTTACGCTTTTCACCAATAACCTCCATGGCAAAAGCAACATTTTCAAAAACGGTTTTACGTTCTAACAATTTGTAGTCTTGAAACACAACACCGATAGAACGACGTAAGAGGGGAACTTGGCGTTTTTTCATTTTAGCCAAGTTAAATTCGCCAACTTTGAGAGATCCGCTGGACAACTTCTCCTCACGGTACAAGAGTTTGATAAAAGTTGATTTACCAGCTCCTGAAGGACCAACAATGTAAACAAACTCTCCCTGATTCACAGAGACACTGACATGACGAAGAGCTGTTGTGGAACGACGATATTTCTTAGAAACATCCTTTAATTCAATTAAAGCCATAATAATAAGATGCAAAAGCCCATCATTAGGCAACTGAATTTTAGAAAATCACTTCAGTGTTCCAGACACAAACTGATTTATCTAAACTCCAAGCCTATGGGCTATGCTCAATTCCTTTCGTAAAATACAAGGGGATGATTCGATCCCTCGAAAACTTCCGATGAAAAATAGGAAAACTGTCGATAACTCGTAGAGTCATAGGGGTTTTATCTTTTTTCGAAGGAAGTTAGTCCCTTATTCGTTTTAAAAGATACTAAGAGCGTTAAAAGCAGAGGAAAAACAGGAGAACGACAGGTGTTCGCACATAAGACGGGCTGTCTTATTTTCACTAGCTTTTCGCTCGAGTTCAATTCACTTGAACTTGCATCTTTTCCTTTTTATAAGTTCAAAGAAGCAATAAATAAGCCTAAAGACTGTGCTCAATGCCTTTCTATAAGATGTCAAAGGACAGTTCTTGACGAGTTCCTAGTCATCTTTCAACCATTAAGCATTACCAACAACTAATCCATACGCCATTTCAAGTAAGCATCGATAAAACCTTCGATGTCACCATCCATAACCTTATCGACTTGTGCCACTTCAAAGTTAGTTCGATGATCTTTAACCATGGTATAAGGGGTAAAAACATACGAACGAATCTGACTGCCCCATGTAATTTCTTTTTTATCACCTTTTAGGGCATCCACTTCTTCAGCTTTCTTTTCTTGCTCCATTTGATAAAGTTTAGCTTGCAGCATCTTCATCGCACGATCACGGTTACCATATTGCGTACGATCCACCGTTGAAGAGACAACAATTCCCGTAGGAAGGTGCGTTAAACGAACCCCAGTTGAAACCTTGTTGACGTTCTGACCACCAGCACCTCCTGAACGGAAAGTATCCATCTTGATATCATCATCACGAATATCAACTTCAATGGTGTCGTCCAATTCAGGCATCACCTCAACAGAGGTAAATGAGGTGTGACGGCGCTTAGCCGAATCAAATGGAGAAATACGAACCAAGCGATGAACTCCCATCTCAGATTTCAAGAAACCATAGGCATTTGGCCCTTCAAAAGAAAGGGTTACAGACTTAATCCCAGCTTCATCACCCGCTTGATAATCCAAGGTTTCCACTTTGTAGCCCTTAGCATTTCCAAACCGTGTGTACATCCTAAAGAGCATCTCAGCCCAATCTTGCGCCTCAGTCCCTCCTGAACCAGGATGAATTTCCATAATGGCGTTATTGCTATCGTATGGCTCCGATAAGAGTAATGTCATCTCGTAGCTAGCCATTATTTTAGCCAACTTCTCAAGATTTTCTTCTAATTCTTCTTGGACAGAATCATCCTCTTCCAACATTTCTAAATAAAGCTCTGTTTCCTCAGAAAGCTCCTCCATATTGTGGAAGGTTTCATAAGTTTGTTTAAGCTCATTTAACTCTTGCGACGTTTTTTGAGCAGCCATATTATCATTCCAGAAGTCTGGTTCAGTCATACGATTTTCGAGAAGCGCAATATCTTCTTCCAAGCGATCTAAGTCAAAGAGACCTCCTGAAGCTAGTCAACTTCTCTTGATTTTCTACTATTTTTTGACGCATTTCAGCGATTTCCATGATAAACTCCTTATGTTCACTATAATCCTAATCATTCTAGCACAAAGCCTTTAAAATTGCCATTTTTCACGAACTAATTCCCATTCTTTTATGCTATCTTCTTCTTTTAGAGAAAGGCTGCGCATAAACTCAAGCATCGTCTCATCTGGTTTTTTGACAATCTCACCCAGTGCCCAAATGGCTGTCGCTGTGTGAATAGGATTGTTATTCTTATCAATGATTTCCAGTAATTTGACAACCGCACTACGATCGTGAGCGTTAGCCAAAGCGATGATAGCATTACGCTGCAAGATATTTTTCCCTCGCCAAGAACCGGCAATCATACCGAATTGCTCTTTGAAGGATTTATTAGTTAATTCTAAAAAAGGAATCAACTCAGGGTGGGCTAACTCCGGATCAATCTCACTAGCAAGTGGATTGTCAATGCCTCGATTATAAGGGCAACAAATCTGACAGATGTCACAACCGTAAATCACTGTCTTGATTTTCTTACGAAATTCCATGTCCATCATGCCCTTATCCTGCGTTTGAAAAGACAAGCAACGCCTAGCATTCATTGTCCCATCACCAATGAGACAAGACGTCGGACAAGCTTCCAAACAGCGGGTACAATCACCACAACCGTAATCCACTTCCTGATCAGGCTCAATCTCTAAGTTGGTGATCAACTCACCTAGATACATATAAGATCCAAATTCTTTAGAAATAACTAAACCATTTTTGCCAATAAAGCCGATACCAGCTCTCTTAGCCACAGCAGTATCCACAAGAGCCCCAGTATCAACCATGCCCTTATATTCAAAGCCTTCGGTCAACTCTTCAATCCCTTGTGCCAAACGGTTCAGTTTGTCCTGAAGGACATAATGGTAATCGAGTCCCCAAGAATTAGGCGTAATTTTCCCACGTTTATACTGGGTTTTAGGAGGTTTCACCGGTAATTTATTAGGATAAGCAACAGCTATTGAGATAATGGTCTTAGCAGACTCCAAAGATAACTTGGGTTTAATCCGCTCCTCAATGACCTTATGCTCAAAACCAGTTGTCCGGCCCTCCTCAACACCAGATCGTAAGGTTTTTTCCAAATAATCAAAATCATCGGCAGTTGTAAACCCAATCTTTGAGATGCCAATCTCTTTGGCCAGTTTTTGAATTTCCACCTTAATATCCATGCTATTATTTTAAGTGAAAATCATGTTGATAGCAAGTCAGATCAGTAACAAGTTTGTGTCAAATCAGCTTAAAAAAGATACAATAGTTCTATGACAAAACTAGCCTTTATGAGTGACCTTCACATTGACCTCAATAATTTTACCGATTTCGAAGTAAATACGCTAATAGACCTGCTCAAAGAAGAAGAGATTGACCACCTTCACATCGCTGGAGACATTTCCAACCACCACTACGAGATATCCCTTCCTTTTCTGGAGACCCTCCAACAGCATTTACCTGTTACTTATAACCTTGGCAATCATGACATGCTCGACATGACTGAGACAGCAATTCGCCAGCTTGACTTTAAAATCCATAAGCTTGGCAGTAGATCATTTCTCGCTTTTCACGGTTGGTATGATTATAGCTTTCACCCTCAGAAAACCAGTGACGAAAATCTGGCCTTTAAAAACCGTTTTTGGTTTGACAGGCGGTTAGATAGGGGGAAAACGGATCATGAACTAACCATTGACACTCTCAAAACACTCGATATCACCCTATCTAAGCATCCCGAAATAAACTTAATCGCTCTTCACTTTGTTCCTCATAGCAAGTTCCTTATGACACACCCTAGATTTGTTCCGTTCAATGCCTTTCTAGGTAGCCAAAGTTTCCATACTATTTTTACCAAACATGGCATCAAAGATGTCGTCTTTGGACATGCTCATCGTTCTTATGGCAGTCAAACGATTGATGGCATTACGTATCACTCCCGTCCACTGGGTTATCGACGCGAATGGGATTTAACCATTGATTATGTCAACCAACATCCTGAACTCAATCCAACAGGAACCTGGAATTTGTCAAAAAGGTACAATCTGGTCAAAAAATTGCCAGACTTCAAGCACTTTACCCGGAAACACCTCAAAGAAGAGTTCCGACAGTCACTAACGATTTTTGACTTCTAATCTCTTTTTTGATACCCTTTTCATGGAAAGCTTATCAGATTGGGCAAAGGAGGGAAGGCTCTTGTCTATTACTCTTATTCGAAAAACTTGGGATGGCCGCTATCAACCAAGTGATATCTACCTTAATCGCATCTATCAGGGAAAACTTTACAAAGACCAACAAATCAGTTTAGATGTGCCAGACACTCCTGCAACACTCAGCTTAGGCTGGGGGATTTTGACTAAATGCCAAGTTGTTGATGGTGATCAGATTATCATGAAGACTAATTCATGGTGGCTTGCTTTAGAATTAATACTCCTCATTTGCCTCGGACTACAGTTCACTAATGCTGACTATTTGCCTACGCCGCTCATTTTACTCTTACTGCTCCTACTAAACTGTATCATCCCCAGATACAGACTGGTTAAAAGTACTGAAAAAGAGTCTGGGGTAAAAGTTTGACACAAAATAAAAAGGAACAAGATCGTTTTCTATTAAACAGAATTCTATCTTGTTCCTTTTTTATCATACTAGCAACTTCATGGAACTAGATAGTAAAGAATTTCTAAAATGAAACGCTTTGTTTCAGATCCTTTTTAAAAACATGGTTTCCCCTCTCTAACATAAACGTCTCGAGAAATTGATTTTCCTTAAACCATAAAACTCTTAGAAGCACTGATATGAAAGTGTTTCTAAGAGTCTTTCATATTCCAATATAAAGAAAAAAGATTGAAGAAAAGGTCCATTTTGGACGATTTTTTCAATCTGATTTTTTTAGATTATCTCTTAAATGGCGTTTTTATCTTGACCTGTGGCACGTTGAATAGCTTTCACAATTTCAACGACAACCAATGTCATAAAGCTTCCGATAACGACAACTAGCCACTGTGTTGCTGATAAATGCGCAACGTGGAAGAAGTTATTAAATCCTGGAATAACAACAGTTGACATGAGCAAGAAAAAGGCAATTGGAATTGACCAGTTGAACAAGCGGTTTTTAAAGAGACCAACTTGGAAAACAGATTGGTAAACAGACTTAACATTATAAGCATGTACCAATTGGATCAAACCAAGTGTAACGTACGCCATTGTCAAAGCATCCGCATGAATGTCAGCGTATGTACTATGTTCTGGGAATTTAAGCGCAAAGCCATAGACAGCGAGAACAAGTAAACCTTGAAGTGGACCTTGATAGATTATGGACTCTTTCACACCACCATCGAAGAAGCTTGATTTGCGTCCACGAGGCTTGTGCGTCATCACACCCGGTTCAGCAGGCTCAACACCAAGGGCAATGGCTGGAAGAGTATCCGTTACCAAGTTAATCCAAAGAAGATGAACTGGTTGAAGAACATCCCATCCGAACAAGGTGGCAAGGAAGATTGTCATCACCTCAGCAATATTGGCTGAAAGCAAGTATTGAATGGTTTTTTGAATGTTTGAGAAGACCTTACGTCCTTCTTCAACAGCGACGATAATGGTTGCAAAGTTATCGTCAGCAAGGACCATGTCAGAAGCACCTTTAGAAACCTCTGTACCAGTAATCCCCATACCAATACCAATATCAGCTGTTTTCAGTGATGGCGCATCATTAACACCGTCACCAGTCATAGCAACAACTTTACCTTCATTTTGCCAAGCTTTAACGATACGAACTTTATGTTCTGGTGATACGCGGGCATAAACCGAATATTGCTGGAAGACTTTTTGGAACTCTTCATCTGATAATTCATTAAGTTCAGCACCAGTGAAAACATGGTCTTCAGTATCATTTGGATCAATAATGCCGAGACGTTTGGCGATAGCTTCGGCTGTATCTTGGTGGTCACCGGTAATCATGATCGGACGAATACCAGCTTCTTTAGCGACTTTAACAGCTTCTGCAGCCTCTGGACGTTCTGGGTCAATCATCCCAACTAAGCCAGCAAATACCAAATCATTTTCTACCACTTCGGTTTCCATAACAGGCACACTTGCTTCATATTTGTAAGCCATCATGAGAACACGAAGGGCTTGCTTAGCAAGGGATTTATTCGTTGAAAGAATAGCCTCTTTATCAGCATCTGTAATAGAACGTACTTGACCTTGATCTTCAATTTTAGTCACACGTTTCAGCAATTGGTCCGGAGCACCTTTTACAGCAACAAGGTATTGACCATCTGCCAATTGGTGAACTGTTGACATGAGTTTACGATCAGAATCAAATGGTAATTCGGCAACCCTTGGTTCCTTTTCAAGAATTTCTCGAACATCGAACTGGTGGTCCAAACCAAATTGAACAAGAGCTGTTTCTGTTGGATCACCAATCAATTTACCAGACTCATCAATCTTGGTGTCATTGGCAAAATTCATAATGCGCAAAGCCATATTTGACTGTTCTAATTCATCTTTGGCATCTTGAAGAGTGCCGTTGGTATAGAGTTTTTCAACAGTCATTTGATTCATTGTCAACGTACCAGTCTTATCTGATGCGATAATTTCTGTTGATCCAAGTGTTTCAACAGCAGGTAATTGACGAATGATGGCGTTACGTTTAGCCAAGACTTGTGTCCCAAGTGAAAGGACTACCGTAACGATGGCTGGCAAACCTTCAGGAATAGCAGCAACCGCAAGAGCAACCGCAATCATGAGGCCTTCAAGTGGGCTTTCACCACGAAGGAAAACTCCAACAGCAAAAGTAACAGCCGCAATAACCAAGACAGCAACTGTCAAGATTTTAGACAATTGGTTTAAGTTTTGTTTTAAAGGTGTGTCTGTTTCATCAGCATTTTGTAGCATGTTGGCAATGTGACCAACTTCAGTAAACATACCAGTATTGGTAACAACACCCATACCACGACCGTAAGTAACATTTGAGTTCTGGTAACCCATATTAACACGGTCGCCAATACCAGCATCTTCAGCTAATTCAACATCTAAAGACTTGTCAACTGGTACTGATTCACCAGTAAGGGCAGCCTCTTCAATTTTCAAAGAGCTAGCTTCCAAAAGTCGCATATCTGCTGGCACAACGTCACCTGCTTCAAGTAAAACGATGTCACCAGGAACCAATTCTTTTGAATCAACTTCCTTAACATGTCCATCACGACGAACACGAGCAAGTGGACTTGACATTGATTTCAGAGCTTCAATAGCTGCTTCTGCTTGTCCTTCTTGGTAAACACCAAATGCAGCGTTAAGGACAACTACGAATAAGATAATTAAAGCATCCGTTAAACCATGCATTCCTTCAGTAATCACTGAAAGTGCTGCAGCTGCTAGCAAGATGATAATCATCAAGTCTTTAAATTGGTCCAAGAATTTTTGGAAAAGCGACTTCTTATCACCCTCTTCTAATTCATTACGACCATACTCTGACAAACGTTGCTCCGCTTGAGTATTCGTCAAACCTTGCTTGTTTGTCTCAAGAGCTTCAAGAACAGAGTCCTCAGACTGAGTGTAAAACGCTTGACGTTTTTGTTCTTTTGACACTTTTTCTCCTCCTTGGTCTTTTCAAAATAGAAAAAGACCTGTTTATTTTTTAAACAAGTCTCGCAAATTAAGATTATGCCGGAAACAAATGTTTCGAAATGACGACATAATCACGATCACACCCGCTCGCAAATGCGAAACAGCAATCGTCGGCTACTCCCTTGATGGATATAATTATAACAGAAACAGCTCATCGACTCAAGATAAATGAGAACTATTGTTTCATCTCATGTGAACGCCAGATGTGCGTATCAATTAAGCCACAATAAGGATCGATGCTTGATACTCCTGTAAATTCAGATTCACCTGCCAGTTTTTCAACCAAACTAGCAATAGTATTTGGTAAGCCATCATAAGCATTGATATAAGTTCCAACTTGTGGCATGTCTGCTAAGCCAAATGGATGTTGTACTGACACCACGATCGTTGGGATTTCATGGACATAAAATGGCTGATCTGGCGTTCCTTTAGCCGCTGGCCAAATAATACGTTGGGTAGTACCGCCAGAATTGACATCAACAAGATTGATAATCAGATCATAATTATCCGTAATTTGACCAATTGGTCGTTTAGAAGCATAGACATTTTGAATGGCTGCTGGACGCTCTTCTTCCGGCAGTTTTTTAATACGCTCTTCAGTATTTTCCCAAATCGATACTTCATGTCCCGCTTGTTCTAATAACTCTTTTAAAGTGTCAGCTGCACGTTTTTTGCCAGAGTTAATCATCGCACCAAAGCCACCCTTGTAACCTTCGACTTCAACTAAAAGAATGCGTTTGTAGCGTTTTGGTGTGACTGGGAAAATATCTTTTTGTTTATCTTTAACCAGCGTGATTGCCTTATCTGCTACTTCATCTGAAAGACGTTTAGCTTCATCGGTACCAATCTTTTCTAGCGCTTCTTCTTTTGGAAGCAAAATCTCCTTGCGGCGACCTTCAAATTGATGTAAGCCAAGTTTTGCTTTCAATCCTAAGGTACGACGAATAGCATCGTGCAGACGTTCTTCTGTTAAGAGACCATTTTTATAGCCTTCTTTCATCCAACGGATGTCTTCATCAGGATCATTGAAGAATAAGAAGAGATCACATCCGGCTTCAATCGCTGTTGGTAACAGTTCACGACGTGGAAGCGATGCTGTCATTGCCACCATATGAGAGGCATCGGTTACGATAGCACCATTGTAGCCCAACTCACCTCGTAGGAGTTCATCAAGAAGCGTTTTATTAAGCGATGCTGGCAGCATATCATCCAAATCACGCTCAGGATGTATTTCTTTTTCAACATTTGGTAGATGAATATGACCTGCCATAATACCTGGAAGACCCGCTTCAGTCATTTCGCCATAAATACGACCGAAGGTCTCCATCCATTCTTCTTTTGACATAGGGTTAGACGCGTATGAAAGATGATGGTCTCGTTCATCAATGCCATCACCAGGAAAATGTTTAGCAAATGGAATAATGCCATATTCCATAATACCACGCATGTATTCTTTTGAGAGGCTGATAACTTGCTCAACCTCAGCTCCCCATGTACGATTAGCAATAATAGGATTACGCCAGTTACGACTAAGATCCATGATAGGAGCAAATGAGGCATTACATCCTACCGCTGAGGCCTCAAGTCCAGCAATACGCCCCAATTCATAAGCGTAATTGGGATCGTTGGTGGCCGCAACTTTCACCTCATCACCAATTTTGGTGCCATCTGTGACAGCTCCATTTCCTCCTGATTCCGTATTAGCCGCAATTAAGAGAGGGATTTTTGATTTTGTTTGTAAAATGTAATTTTGCTCCCAAATATCCGCTGCTGGACCAGGAGCATACCTCACCGCTGCAAACTTGTAATCCGTCATAACTTGAGTTAGATACTCTTCTGTACGACTAGACCCCATATTCACAAAAAGCTGACCAATTTTTTCATCTAAGGTCATATTTTTAAGGGTCGTTTCTACCCAATCAATAGCTGCTTGATTTAGGTTGTAAGGCTTTTTAGTTAAGTCTACTAAATGTGTCATCTTATCACTCCTAATCTAAATGTTTCCAAAACGTTTCTTTTAGTTTTTCTAAATCTTCTTTTGTTATCTGTCCATCAACAAAAGCTGGTGAAAATGTTTCTTGTAAGGCTTTCCAAGATGCTGCTTCTTTACCAACCAAGATGGGGTAAAAAGCCACTTGATTTTGCTCAGCTGCTGCTAAATCACCAGGTGAGTCTCCAACCATTACAAGATGATCTTTTGAGTAGTCATCTTGTAACAAGCTTGCAATAACATCTTCTTTCTTACCACGATCTTGACAGTAAAGGTCATCGACATACTCTAGCAAACCTTGATCGCACCATTCCTCTTCGACAGCCTCACGATTGGCTGAAGAGACAACATACACCTTCCCAAGATCGTGAAGTTTTTCTAAGCCTGAACGAGCACCCGTGAAAGCAAGTGCTTCTCCCTTGTAAGATTTAATTTGTCGATTAACCTCGTTAGACCAATCCAATGCTTTCTGCAAATCATCCGATGGTTGTTGAGCCAACGCTTGCTCCAGAGACCCATTTGATAGTGATGTGGTAGTGGCTACCCAGTTCTTCAAAGCCCCAATGCCACCCAGACCTGCATACTCTAGCCCCATTACCAATCCGACAAAACGATTGACACCCCTTGTACGAGAGTAAAGATTGATATGATCCCACTCTTTCAAAAAAGCTTCTTTATTTGCAACCTCGAAAAACTGGGCTGCTAATGGCCCAAAAAAGAGCTGATGTTTGTAGGTCATGGTATCCATGGCACAGCCATCTGAGTCTACGCAAAAGACATATTCTTGCTGTTTAGACATTTTTCCCCTTTCATTCTTATCTTCATCTGACAATGCAATGTTACCAGACTTAAATATTAAAACAAGATGCCAGACAATCCGTTTTTACCCCAGAAGTCAGCATTTTCTGGCAACTATATTTCGCCCAAAAGTAAGACGGACCGTACCAATCTTTTTAATCCAAGTTCCTTAGAAAATGAGGTATCAAAGAAGTATTTGGTATTAGATTATCTAACCTCTTAATCACATCTTAGCCTTCTATGATATAAATACTATCTAGCAACCCAAGCAGGCACTACAGCAATCTGATAAAGCAATCTTAATCATCTAAAGATTTCTGATAAAGTAAGGTAGGAACCAAAGTACCTAACCTCATTAAGTTTTAAATTTTAAATAAGTAGAATAGTGTTAGTACAGTAGTTGTCGGACTTATAAAATGACTTAACGTTCAGATAAGAAACTGGGACTCAGACAGTACTTGATACTCAATGAAAATCAAAAGCAAACTAGACGCCGTCGATAGAACTGGAGTTCATCAATTCAAGTCAACAAGATCTGCTTTCGATTTTCGAAGGATATGAGTAGAGCAAGTCGAAAGTGACCATATATCAAAGTTAATTCAAAAGACTATACAAGTCTCGTCAACCTTGCGGAGGTAGGATAATCGATTTCTTCGAAATCACGATTTTTGTCCCACTCTTATTCATCAAACAATCACAAACACACATTCTGTAGGGGCAATCATCAACTCACCAGCCGAAATGAGTTCTGCTTCTAAATTCGGTAACTGGTTGTCTTCATCTAAAGCCAAGACCTTACCATTCAAACACATTTCTTTTGCACGTTTGTCACCGTCTTTTCCTGACAAGCGATATACTTGAGCACCTTTTTCCAACGCCAAGGTAGTAGCTTCCGTTTCTGAATTATTAATGACTAAAATTGCTTTGCCATCTTTGCCATCCTTACGAGAATGCACGAAAACATGCGTCCCTTCATGAATTGGAATTTGACTATCAAATACTTCTGAACCCATCAATCGATTCCACAATAAAACCGCAAAATAGTTCGGACGTGGATCAAACACTTCTCGTGCCAAATAACCATAATCGGAAGAGGCTAAGGTGTTATGGAATATAACCCCATTAGTCAAACAAGCAAATGTTCCTAGCTCATTAAGGGTACGCGGCACATCAAGATAAGTTGACGCCCAAGTATTGCCGCCACCACCAGCATCTCCTGACTCTGTTACCCACATTTCTGCCCCTGGAACGAATCGATCGCGCAAAGGAAGGTAGGTTTTACAAAAGTTTGATGCTACGCCTAAATAGGCTTCTGATAAGGCAGCTTCCACGGACCAATGTCCTGCTGGCATTACAGAAGCCAAACGTTCTGAAACCCCATTGTAGTAGTGATAAGAAAAGACATCTAAAGGCACTTTCGTTCCTTCTAACAAATCTTCGCAGTTAACCGTTTCATGAGCAATCTGTTCAATGCCTCCGATACCTTTTTGCTGGCTTGGATCTCCAAAGACAATATCATCTCCACCTGTCGAACTTGGTCCTACTTTTAAACAATCTGGATAATGTTCATCTAACCATTGGAAGAAAAGGTCTTGGTCACGGCGATAGTGTGCTGCTGTATAGCCTCTTGGAAATCCAGTGTCCTCTAGGATATTGGGCTCATTGGCAAATTCAACAGCTTCTATCGGTACACCATATGACTGGCTTAGAGCAAAGATTTTTTCAGCTTCACTCGGATGCCATGGTTCCTCCGCCGTGTGTAAACCGGGACAGTTAGCCATGGAAATTTTCAAATGTCCACCAACTGCTTTAACAAAATCCAAAACACCTAGCCACTGTTCTTTTGTCAAAACATTAAGATAACCTTGTGGCGGTACTCCAGCAGTTTCACCATCAAAATCGTAATAAGTTTTGGTTGACCAAGTTCCTGAGACGCGTACCCATGCCTCTCCCAATTCTTTCGCCAAATAACGCAATTTCTCATTTGACAAATCAATTGGATTATACTCTTGCATAAGATCCTTATACATCGCTGCGATCCCTTCATCAGAAGGTTCAACGTAAAAATCTTCTGTTCCAGCAATTTGCTCTTCTGAATATGACTTCCAGAAAGTTCCACCTGTCACTTCTGCAAACTCAACATTATAAGAAACCAAACGCGGATTTATATCACGTATCTTGTCTAGCTTTTCTAGCTCCAACGTAATCATTTCACCCATAAAAACTCCTTTATCTTTTCAAACCATGAGCAATCACCAACGACTCATCAAGCGCTTAAATCATATTAGACGCCTGAATAGGCTGAGAAGCCACCATCAATTGGAAGGACAACACCATTAACAAAACTTGCTGAATTTTCATCCGCTAGGAAGAAAAGACCACCAATTAATTCTTCAGCTTCTCCAAAACGCTCCATAGGAGTATTACAAAGAATTTTTTCCGCACGTTCTGAAGGTGAACCGTCTTTATTAAAGAGAAGACCACGATTTTGATTGGTTACCAAGAAGCCTGGGGCAATAGCATTGCAGCGGATACCAACTTTTGAAAAATGTACTGCTAACCATTGCGTAAAATTCGAAATAGCGGCTTTAGCTCCAGAATAGGCAGGAATCTTGGTTAATGGTGTAAAGGCATTCATACTAGAAATATTGATTATATTTGCTCCTTTACGTCCCACCATATCTCGGGCAAAAACCTGAGTAGGAAGCAAGGTTCCTAAGTAGTTAAGATTAAAGACAAACTCAATACCAGCTTTATCTAAATCAAAAAATGATTTTGTTCCCTCAGGCAAATCTGTTTGGTGAAATTCATTGTCTGTCGTTGCTTTAGGGTTATTTCCCCCTGCCCCATTGACAAGAATATCTGTCGGACCCAAATCCGATAGAACCGCTTGGCGTACTTCTTCAAGATTGTCTTTATCTAAAACATTGGCTTTGTAGGCTTTAGCAACCCCACCAGCAGCTTCAATGTCGTTAACAAATTTTTGAGCTGCTTCTTGATTGAGGTCTAAAAGTGCTACTTTAGCACCCGCTTTGGCAAACTCCTTTGCCATATAACCACAAAGAACACCACCAGCACCTGTAACAACAACTACTTTATCTTTAAATTCAATAACTCTAGACATAATTTTATCCTTTCTTACTCTCTTAGATAGTCCAAGAGGATTATTTATCACCAACCGTTTTTTCAGTGATACCAAAATCAGGGATTTTACCTGCTGCTCGCATATTAGCTTCGTACAAACCATTGAAGTAAGTTGCACCAAGCGCTCTATCATACAAGCCATAACCAGGAGTCTTGGTCTGATCACTCCAAATACGACGCCCATGATCTGGACGGAGAGCGCCCTTCCAATCATAATCAACCAGTAACTTCACGATAGCATTCATATCAATGTCACCAGCTTGCGACAAATGCGCAGTTTCTTGAAAGCCCCAGTCCCCCGAAGCAACATTTCGCGTGTGCATAAAGTTGATGCGATTGCGTTTTAAAGCATATTCTGTCATGGTAATCACATCATTTCGAGGGTCTGATGCATATGAACCCACACACATTGTAATGCCATTATTTGACGAATCATAAATATCAAGAAAGCGTTCAACGGCTTCTTGACCAGTGATGATACGTGGAAGTCCAAAGATGCCATACGGTGGGTCATCAGGGTGAATCGCCATTTTAACACCTGCAGCTTCAGCTGTTGGCATAATCGCTTTGATAAAGTATTCTAAGTTAGCCCACAAATCTTCTTCAGAAATATTATTGCGATAATTTTCAATAATCGCCTTCATTTCTTCTTTTGAATAAGATGAATCCCAACCTGGCAAGTTCAAATCATCTGCCACTGGATCAACCCCTTCTAGATCTTCTTTGAGAAAGGCAAGCGAAGTTGAACCGTCTGGAAGTGGGTGATTCAGATCAGAACGCGTCCAGTCAAAAACTGGCATAAAATTGTAACAAACAACCGGAATACCAGCTTCTCCAACATTTTTGATGGACGTTTTATAATTTTCAATCAATTCATCACGATTGGGTTTTCCTTGCTTAATGTCCTCATGAACAGGAATAGATTCAATAACTGTAATTTCAAGACCCGCATCTTCGACCATTTTTTTGAGTTCGAGGATATTCTCTAAAGGCCATACCTGTCCGACAGGAACATCATAAACAGCTGTTACAATCCCCTGCATACCTGGAATGGATCTAATTTCCTCAAGTGATACAGGATCATTTTTCCCGTACCAACGAAATGACATTTTCATAATAATTCCCCCATACCTTAGTCATCTTCTAGCAAAAGACTTGCTGACGATAAGGTTTTTTCTTTAATCGTTAAAATATTCAACAGCATTGTTATAAGCAATATCCTTAGCCATTTGACCTATTGCGTCATAATCCTTTGGAACTTCACCATCTACCATCCACTGCCCCAAATAAGAAGCAAGGATACGACGGAAATAATCATGACGTTGGTAAGATAAGAAACTGCGAGAGTCTGTTAGCATACCAACAAAATTAGCAAGGACACCTTGTTCTGCCAGAGCTGTCATCTGACTCAACATACCAGACTTTGTATCTGCAAACCACCAACCAGCACCAAACTGAAGGTAGGATTTAATCCCTTCTTCGTTAGCTTGGAAGTTGGCTAGAGTATTAGCAACAACAATGTTGTAGCTAGGATTTAAGTTATACCAAATCATTTTTGGCAGATTGTTTTGTTGAGCTAAATAATCCAAAAATCGATTCATATTAATAGCCAGTGCTGTTTGATCACCAAGTGAATCCACCCCAACATCACTTCCTAACTGTCGAAAAATGTCAGAATGATTATTACGCAAAGCTCCAAAATGAACCTGTGTTACAAAGCCATATTGTTTATAAAGGCGACAAAGTTCTGCAAATACTGCCGTTTGCCATTGATTGATTTCCAACTGGCTTGGCTGATAGCCTTCTTGAACAATTTTCAAAAGATTATCCAAAGTCTCTTTATCAGCTTCTTCAAAGACAATCTCGGTAAAACTAATATCACTTGCTTTGCAGCCTTTTTCAGCAAAATAAGCGACACGCCTTTCAAGAGCATTGATAAAGTCTTGAAATTCTTCAATTGATACTGCTGTTACCTGGCTCAATCGATGAATGAAATCACTAAAATTTCGATGTTCTATAAAAGCCTCATCTGGACGAAAGGTCGGTGCAACAGTCGTTTCAAAGCTAGCATCGTCAGCTAATTTTTGATGCCATTCTAAGGAATCCAAAGGATGATCTGTCGTTCCGATAAATGTAACCTGACTATCCTTAATCAGTTTACGTGGGCTAATCTTTTTGGTTTTTAGAATTTCATTAATTCGATGATAAATATCTTCAGCATTTTCTTCTGTTAACACCTCATCAATCCCAAAGACATTTTTTAACTCCATGGCTGACCAATGATAAACAGGATTGCCATAAGAACGCGAGAGACTGCGCGCAAAGGCTTTGAACTTATCTAATTTAGAAGCTGCTCCTGTGATAAGGTCTTCAGAGATGCCGTGCGCCCGCATGAGACGCCATTTGTAATGATCCCCACCCAGCCATAAATCAACGATATTGTCATAGACCTTATTCTCAAAGATTTCTTTTGGATCAAGATGGCAATGGTAGTCAAAAATCGGTTGATCCTTAATTTGCTCATAAAGTTTTAGAGCTGGCTCGCTCGTTAACATAAAAGTTTCGTCATTAAATCCCATCTTGTTCTCCTACAGCTGCAATAAATTCTTTTGCAATCTCAGTCACTGAATCATATCCATCATTAGCGACACGCGCTGCTAAGGCAGAACCAATGCCTACAGCACAAGCTCCTGCCTTTTTCCAATCAGCAACATTGGCTACAGATACTCCCCCAGATGGCATTAAATTCACTTGAGGAATCGGACCGTGAATATCTTTAATAAAACTTGGACCTACAATACCTCCAGGAAAGACCTTAATGATCGAACAACCAGCGTCTATCGCCGCAACCACCTCAGTCGCTGTAGCACAACCTGGGAAGTAAAGATTTTTGGCTTCTTTTGCCACGTCTTGAATCTCAGCAGAAAAATGCGGACTAACTAAGAATTTTGCACCAGCAGCAATCGCTTCTTTAGCAAGATTAACTGTCATCACAGTTCCTGCCCCAATAACGACATCGTCGTTGTTCTCAAACTCTTCTGTCAAATCACGAATAACTTGAGGGGCATTTGGTGTCGAAAAGGTGATTTCAATATTTCGAATCCCTCCCTCAATAGCACATCGTGCAATCTCTTTCGCATCATTTTCATCTTTACCACGTATAACAGCAAAGAAATAATTTTCTTTTAGAATATCTAACATAGACTCCTCCTTGTTTGTAATCGCTATCATAAATCAATTATAGGATTCATCAGATGATTTGTCAAGGATTTTCTGCTTAAATATAAAAAGATTGGGGCTATCCCCAATCTTTTTATATATGCTATAGGTAGCTAATCATTCGTTAGATTTAGGCAATCCATGTAGCTCTATTTCCTTGTCGTACCAATCATCTAGCACTGTTCGTCTCACTGTTAGAATATGAGACATCATACTGTCATAAGCACCTATTGGGTGCCTTGTTTTGATAGCATTCACGATATTGCGATGAGCTTCGACACTAGTCCGTTTCATCTGACGATTCGTATAATCTTCATTGATAATCTGTATGGATTCATTAATCACAGGAATCAAACTTTTAACCGCAATATTCCCACTCATTTCTGCTATTAAACTGTGGAATGCTACATCCAGCTCTAAATGCTTTGGATCATCAGCTTTTAGTGCTTCTTCAATAGCCAGAGCAAGTTTTTCCAAACGTTCAATATCTTCTTCTTTGGCAAATTGGGCGGCACGTTCAGCAATTCTTGGTTCCAAAAGATACCTTAGTTCAAATAAATCAGTCGTTAATTTGATGCGATCTTTGACAAAAGCAAATCCAAAGGGATCTTCAGCAACTCCTTGTTTGGAACTAATATAGGTTCCTGAGCCTTGTCTAACCTCTAAAATATTACGAGCTACAAGACTTCTAACTGCCTCTCGGACGGTACTACGTCCCGCATCTAGAGCTTCTGACAGATCATATTCATTTGGTAATCTTTGTCCAACTTCAAACCCCTGCTCCAAAATAAATTGTAAGAGGCGTTCTGCTGTTTTTTCAACCAGTGGGCGCGCTGCCATAATTGTTCCTCCTTAAACCTTTTATGGCTATTATACTACTTTTTAATCTTATAACCATAATTCGGAACATTATCCCAGCGTTTTTTAAAACGCCTAACAATACTCTTGGGCTGACGATTTCTTGAAAACAGTCCTTTGTGATTACCTTGTACTCTCAATATCGTAAGATTTGTCTCAAAATCAGCAAAATTCCACACTTGCTCGCCTACGAGATTGGCGATTTCATCAAAGACTTTATGATTCATATCATAAAAATTAATTTGGAATTCTTCTGTGTAAGGGATATTCCACATGGAATGAAGACCTGGAAGGGTATCTGCTCCGTATTCTGTCATGATGATTGGTTTATCTGGATAAAGTGCTTGCCAATCTTCTAATTCTTTCCGCAATCCTTCTTCTGCTTTTTTCAAATCACCGTGATGCACATACCAACCGTAATAGCGGTTAAGGCAAATAACATCAACCAAGTCCATAACTTTATCATGCTCTGGATCAGCCATCATGATATTAACTAAGGTTACAGGGCGTTTTTCAGGATCTAAATCCTTGTATAGCTTAATCAGGGGTTCAAAATATTCATGCGCCCCATCCTCATGACTTGCTGGCTCATTAGCCACGACCCACATAACAACCGAAGGGTGATTCTTATCTCTTTGAACCAATTCACTAATCACCTGTTCATGAGCACCTTTCGTCTCTAAAAGTTTCCACGTCTCATTGTCTCCTCGAGATGCATCTAGCGAAGCATTAAAATTGTGGAAAAGCCCAACAGCAGGAACTTCATCGATAACAACAATCCCCAATCTATCAGCTAAGCGCATCATCTCTTCAGAATAAGGATAATGTGAGGTTCTAAAAGAATTAGCACCGATTTCTTTAAGCAAGTTCAGATCAAGTAAATTAGCTGCCTCATTCAACCCACGACCATTGATAAAGGTATCTTCATGTTTTCCGAAACCTTTAAAGTAAAATGGTTTTTCATTAATAAAGAATTGGCCGCCCGACACTCGAACACTTCGGATACCAAACGGCTCATCATAAACATCTAAAACTTTACCATCCTTGATAAGCTCAACATGTGCAGTGTAAAGATAAGCATCCAAAACTTCCCATAGTCGAACATCTAGCAGCTCAGCTTGTCCATTTTCCAAGACGACAACTTCTTGTTGATGTTCATCAAAAATACTTACTTTAACATCATCAACAGGCTGACTGCTAGTCACATCTACTTTTACAATAGCAGAAGTCATATCATCAGATAGTTGACTCGTGATAACAAGATCTGAAAGATGGATTTTAGGGCGAATCACTAACTTCACTGGACGATGAATCCCTGCATAGTTGAAGAAGTCAAAATTCTCCTGAACTTTCTTTTTAAAACTACCATCTTCTTGCAGTTCTTCGCTATAATTCCCAACCGGCAACGTCGTATAATTAAGTTCATTATTTGCACAGATAGAAACTTTGAGACGATTTTCTTTCATCAAATAATCAGGAATAAGCACCTCAAACGGTGTAAAGCCGCCGCGATGTTCTCCAAGCAATTCCCCATTCACATAGACTTTGGCATAATGAGTTACAGAACCAAAGCGTAAAACAGCTTCTTGCTCTTTGCTAATATCAGGAATCTCAACAAAACGTTCATACCAAAAATCACCAATATAATCTCGCTTAGCTTGATCTACAAGCACATCGTTAAAAGAAGTTGGAACAGTCATGACCTCATCTGAAGCTAGGAGTTCTTGAGGATTATGGTCACCAAGCTTAAAATTCCATAAACCATTTAAATCATAAACATTACGTGTTTTCGTTAAAATTGGATATAACATATTTTTTCTCCTCATCGTTTAATATCTAAGCTACCTTTTTTCATAAACTGTTCAATATCGTCTTTAGTGACGATATTGATGTCACCCTCAATGGTATGTTTAAATTTGAAGCTAGCCATACCAAGCTCCAAAACTTCTGGAACTGAAGTATTTTCAAGCAAACCATAAATAATCCCAGCCGTGTAGGCATCGCCAGTTCCTACGCGATCCAAAACTTGAATAGCCTCCCTAGCAGTTTCATGTAAGATAGCTTCTTGAGCATCATAGAGGTAGGCTTTTAACAAATACTCATTCGTTGCGCCAATCTCTCTTTCTGTAAAAGCGATGTATTTCAAACCATACCGTTCAACCATTGTCTCTAGAACAGTTAACAGAACCTCGCGATCTTTGTAAGGTCTCGTCAAGCCTAACTCATCCTTCAAATCCCCTCCTTTATCCGTCAGTAGGGAAACAGGTTCAATCCCAATACAGACATCTGCCAGAGCAACCAACTTAGACAGGGCATCACGCGCTTGTTGAAAAGATTCCCAAAGACTTTCACGGTAATTTAAATCAAATGAAATAGGGATATTCTTTTCTTTTGCCTTAGTCATTAAAGCAAGAGCTATCGCGTAAATATTGGGATTCAAAGCTACCGTTATGCCACTAACATGAAGCCAATCCATATCCTTAACAATAGCCTCTAAATCGTAATATGATAATTGCGACTCGTAAAATGACGAGAACTTGCGATCATAAAGAACACGACTATTTCTTAGAGAAAAACCTTTTTGGTAGTAATAAATGCCCAATCTATCCCCAGTTTTCACCAAATGTTCTTGACCAATTTGGTGAGCAAATAAGAATGATTCTGCCATACGCCCCAAGTCATTATCAGGAATAGCTGATACCAGAGAAACCGTATGCCCTAATTGCCCCAAAGTCGATAGAACATTTAATTCAGATCCGCCAAACTGACAGTCTAATTGCATAGCCTGAGTCAATGTTTGATGTTGTGGGGGAGACAATCTTAACATGATTTCACCAAATGCAACAACTTTTTTCTTCAATTTCCTATCCTCCCTTAGTATAAAAGCAGTTGCTTAAAAAAGGGCAACTGCAATTCATTTTATTTATCATCCACTGGGTATTTTGATAAATCAACGTAATCCATATCTGACAATGGAACATTTTTAGCAATAGCCATAGCACGTTCTTTATCACGAGCTGCTTTCATAGTATGAATTTTTTCTTGAATTTGAACCATCGTTTCTTTATCAAGCTTATAGAATTTCATCAAGAAAAGTGAGACTAGTAAGAAAGCTGCTGGGATAATGGCAAATAAAATAATTGTCATCATTTTCAACTCTGGTGTCAAAGGTGTTTCTGCCGTTGGATAATCTTTGGCAAAACCAATTGAAGTCAGAGCCCAACCCACAACCATCGGTGCAAAGGAAGATGCCACTGAATCAGTTAATGAGAAAATAGTTCCAATCATACCTGAAACATATCGTCCTGAGACAGAAGTCTCATAGTCTGAAATATCAGCTCCCATCGTCAAAACAAGACCTGACGGTGCTGATGAGAAGTAACGTGCAAAGATATAAGCAATAACAAAAGCAATGCTATATGGTGTCCATTTTGTAAAACTCAAACCACCTTGTTCACCGAAGAAAAGAAGGGCTCCCATAGCCATTAAACCAACGATACCAATCTGCAGAGCTAAAATATAAGCACTTCGAAGTCCTCTTTTACGCGCCACACTGGCTGCAAAGGTGGTTACGAGGATATTTGGTATGACCATCATCGCTGATATGGCACCAGATAGGGCATAGTTGCCAAAAAGGATTCCAAAGAGCATGACAGTGACAACAGCATCACCAAACAATTGTGCACAGAACTTGACAAGAGCGGCAGACAAGGAAAGAACTTGTAAAGGTTTATTCCCTTTAATAACTTGCCAGTAATCTTTGAGCGATGTTTTCTTGTTCTTCTCGCCACCTAGTCCGAAGTATTTAGAATTATCTTTTTTCCAAATTCCAATAATAGCAAATACGGCAAGGACAGCTGAAATAAGGATAACACCCCACATCAACTCAACAAAGAAACTTTCCGTAAACCCACCATGTTTTTTAACTAAATAACTAGAAACAACAATCTGACTTCCTGAAAACAAAATAGCTGTCATGATACCATCAACAATGTTAAAGATAGGACGTTGCTTGGGATCATTTGTAAGAGCAGTTTGACCAGCTTTGGTAATAGTTTGTTGCATAGAATAACCAATTTTATGGATAATTAAAGCTACAATAAACAATGGCATAACCATTCCTTTACCAAAATGATGGATATTGAACAGGAATAGAAATGACAGAGCTGTAATCAAGTTACCTAAGATAAGAATAGGACGATATTTACCAAATTTAGTATTCGTCTTATCAATTAAGGCACCGATAGCTGGATCAATAAACCCATCAAAAATACGAATATAGCCCATTAACTGACTAACAAATATAGCTGCTAAACCAAGAACACCAGTAGAAAAATAGGCAACAAAACTAAAGGCTACCAGATAAATATTGGTAGACGTATTATTTGCAGCAAATAAAATAATTTGCCACAGTTTCGCCCGATTATAGGTAATATCTTCACTTCGATCCTTTTTATGACTCATCATAAGTCGCCTCCTTGAAGCTTTCTTGTGAAAGCGTTTTTATTTACCTATATTCTATTATTCATCAGATGATTTGTCAATATATTTTTTCTTAAAAGTCAAAAAAGAGTGTTTTTGTTTAAAACACTCTTAATTCATCTGATAATTACTGTTTTGGATTACTTTTATAAACTATCCTTTATTTCGTCTCCCAGCGTAAACGCATCCGATAATCAGCCAAAGCTTCTTCTGCTTCGGGATGGGGTAACAGCTGGTAGTGAAGGATTAATTCTTGGTCAGCTTCCTTCAATTCAAATAGTGTGGTTTTCGTGACCAGACGCTGCAAGCCTAAAGGAGAGGGGATTTGAGCTGCTGCAAAATGATCTTTTTCAAATGTCATAATGCTCTGAGGGTTGCTAAACCGTGTTACCGTTAATTTATCGGCATTAAACTTCAAAATAACACGTTCTTTTTCCGAATTAGTATAAATGAGATAAGAAAATTCACCTTTTTCCTTATACTCCCCATTGGCTTCTTCGTGAACCATATCCAGGTCCTGATCCATCATAATGTTGTTATCAATGATAATTTTCATAAAAGCTTCCTTCAATTTAGTCTCTACATTGTACCAATTTATGAGGATTCCAGCAATTTTTGCTATAATAAAATCAACTTATGCCATTGAAAGGATATGCTATGAAAGAAAAAGTTTTCCGCGATCCCATCCACAATTACATCCATGTGAAAGAGCCTATTATTGCACGATTAATCGATTCCAAAGAATTCCAACGCCTACGTCGTATTAAGCAGGTCCCCACAACTTCTTATACTTTTCACGGTGCTGAACACAACCGCTTCTCCCATTGTCTGGGTGTCTACGATATCGCCCGTCGTGTCACAGAGATTTTCGAACAACAGTACGCCGACAAATGGAATCCCGAAGAATCACTGATTACCATGGTGGCTGCTTTGCTTCATGACATTGGACACGGCGCCTATTCCCACACCTTCGAATTACTCTTTGAAACAGATCATGAAGCCTATACTCAAGACATCATCACCAATCCAGAAACTGAAGTCAATGCTATCCTTCGTCAAGTATCGCCTGATTTCCCAGAAAAAGTCGCTAGTGTCATCGACCATACCTATGCTAATAAGCAAGTTGTTCAACTGATTTCCAGCCAAATCGACTGTGATCGTATGGATTATTTACTTCGTGACTCTTACTACACCGGAACTTCCTATGGACAATTTGATCTAACCAGGATTTTACGTGTTATCCAACCTGTTGACAATGGCATTGTATTTGCTAAGAACGGTATGCACGCTGTTGAAGACTACCTCATCGGCCGTTATCAGATGTACATGCAAGTCTATTTCCACCCAGCCAGCCGTGCAATGGAAGTTCTCTTGCAAAATCTGTTAAAACGTGCTAAATTTCTTTATCAAAATCATCCTCAATACTTTCAACAAACATCGCCCAATCTCATCCCATTCTTCGAAAAAAATCCTAGTTTAGCTAATTACCTTGCCCTAGACGATGGGGTCATGAATACCTATTTCCAAACATGGATAACTAGCGAAGACAGCATTCTAAAAGACTTGGCTAGCCGTTTCGTCAATCGTAAACTCTTAACGTCAATTAGTTTTGATGAAGACAATACGTCGCAGCTAAATGATATGATAACGTTAGTAAGACAGACCGGATTCGATCCTGATTATTACACAGGCATTCACATCAATCTAGATTTGCCTTACGATGTCTATAAACCTAAAAGTAATAAGCCGCGTACACAGATAGATATCGCCGAAAAAGATGGAAGCAAACAAGAATTATCAGCCCTATCACCCCTAGTGGCCTCACTATCAGGTAATATTCATGGTGACCGTCGATTTTACTTTCCAAAAGAAATGTTGCAGGCAGATGATTTGTTCGCAGAAAACAAGATAAACTTCCAAAAATTTATCTCTAACGGTCATCTGGCAAGGCCCCTATGATCTAAGCTCTGCCATGACAAAATGGCAGTTTTTTAGTAAACTAGATTGGAAACACTTTTCTGAAAAAGGAGATGACTATGTCTATCAAATTAGTCGCCATTGATATCGATGGCACTTTACTAAATGAAAACAGAGAAATCACACCAGAAGTTTTTGAGGCCATTCAGGATGCCAAAGCAGCTGGTGTTAAAATCATCATCACAACAGGACGTCCTATTGCTGGTGTTACAGCAATGCTGGATGACCTTAATTTGCGTGACAAGGGCGATTATGTGATAACCTTCAATGGTGGACTAGTCCAAGAAACAGACACAGGCTCTGACATGGTTAAGGTTCCTCTTTCTTATGAAGAATATCTCGATATTGAATTAATGGCCAGAAAACTTGGCGTCCATATGCATGCCATTACGAAAGATGGTATCTATACTGCCAACCGAGATATTGGTAAATACACTATCCATGAAGCAACCTTAGTAGACATGCCTGTCTACTACCGTACACCTGAGGAAATGGCTGATAAGGAAATCGTTAAGATCATGTTTATCGATGAACCAGAAATCCTCGATGCAGCTATTGCCAAAATCCCAGAAGACTTTGCTAATCGTTTCATGTTAGTTAAATCAAAACCTTTTTACCTCGAAGTCGTCGATAAAGGTGTCAGCAAAGGTAATGCTATCAAAGCCTTGGCTAAACAACTGGGCATCGCTATGGAAGAGACAATGGCTATTGGTGACGAAGAAAATGACCGTGCCATGCTTGAAGTTGTCGGTACGCCTGTTGTAATGGCAAACGGGGTCCCAGAACTCAAGAAAATTGCCAAATACATCACCAAATCCAATGAAGAATCTGGTGTCGCACATGCTATTAGAGAGTGGGTATTGAAATCATGACATATTCCGTAAAAATTGGGATTTCTGCTGAGGAACACGATCAATTTGTCATCAATCATCCGCTGACCAATATACTGCAATCTAGTTCCTGGGCTAACATCAAAGACAGTTGGGGGAACGAGCGTATTGGTTTCTACCAAAATGATCAATTAGTCGCAGTTGCTTCCGTACTCATTCAGCCACTTCCTCTCGGATTTACAATGATTTATAGTCCTCGTGGGCCAGTTATGGATTATACTGATAAAGAATTGTTAGCATTTGTTATTGACAACTTAAAGAAATACGGCAAAAAGAAAAAAGCCGTCTTTATCAAGTGCGATCCGTTCATTCTTTTGGCTGATCATAAAGTGGATGAAAAGCCAAACGATAAAGCATTGGGCCATGAGGTTATTAAACATTTAACGGATGCTGGCGCTTATTGGACAGGTCGAACGGAAGATTTGGCTCAAAATATTCAACCACGTTTTCAAGCCAATATATACTCGGAAGGTTTTTCAGAATCTGCTTTGCCTAAAAAAATCCGTCAAACTATCCGCTCATCGCGAAACAAAGGCATTGAGATTGTTTTTGGCGGCATGGACTTGGTGGATGATTTTGCTAAATTAATGAAAAAAACCGAAGATCGTAAGCATATCCATCTTCGTGGTCAAGATTACTACGAAAAATTGCTAACAACATATGGCGATGATGCTTATATTACCATGGCTAGGTTAAATCTTAACGAAAGGTTAGAACAAGCACAGACAGCTTTAAATAACGCCTTAAATCTCCAAAAAACCTTTACAGAAGACACGCGCCAAAATAAAGTAAAAACAACAGAAAATGACATTAAGCGTCATCAAAAAGATATAGCATTCTTTACAGAAAAACTTGAAAAAGGTCAGGATATTGTGCCACTAGCAGCAACATTATCACTTAATTATGGTCAAACTTCGGAAAACATCTATGCTGGCATGGATGAGGATTATAAACAGTATAATGCTCCTTTGATCACCTGGTTTGAAACAGCACAGCATGCCTTTGAAAAAGGAGCCAAATGGCAAAATATGGGAGGAATTGAGAACCAGCTAGATGGCGGCTTATACCGATTTAAATCAAAATTCAATCCGATGATTGAAGAATTCATCGGCGAATTCAACATCCCCGTAAACCCACTCCTTTATCACCTATCCAATACCGCCTATATTTTAAGAAAAAAATTAAGGAGCAAACATTAAAATGCCTGTTAAAGTACTATCTTGGGACGTCTTTGATCACTTTGTCAATCACGCAAAACACCGAAATTTTGAACAGTCTTCTGAGATGGGGGCGCTTCTAGAAAAAAGAGGCTATCAGGTATCTCCGATTGGTTATGTCGATGATAATGATCATGTGCAAGTTGCAGCAATTGTATACAGCACGCCTGTAGCTGGTGGACTTTATTCAGAAATCCATTACGGACCAGTTTTTGATAACAGCAAATATCTCCTCCCTTTCCTTGAAGGCTTAAAAGAATTTGCAAAAGCTAATAATACCATCGAGCTTGCTGTAAAACCCTATGAAAGTTATCAGCAATTTGATGATAATGGCGATGCCATTTCACCTCAAAATCAAGAACTAATCGCTATTTTTAAAGAAGCTGGTTATCAATTTCAAGGATTAACCACTGGTTTCGAAACCAGTGATTGGCACTATGTTAAATCTTTGAAAAATATTGAAACCTCAAAACTCATCAACAGCTTTAGTAAAAAAGGAAAAGGACTCGTCAAGAAAGCCAATACTTTTGGAATTAAACTACATAAGTTAGATCGAGAAGAATTAACTATTTTTAAAGAAATTACAGCTGCGACATCCGAGCGTCGAAAGTATAACGATAAACCTCTTGACTATTATCAAAAATTATATGATGCCTTTGGAGAACGAGCTGAATTCATTGCTGCAACTTTAAACTTTAAAGATTATCTCAATCAGGTCAACTCAGAGCATCAACGAGTATTAGAACAGCTGCAATCTATCGAAAATGATTTATCTGAAAATCCAAATTCTGCCAAAAAGAAAAAGGAATTACAGCAGATTCTTAAACTAGAGCAAACTTTTATAACTCGTGAAAAAGAGGCACAACAGTTAATTGACCAATATGGCGATGAAGATCAATTTCTAGCTGCTAGCCTATTCATCTTTACTCCACAAGAAACAACCTACTTCTTGAGTGGCTCATACCCTGAATTCAATAAATTCTACGCTCCTGCTCTTCTTCAAGAATATGCCATGAAAGAAAGTATCAAACGAGGTATTCCATTCTACAACTTCCTCGGAATCGCTGGCTCATTCGATGGTTCAGATGGCATTCTCCGCTTCAAACAAAATTTCAATGGCTATATCGAAAGAAGACCAGGTAGTTTCAACTATTATCCAAAACCAAGAAAATATTTCTTAATTAAACAATTCAAAAAAATAATGGGACGCCTGTAATTCAACTATTGATAAGGAGTAATAATGAAAATTAAGATTGTTTCTAACGATGAGTATCGACTGACTCAAGAAAACTATGACAATGCTAACTTCCTACAATCTTCTGAAATATCTCAACTCCAAGAGGAACGTCATAACTTTGTAAAAGTAGAACGTCTACTTTTCATTGAAAACAATGACATTGTCGGACAAGCCATCCTAAACTACCGAAGAAAATATAAAGTTTTTACTGAAGCTTTTGTTGTCCAAGGACCTCTATTAAACTATCAAAATCAAGAACAAGTTCAAGCAGCTATTAGTTGCTTAGAACAACATGTCAAAAAAAATAAAGCTATTCATTTAATGATTCACCCTTTTATCATCAATCAAATCAAAAATGAGGCATTAGCAATAATATCTAATCAAATCCAAATGGATACCATATCGACACTCCAGGGGCTTGGTTTTACCAGAGAAATCAATATTGAAGACATGTCTAATGGAATGGGACAAGCTTTTGTAAAGGACCTTACTCATTTTTCTAACATAGATGATATCGTCCAAGCATTTCCACCTTCTCTAAAAAGAGATATCAAGAAATTCAAAGCTTTAGAGGTCAAAGTCGTTGAATTGGGCCAATCAAGGCTTGATGAATTTTATAACATCTTATCCAAGACTGGTAAACGAAAGAATTTTTCAGTTCAAGATTTTCAATTCTTTCAATTATTAAAGAAGTACCTTGGCGAACGAGCTAAGTTCATGCTAGCTTACCTAGATGTCCCAGCCTATCAAAGCTATCTTGAAAAGAATATCAATCATTTCCAAGCGAAAATTGATGAACTTAACTCGGGTAAAGTGACTAAAAAAACTAAGGGATTACTCACCGATGCAACAGATCAACTTAACAGCTATGTCAAGCGGAAACAACAACTAAAGGAAATGAATCTAAACAAGGAGCACTTACCTCTATCATCGTATCTCTTTATTGACTATGGCCAACAAATGCTGAGTTATGTTGGTGGCAATTATGAAAAGTTTCTTAACTTTGGGGGAGCCACACTAATAAATTTAGAGATGATCCGACAAGCCAAGGTCAAAAATATTCCCTATTTTAGTTTCGGCGGTACAATAGAAACTAACTCGGCTAATAAGGGACAAGGAAATTTCAACTACAAAAGACAATTTGGCGGACAACTTAATATCTATTCTGGAACATTCACAAAACCCATTGGTGTATTTGGAAAGTTCATCAAAAAATTAGAATCAGTTAAATAGTCGTTCACATTAGTCACTTTTCTAAATGCATGAAAAGTCATAGCCTCATAACCTGGAGAGACCCAAATTGGATCTCTCCTTTTTAATGTTCAAAGTAATAAGCATTTTAACTTTAACGTTGTCAAAGTTTCACAGCCCAAAAGTCTAGCATTTGGTGTCTTTGATGGGTTTGGTGGTGACTTCAAGTTTAGCGCCAAAATAGAGCCATTTAATCGTATTAGTCATATAATCCTTGTATTTTGTGAATGTTCTGAAAACAATCCGAAAGGTAGGATCAATTTGTGTCGCCTGATCTACTATGTGTTGAAAAAGTATAGATGATTCTTCTCTTGAATGACATAATAACAATACCTGATAAAGATCATCGTAATAGCAAAGGTCGTCTGAGAAAGCCAACAGTTTCACAATAATGTCACGCGATCTCAACATTTATCTAACCGTTCGTTAATCAAATGGTTTATGAGATAGCCAGGATTGGCATCCTTTAGGTATCTGGAAGGGGAATGGTTGATGGTTTTTGAAATCATATTTGATCATAGTCCAATTGTAATGGGACATAAGGGTGCAGGGTAATCTAGTGTAACCCTGATTTCCGTAGGACTGATGTTTGATAACATTTCCAATAATGATATTTAGGTCTTTTATCCCAATTAAATCGGTAGTATGCTTAATACGTTCCGTATGGACCTCCCTAATGTGAGTTTAGTCACTTTTCCTGATCAGTCTGTCATATGAGACCTTTTTCTGTACTCAAAAAGCTCCATAACCACTGCGGTGAAGTTACCCACTACAGAAATTATAGAGCTACTTTATTAGCTTTAGATGTCAAATATAGCTTACCATTCTCTTCAAAAGCATCATTCAACACTCTTTCGGAAACGTTTGAAAGGTATATCTTAGATTAAAATTCAAGCAATGCAAGGAAGCTTTCTGGATCAAGAGAAGCACCACCAACAAGTGCTCCATCAACGTCTTCGCAAGACATATAGGAAGCAACGTTTTCAGGCTTAACTGAACCACCATATTGTACACGAACTTTGTCTGCCACTTCTTGGCCAAAATCTGCTGCAACAACATCACGGACTGCTTTACACATTTTTTGAGCATCATCTTGAGTAGCTGACTTACCAGTACCGATAGCCCAGATTGGTTCATAAGCAATAACAAGTGATGATACTTGCTCTGCTGACAAATCTTTAAGTGCTGCTGAAACCTGTGCCCCTACAAACTCTTCAGCTTTACCAGCTTCATAAGTTTCAAGAGACTCACCACAACAGATAATTGGAGTCATGTCATTTTTAAAGATAGCATGTGCTTTCTTGTTGATATCTTCATCAGTTTCGTGGAAATAATCGCGACGTTCTGAGTGACCAATAACAACATAGTCTACACCCATTTCTGATAATACTTTTGGAGAAGTTTCACCAGTGAAAGCACCAGCATCTTCTGAATAAGTATTTTGAGCGGCAACTTTAAGCCCTTCAACATTAGCATCAAGCAAAGCTACCAAGTCAACAGCTGGAGCTGCGATAGCTGCCTCTACTTTATCAGTTGTTGGTAATTTACCTGCAATAGCCTCAACGAAAGCTTTTGCTTCTTGAGGATTTTTATTCATTTTCCAGTTTCCGGCAATAATTGGTTTACGTGACATTTCACATACCTCTTCTATTTTTATAGTACGTTAACATTTTACCATAAACTTCTCTAGATTTAAAGGAATTGGGTAAATATCGCTATTATTTTCACATACTTTCAGAAATCCTTTCCATTTCAAGTAAAACCAAATCTAAGGATAACCAGCATCATTGGTACTATTTATTCTATACTTTTAGAAGAGACGTGTAACAACTTATTGATTTCTTTTAGCACGATAAAAAATACTTAACGTTTGTCTAGTAACAGTAACCATCTAAATCATTATCAAATAGGTTTAAATTTCGTTCTTAAATCTCTAATGCGCTGGAATGTGAATAGCCTTATGCTAACCGCAAACTTAAAGCCACCAACAAACTCATCAAGAATTTAACGAACAAGTTTTGCATTTCGAAATATCAAAAACGTTAGGATCAAGATACTGATCACTTTAAACCGAAAAAGAGACAACCAACCTGATTCACTCCCACACTCAATGATAAATCAGTCACCTATAATCCAAAATGCCTATCACTATCAGTCACAGGAACATATTACCAATACAATCAAGTAGGGGGGAATCTCTGACCTCTCTCAGACCACCGTGCGTGCTGTTCGGCAGACAGCGGTCAACTAACTCTGTTAACAAGAGTTCATAGACACATCTCTCATTCCACAGAGTCGCTCTTATGGGTACTGTTCTCAATTTATGAATATGAACGATAGCCACCTTTTGCGCTTTCAGTCTATCGCCTTTTCAGACTAAAAATTAAAATAGGCACCGCCAATTTGAGTGATGCTCATTTCCTTGTTTGGCTCATCGCTCTACTTCCATTACAGAAGCGTCATCACTACTATGGCAGTCTGATGATTTCTCATGATCTTTGTTAATACCTCTTCTACGCTCATGAAATCGCACGAGATAAGTCAGGCCATTCTTCTCGTTTACTCAAAATATTAGACTGTTAAAAAATCTAAGGGATAATAGGTATTCTGACGAAGAGTTCAGAAACTCTAGGAAGAATTATTTTTTTTACACAGACTTTAGTCCGACTTTAATTACTCTAGTGAATTACACATATAATTGATAACTACTTGTTCGAACTTTAGCGTTTTTGAGGCTCCTCATCCGCTATATACACCGCCTTGATCTCGCCTTCCTGTTCGTAGAGGCACGATTCCTCTATGACTTTCTCTTACGGTTCCAGTTTCTAGCACCAGACTTAAAACAAACCATCCCTAGACTGCTTTAAGTCATTACTTAACGGTCATCAGCTTGAGAGTTGTTATTGGATTTACCAGTAGCGAGTACCCACGAAGGGCTTTCCCTCAGATGAATGCCATAATCGTCGTACCACAAAAAAGCACTTCCTTCAGGAAGTGCTCAATTAGAAGTTGTCTGACTCTAATTGTTATTTTGGGAAAACTTAATTGTAAAAATTAAGCTTCGATTTCTGAAACAATACCTGAACCAACAGTACGTCCACCTTCACGGATAGAGAAAGTAGTACCTTGTTCAACGGCGATTGGGTGGATCAACTCAACTTCAATAGTTACGTTATCACCAGGCATTACCATTTCAGTACCTTCTGGCAATTTAATTGAACCAGTTACGTCAGTTGTACGGAAGTAGAACTGCGGACGGTAGTTGTCAAAGAATGGAGTGTGACGTCCACCTTCTTCTTTAGAAAGAACGTAAACTTCACCTTTAAATTTAGTGTGTGGATTGATTGAACCTGGTTTAGCAAGAACTTGACCACGTTCGATTTCATCACGTTGCACACCACGAAGAAGAACACCAACGTTATCTCCAGCAAGACCTTCGTCAAGTTGTTTACGGAACATTTCAACACCAGTAACAACTGCTTTAGTGATCTCATCTTTGATACCAACGATTTCAACTTCGTCGTTAACTTTAACAGTACCACGGTCGATACGTCCTGAAGCAACAGTACCACGTCCAGTGATTGAGAATACATCCTCAACTGGAAGAAGCAATGGTTTGTCAGTGTCACGTTCTGGTTCTGGAATGTACTCATCAACAGTTGCCATCAATTCCATGATAACATCTTCTTGAGCTGTATCACCTTCAAGAGCTTTAAGAGCTGAACCTTGGATAACTGGAAGGTCATCACCTGGGAATTCGTATTCTGAAAGAAGATCACGAATTTCCATTTCAACCAACTCAAGCAATTCTTCGTCATCAACAAGGTCTACTTTGTTCATGAAGACGATCAAGTGTTTAACACCAACTTGACGTGAAAGAAGGATGTGCTCACGAGTTTGTGGCATTGGTCCATCAGTTGAAGCTACAACAAGGATAGCTCCGTCCATTTGAGCCGCACCAGTGATCATGTTTTTAACGTAGTCCGCGTGTCCTGGAGCATCGATGTGCGCATAGTGACGGTTTTCTGTTTCATACTCAACGTGTGCAGTGTTGATTGTGATTCCGCGTTCACGTTCTTCTGGAGCAGCATCAATTGAAGCGTAATCTTTTGGTGTGTTAACTGAACTTGGTAAACGACGTGCCAAAACAGTTGTGATAGCTGCAGTCAATGTAGTTTTACCGTGGTCAACGTGTCCAATAGTACCAATGTTGACGTGAGCTTTACTACGATCGTATTTTTCTTTTGCCATTTTAGGAAAAGCCTCCAATAAAATATATTTTATAGATAGACAGTAGGCAATACAGTCTAACTTTACTCTTTTATTCTATCAGAAAGTTGTAGAATTGCAAGTGTTTTATACGTTTTTCGGTATTTCCAGCTATTTTGTTAGTCGATGGTAAGGCTGTATTTGGACAGATTGACCAATATTAGACGCAAAAACCCATTCTCTATCTTTCAGCTTAGCCAAATTTTCAGAGCGTCCGCTAATTAGAATTCCTGAAAAAGTTGCTTCTTTGAGGGTCTTATTTCTTTTTACATAAGCCTTAGCTTCATCTTTTATCAGCACCCCCTTATTTCCGGTGCTATTATAACTACTATCTAACCATGATGATTGACTTCCTTTCTTCAAATGCTGTCGGAACTGCTTGAAAGCACTAGGAGTTAGCTTGCCTTCATCATCTCCCATAACCCCTAAAGTGTGGTCCGTAGCAAACTGTGTGGTGTCAAACTGGCTTTTGCTACCAATCCAGTACCAGTTGACTAACACATTTTTGGGAACCATTTTTTGAATTTCTGAGTAAGTGTAGGGTTTGTCAAAGGTTACAGCCACTTCAACGGCTTGATTAGTCATTTTTGGGATAAGATTCAAATCCTTCGTCACCACTGGATCTACTTCACCGGTGTAAGAATGATTGATATTGTAAAAAACTGGTATTTTGAGGTGTTGCCCTTGACTATATACACCTGTTTTTTTAGAATCCCATAACCCCCATGACGTACTGTCATGACTTGATCCTTGCGTTAGAGAGTACTTGACCTTCATTGGTTCAAAAGGAACTTCAATCCCATCAATATTTTTGACACGATTAGATTGAAACTCTCCAGAAAATAAACCCGAAGCATTAAAATAATAATTTTTATAAAACATATTTGGGTAGGCTATATTGTTTAAGAATTCATAACCTTCTAAAATACGCCGCCCATTCTTACTGGTTAATTCTGTCAAACCTTTAACCCCTAATCCTAACGCTAGGATAGCGAGTATTGAGGAATAAATGACTGTTTTAATAGTATGTTTACGTTTTGATTTTTTAGCTATTTTTTCAAAATGATTTGGTGAATTCATAAGTCTTCCCTTCTTTTTCTATCAGTTTTTTTAATTGTTTTCTAGCTCTGGACAAACGCATTTTTACTGTTGCTTGTCTAATACCTAGTAAGCGACTTATTTCTTTAATGGAAAAGTCTTGAAAATAAAAGAGGTCGATAACCAAAAAATAGGTTTCCGGTAATTGCTTTAAGATATCCTCTAAATCACTTGTATCCTCTTGATCGAAAGGGGTTAGCGTAGCTTGCGTGAAAAATTCTTTTTGCAAGATAGCTTGATAGGTTACGTGACGTCTATAGCTGTCAATGTATTTTCGAATGGCAGTCCGATACATCCAAGCCCGTAATTTCGAAAAAGGTAGGTCAATGTCACTTTCTAATAATTTGACAAATAGATCCTGTGAAATATCGTCAGCGTCTGCTTTTGAAGCACCTCCTTTTTGTAAGTAAAACGAAATCTCTTTCGCTATTTCAACTAGACTTTCTTCGTAGTCATCCAATTTCACGCTTAGCCATCACCACCTTTCACTAATATAACGATCTAAAACGCCAAAAGGTAACAAAAAAACCAGAAAAATCTGGTTTTACAGGTCTTCTACTTCTACTTTAGCAGCTTCTCTTTCTGCTTCTTCTATAATTTCAGCACGTTTTTCGTTGGCGTCAATATTTAAAACAACAGCAATTGCCACAGATAACACCAAAAGGCTGTTCCCACCTTGGGAAAGAAAAGGAAACGTAACTCCAGTTGATGGAATCAACCCCGAAATACCACCGATATTGACAAAGATTTGCATAAGCATCATGCCACCAACACCAATAGCCATCATTGAATTGAAGGCATTCTTAGCTTTAAGACCAACCAGAATAATCCTGAGAATTAAGAAAAAGACAAGAGCCAAAATCAAACAGGCGCCAATCATCCCTAACTCTTCCATGACAATTGAGAAAACGAAGTCTGTTGTTGCTTCAGGAAGATAGCCTCTTTTTTCAATGGAATTGCCCAATCCTAGACCAAACCAACCGCCATTGCTCATAGCATAATAAGAATGGGCCAACTGATGTCCCGAATCTGTTAAATCTTTAAACGGATTGTAAAAGGCACTGAAACGCTTAGCGACGTAACCAAATACGGGAACCTTAGCCATTGTTTCGACACCCACAAGTCCGATAAGGCCTAGGAAAAGTGTTGATGCTATGGTTATCGTTAAGAAAATAGCTGAAAACCATCTATAGCCAATACCGCTGACTGTAATCATGATTAAAACGGTCAGTACAATGATAGCCGCATTCCCAAGGTCAGGTTGAGCAGCTACTAACCCGATCAGCAATAAGCAAATCAGACGCCAGTCCGTGAGATCATTTCCATTTTTTGGCCACCAACGCCTTCGGGTTAAGGCTTGGTAATCATAGATAGCTATTGATTTTTGACGTCGACTAAAGGTAAATGCCAGATACCAAATCACAAGAACTTTCAGGTACTCTGCAGGCTGAAAACTGACTGGTCCAATAACAATCCAGCCGTGTGCTCCATTTACCTCTTGTGTAAAAAAGCGTGCCACCACCAAGAGTATCACTTCAATAGCTAGTGCTCCAGTGAGAACCTTTGAATTTTTCAAAAAGTTGAGCCTCAGACGATAGATAAATAAGATGGCTAAAAGACTGATAAACCAGAAACTTCCTTGATTAATCATCGATTTGAATGGGTTTAAGCCGTAATCAACCAAGGTTGCACTAGTTGTGGAATAGACGATAATCAAGCCTAACACTGATAAAACCAAATAAGGCAAGAGTATCGAATAATTAAGAAGGTGTTTTTTTTCGATATGCATATTTTATAATCTTTCCATTTATAACATTAGCCATTATAACATCTTTCCTAGAAAAGCCCAATCAGAAGCTGACCTGAACGTCGCCAAAATCTAAAATCATCAAAAAACTGGAATCTGCCTCCAGTTTTCTTAATTATTAACCTGAATTACGTAAGCCAGTGGCAATGCCATTGATGGTAATATGGATCAATTTTTCTTGGCTTGGGTCAAGCTGTCCAGCTCTAAGACGTTTAATTAACTCAATTTGCACGTAGTTTAGGACATTGAAGTATGGCAAGCGATAATCCAAACTATTTTTTAGATTCGGAAGTTCTTCCAATAATTCCTCATGTTTCTCGATAGCTAGTATCACATTCTTGGTTAATTGCCACTCATCTAAAATGGTCAAGAAAACATCCCTGACTTCTTGGTTATCAGCCATCTGAGCATATTGAAAGGCAATGTTCATATTTGATTTTGAGAGGACCATATCTACATTAGCTAAGAGGGATCTAAAGAAGGGCCATGCTTGATACATCTCTTGTAAGATCGCCAGATTCCCTGGTTCCTTATCAATAAAACGTTGAAAACTTGATCCTACACCATACCAACCTGGAAACATGACACGGTTTTGAGACCATGAGAATACCCAAGGAATAGCGCGAAGTCCAGAAATTTCAGTAATTGTTTTACGTGCTGCAGGACGCGATCCGATATTAAGACTAGAAACTTCTTTGATTGGACTTGCTTCGAAAAAATAATCATAAAAATGAGGGTTGCCAAAGACAAGATCGCGGTAGATAAGATTACTGTCAGAGACAATCTCCTCCATAATCGAACGGTAGGTGTCTATTTTATTGGGATCTGTGATCATACGCGTTACCATGCGATCGAGCGTTGCTGAAATCAGCATCTCCAAGTTATAGTAGGCTGAATCTTTATTTCCGTATTTAGTGCCAATAACCTCGCCCTGCTCGGTAAGACGGATACGGTCTTTAATCGAACCAAATGGCTGTGAAGTGATAGCATCATATGATGGACCTCCACCTCTACCGACAGTCCCACCCCGACCATGGAAGAAGGTCATCTTAACGCCAAACTCTTCACCAAGTTTTGTCAACTCATTTTGAGCCTTGTAAAGTGTCCAACCAGAAGCCAGGTAGCCACCATCTTTGTTGGAATCTGAATAGCCAAGCATCACTTCTTGGTATCCCTGATGATCTTTTAGCCAAGATTTCACAATATCAAGGTTTAAATAATCTGCCATAATGCCCTTAGCATTTTCTAAGTCTTCGATCGTTTCAAAAAGTGGCACAATCTGAACCCGAGAATGGTCCTTATCCAAAAGACCAACTTCTTTAAGCATGATAGCCAACTCTAGCATGTCTGAAACTGTTTCCGTATGAGAAATAATATGTTGTTTAATAACATCTTCCCCAAGACGGTCTTTCAACCCACGCGCCACCTGATAAATAGCTAACTCTTTTTCTAAGAGCTCTGACTTTGGAGTGTTTGTAGCTGATAACTGACGAGGATCTTCTACTAATTCTTTCAACAATAGTTGACATTTTTCCTCTTCAGATAAAGCACTATAGTTATCCTCAATGTTTGCCGTTCTCAGTAGCTCCGCTACACAGGCTTCCTGCACACTAGAATCTTGACGCATATCAATCGTCGCTAAAAAGAAACCAAACACATCAACAGCTTGGCAGAGTTCTGTGAAATCTCCCTTGATTAAATTCCTCATGCCGTTGTTTTCTAAAGAATCTCGAATAATCCCTAAATCGGCTTTGAAGTCCTCAACACTTGTATAGAAATCGTGAACAAGCCCGCGGTGGCTTGCATGGGCTAGGTGATAATCCATTGTGTGTGGTTGACGAGCATGCTGACTTAATTTGCTAAAATCCTTTGTAAACTCAGCATCAGGCCCTCTAAAATCAATTAAGGTGTTGACTAGTTTTGCTTGAATATAACTAAATGCCTTGCGATAGGGTTCATTTTCACGAAACTCTGAACTATCCAAAGATTTATCAGCCAAGTCTAAGACCCCTTCTGAAACAGCTGTTAGGGTATTTGAAAGTGAAAATTGACGGTAGAGTTCTGAGATTTTTTCAATGTAATAGGTCAAGATGACTTCACTTTGGAGGGTTGCTGATAGTCGAAGTGTCTCAGCAGTTACATAAGGATTTCCGTCACGGTCACCACCGATCCACATCCCCATTGTGATGGGCTTAGGATTTTCAAGAGGAATACCGTGTTTAGCTGCTAGTGACTTATATTCTTGAGTTAGTTTTGTAATAGCCTTAATCAAGGAAGTGGGATAATAGGCCATGACATTGGTGATTTCATTTTTGACCTTTAGCTTTTTCTCACGAATAATATCCGTTTGCATCATCATCTGGATATATCGGCGCATGTCTGAATACCATTTATCCTTATTGATAAGGCCTCGCTTGACATCACGATGTTTTCTAAGGAGATCATGGATGTGGTTGGTCAACTCCAGCATTGTTTTGCGCTGTACTTGCGTCGGATGAGCTGTTAGAACTGGCACAACGTTTAAGTGGTTGATGAAGTCAGCTCCTTGTTCGTTCTCTGCAATCATGCCCATAACTGTTGAAAGCTTGCCTAGGTAGTCTTTATCGACATTATTTTGATAATTGACCTCATAAGCCAAATCAACGTCTTCAGCAATATTGATCAGCAGAGGTAAGATGGTAAAATAGCGTGAAATCAAGACCATTTCCTCATTATCAATCGTCGATATAAGATCCTGCAACCCTTGATAATCATCGGATGTTGATAAGTTTGTTAACTCCTTTATTTTAGAGTAAACACCTTCTCCAACAAGCCCCTGAGTTATCTCCTCTAAAAGCTGGGTTAGTATCTCAACCTCTTCTTGAATAAGGGCTTGATTACTACTGCTTTCTAATTTGGTGATGTCCACAAAACTACTCCATTTCTTTTGGTTTCTACCCATTATCATATCACTTTTTGTAACGAACTGCACTGGATACTTTTGTTTTACCCTTTAAAATCTTTAAAAACAATTAGTCTATTTTTGATAAGTTTCTCCTAGATTGGTATACTAGATAAAAAAAGGAGTTTAGCCATGGAATTAAAAAAACGTTCAGAATTTCCTGAAAATGAACTTTGGGATTTAACTGCTCTCTACAAAGACCGCCAAGATTTTCTATTAGCCATTGAAAAAGCTTTAGAGGATATTGATGTCTTCGTCCGTAATTATCAAAACAAGCTGGATTCAGTTGATGATTTCACGCAGGCACTCATGGAATTAGAGCAAATCTATATCCAAATGAGTCATATTGAAACATATGCCTTCATGCCTCAAACAACCGACTTTTCAAGTGAAGAATTTGCAGAAATCGCCAAAGCAGGCGATGATTTTGCTACCAAAGCCAACGTGGCTCTCAGTTTCTTTGATACTGCACTAGCAACAGCTGATTCAGCTATTTTAGAGGAATTAGAAGGCAACCCACACTTCAGCGCAGCTATTCGTCAAGCCAAAATCCGAAAAGAGCATCTTCTTGATCCTCAAGTTGAAAAAGCTTTATCAAACCTAAGAGAAGTGCTTGATGCTCCATATGACATTTACACCAAGATGCGTGCTGGTGATTTTGCCATGGAAGACTTCGAGGTTGATGGAAAAACTTATCAAAATTCCTTTGTCACCTATGAAAATTTCTACCAAAATCACGAAAATGCTGAAGTTCGTGACAAAGCATTTCGTTCTTTTTCAAAAGGTTTGAGACAACATCAAAACGCTGCTGCCGCTGCTTACCTATCCAAGGTTAAATCCGAAAAATTAATCGCCGACATGCGTGGTTACGATTCTGTCTATGACTACCTTTTGGCTGACCAAGAAGTTGACCGTACCCTATTTGATCGTCAAATAGACCTCATCATGTCTGAATTTGGACCGGTAGCTCAAAAATACCTCAAACATGTTGCTGACGTTAATGGTTTAGACAAAATGACCTTTGCTGACTGGAAATTGGACATTGATGCCGACCTCAATCCAGAAGTTTCCATTGATCAAGCTTACGACTTGGTTATGAAATCCGTCGCACCACTCGGGCAGGAATATATCAAAGAGGTCGAGCGCTACCAAACCGAACGCTGGGTTGATTTTGCTGCCAATGAAAACAAAGATTCTGGTGGCTATGCCGCTGACCCTTATAAAATTCACCCTTATGTCCTTATGAGTTGGACAGGCCGAATGTCAGACGTTTATACTTTAATTCATGAAATTGGTCATTCAGGCCAGTTCATTTTCTCTGATAACCACCAGTCTTACTTTAATACTCATATGTCAACTTATTACGTTGAAGCCCCATCTACCTTCAACGAGTTGCTGTTGAGCGACTATTTAGAAAACCAATTTGACAATCCACGTCAAAAACGTTTTGCCTTAGCCCATCGCTTAACAGACACTTACTTCCATAACTTCATCACGCACTTGCTTGAAGCCGCCTTTCAACGTAAAGTTTATGACTTGATTGAAGCAGGTGGTACCTTCGGTGCAGAAACGTTGAACACTTTCATGAAAGAAGTCTTAACCGATTTCTGGGGCGATGCTGTTGACATCGACGACGATGCCGCCTTGACTTGGATGCGCCAATCCCATTATTACATGGGACTCTATAGTTATACCTACTCTGCTGGGCTAGTTCTTTCAACAGCTGGCTTCCTCAATCTTAAGCGAAATGACAATGGCGCCCAAGAATGGCTGGACTTTCTAAAATCAGGTGGTAGTCAAACACCACTTGATACGGCTATGATCATTGGGGCTGATATTTCGACTGAAAAACCACTTCGTGACACTATCCAGTTCTTAAGCGATACGGTTGACCAAATCATTGCTTATAGTCAAGAGCTGGACCGCGCCTAAACTACAACTGCAGGCTTTCTCTATGAAAGTCCAAGATGGATATGATTGATCACTTGAAGTTTATTCTGATAAGAAAGCTAAAGGACCTCTTATCAATATTAAACCTAACCACTGATGATAAGCGTGTTGAAACAAACCTAGGGTTTTAGAAGCTTTTATCGGAACCTTATGATATTCGTTGAATCCCCTAAAAGACAGAGGTATAATAGACTTAACGAAAGGAGTGATTGGTATGTTTACAAAAAGAGTTACAATTTGGTTGATTTTATGTATTATTCATGTCATCTTTGGGATCTATCAAATGTTTACAAACGAGACCATTTTTGCTCAGTGGTTGCTTATTGCCACAGGTATTTTTGCACCTTTCGCACCTTTATTCTATTACTTGATTATCGGTATCATTCTTTTTATCGGTTTAGACAAAGCGCTTGATGAACGTGCAAATACAGACGACTTATAACCACAAACACCTGCACTGACCCTAAGAGTAGAATAATTAATGATGAAAGGGACTTAGTTCTGTATTAAACAGGGCTAGGTCTTTTTTTCTACTATTTGTCCTTTTGCTATCCTTTAGAAGGATTATCTGCAAATGGAAGCCCATTTCACAGGCTGTTTCTTGGGTTTGCCACTTTTAGCGTAAAACAGATTTGAAAGTCGCATAGCAATAAACGGACACTGATAGCATCATCAATGTCCGTCTGACTCAATTATTTGGAAATTTCTTGGTAAAATTCAATTTTATCGCCGTTTTTGACGGTGTTTTCTTCAGCACCTTTATTGGGCATTTTTCCATTGACTTTATACATCCAATAAAGATTTTTCTTGGGGTCTTGTTTGTGACCATCAATCTCAGTTACAAAGCCATTATCATCTTCCACGTCATGCGCTTCTTCTAAGGCATCCATGACCGAATCATCTTTATCAACAATGACTTCTTTTTTGTCAGCCTTTTCTCCTTGCGGTTTGACAGATACCGTTACCTTGACTTCGTCAGATTCTGGTTTTTTATTAGCATCATCATTGGAGCATGCTGCTAATAGCAACAAGGAACTAGCGACTACGATTGGTTTTAACACTTTCTTCATGATAAAATCTCCTTAACATATGTTCTAAAATTGGGTAAAATACGAGTGTTGATAAGGCATGGTTCAGATTAAAAGGGAGTCCAGCCAGCACATAGGACCACCAAGGCATTTTAAAGAAACCAGCCATAACACTATCAATAATCATACCATACAAGAAGGCTAAAACAGCTGAAAAAAACGTCAAATAATAACGATTCCATTTTTTGATTAACACTATTTTCCAAATTAGTAAAATGACACCAAAGCTGAAAGTCTGGAAGAGAACCCAGAGACCAAAACCTAGTAAAAAGGAAGAAATCAGCATACTCAAAGCCATCACCAAAAAAGCAAGCCACAAACTTTCAACTCCTACTAAAATCATAAACAAGGCTGTGATCGGCTGGATATTAGGCAAGGCTGAAAAAGCATAACGTAAAACCACACACAAGGCGGATAAGATAGCTATTTTACTAATATTTTGAATCGTTAAGCGTGATGTTTTCTCATTTTTCATAAACCCATTATCTCAAAACTGTCTCAATTTGACCAGAAAATATAAAGCGTTTAGAACCGACAGCTCCCCATTGTCAGTGCCAGACTTCATCGATAATTTCTTTAAATAAGAGCCAATTTCTTCCACTGATTTTCCTCAGTTAGAATATTTTCTTTTTCTGATGGAGCAAAATCATATTAGGTGGACAGCCAAAGTTGTCCTAATAGAAAGATTACTTACTATCCTTTTTAAAACGAGCAATTAGGTGTTCTTTCTCTTCCAATTCTGGACATTTTGATATATCAAGCCTAAGACGGCTACTTTTTCAGGACTCTATATGCTGCCAAAGGTTCAAAGCTACCCGAAACTTTATTGGCAAATTCCAAAAAATAAGTTTTCGCAGCTTCATCAGTAAATAGCGCTTTTGCAACTGGTCCATAACCGCCTGATGATGCCCAAGTAGAATGGTAATTACCACGACAAACGTGAGTCTTGTTTAAAGGTCCTTCAGGAACATTTTTATAAACGTCATTATTCGGCCTTAAAAGCAGTTCAGACAAGTCTTCTCGAACAGCTTCTGTAATTTTCTTTTGATCTTGGGTCCAGGCACTCAGAAAATGATCATCTACCAGATCCTTAATAACCTGCAAGTAGGCCGCTTTAATATCATAACGAAGCTCTTCAAAATCAGGATAAATCTCAGTTAATTTAGTCACATGCTCTTGGTCCCGAATCAATTCAAAATAAAACTGCGAGGGGGCTGGAATAGTGTATTTAGCTTCAACAGCCAAGTTTTTAGTATCAACATAATATTTCAAAAACCGGTAAGCAGCAACAAATGGATGATTGTCTCCTGAAGTCTTCTCAGAAATTAAAGCAGAAAATGCCTTTGTCTCTTCTCCATGAAACTGGTAACCCGAAGGGGCTTGCACATGCTCGATGTCCTATAATCTCTAAAAAAATCCAAGTGCCAATAAGCACGACGACATCCGCCATCCGTCTTTTTTTAACCAGCAGCTATTTGTTTATCAACCAAATCCTTTATGGCAATATCTTCAGCAGACTTTAAATCTTTTGTCGAAAGTGTTCCAGTTCGTAAGCCTTACGTGCATTCTTCAAAACTTTTGACCTTAAGAAAGAACCGACCTGTTCAAAATGTTTCTCAAGCATAAAATATTCTCCCAATTATTTTATGACTTCATTCTAACAAGTACCCTTATAGTTGAAGAATATATCTTTTCTATACTTGGTTATAATTTAAAACTATTAAAATATGACAATTATGTGACAAAATAGCTTTACTATCGCTTTTCAAGGCCAGTTACTTTGATTTTTTATATTTTTTAAGTTACAATATAACGAAGATGAGAAAGAGAATTAAGCCACCGGTTGCTTTGATACTCTTAGGTTTACCTATTTTGATATTGGTAATTGCAAAATCTTATGCTATGTTTGCCCGCTCAGTGCAATTAAATGCTGCCAAGGCGACCATACCAACCATAAGTAGTGCCCCTAAAGGTAAAACAGCAACAAGTACAGAAAAAGAAGAAGCGATTACTTCCCTTGACCCCATCATTGACATTTCTGGATGGCAATTGCCTGAAGAAATTGACTACGACACCCTATCAAAAAATATTTCTGGGGTAATTGTTCGTGTCTTTGGAGGATCAGGTATTGGAATTGATAATAATGCTACCAACGCTAAAGGCGTTGATAAATCTTATAAAAAACATATCCAGGAATTTCAAAAACGTGGTATCCCTGTCGCAGTCTATGCCTATGTCATGGGAACTAGTGTTAAAGAGATGAAAGAGGAAGCCCGTATCCTCTATAAAAAGTCTAAGCCTTACAAACCAACCTACTACTGGTTAGATGTTGAAGAAAAAACGATGGACAATATGAACAAGGGTGTGGAAGCCTTCCGAAGTGAACTTGAAAAACAAGGAGCAAAAAATATCGGTATCTACATTGGAACTTATTTTATGGAGGAACATCGTATCGCCATTGATAAGTTTGATGCCATTTGGTTCCCAACCTACGGTACTGACTCAGGTTACTACGAAGAGGATCCCAATACACACCTCGACTATGATCTCCATCAGTACACCTCTCAAGGCTACCTTGACGGTTTTGATAAACCACTTGATTTGAATCAGATTGCTAGTAACCAAGATATCGGATCAACTTATAAGAAATTATTCGGTAGAAAACCTAGTAGAGAGGCACAAGAGTAAAACAATCTATTGACAGGTTGTTTTTTTTTCGTTAGACTAGCTGTAATCGGTATCATTTATTATATAAATCATATCTAAAATTAAATATCACAAGGGAGTGCCTTTTTTGGCTGAGACCACATGCGTGTGGAATCCTTATCAACCTGATCTGGTTAGTACCAGCGTAGGAATTGTGTCATGATGAACTTGGTAAGACTCCCTCTTTGTTGAAAAGGAGTCTTTTTATGTCGAAAAATCTTAGTGCCTTAGTGGAAGCGGCCATCTTTGCTGCCTTAGCAATGTTGCTCTCCTTTATACCTGATTTTGCAAACTGGTTCTCTCCCTCCTTTGGCGCCATACCATTGATTGTCCTTGCACTACGTCGTGGTCCAAAATATGGACTATTATCCGGATTGCTTTGGGGGCTCATGCATTTTGTTCTTGGAAAAGTTTACTATTTAGCTTTCTCTCAAGTATTAATAGAATATATCCTAGCTTTTGTTTCAATGGGCTTGGCAGGTATTTTTGCCAATTCCTTTCAAACGGCTATTCGGTCAAAGCAAACCAAAACAGCCATTATCACTGGTCTTTTGGCTAGTTTACTAGCCGTCGGTGTACGATACTTCTGGCATTTCCTAGCAGGAGTTATTTTCTGGGGATCATACGCTCCCAAAGGGATGTCAGCCCTCTGGTACTCCTTGAGTGTCAATGGTATTGCTGGCCTAGCAACGCTCATTCTTGTAGTCACTAGCCTGGTTCTCTTAGTATCAGCTCAGGCTAATAGGATCTTTCTCCCTAAATAAATTTAAGTTTCCTTTAAAAGAGATTATGGTAAACTATAGCTTATGCAAAGATACCAAAAACGGCATAAGCCTTCTAACCAAAACAAGCAAAAAATAATCGCTCTACTCTCTCTCATCGTTATTGTGTTAACTGGATTGACGGTATTCCAGTATTTCAAGTCTAAAGAGCAACTCCACTATCAGACGCATCAACTGGCTAACATTACTCACGAGCAAAAACTATTTGATTCCCAATTCCGGCAAGCTAGCAACCCATTTTCTCAACAGGAAACAGTTACCATCACTGCTTATCGGGAAAAACGGGTCAAAGGAACCACTCATCTCTTTGCTGGTTTTACGGTTAATGGCCGGCAATATTATACCCTAGCCAACCAACTGGCTATTACTCAAGAAAATCCTATTAACCAATCTGTTGCTGACTTAGGCTATCCCAAAATCAAAGGTTCCAAACAGATGATCAAGCGTTTTGCAAAAATGCCCTATCTCAATCCTAGCCGCCAACCAAAAGGTATTATTATTCACGAAACTGGCAATGACGGGTCAACTATCGATGATGAAATTCATTACATGAAAGCAAATTATCAATCATCCGGTGTCTTTGTCCATAGCTTCATCGATGCCAGCCACATTTTAATGATTGCAGATCCTAATTTTATGGCACAAGGTGCTGGCCCTAAGGCAAATCCTAGCTATATCCAATTCGAAATGACCAGAGAAAACAGTTCAGAAGGTTTTTCAAGACAGTTAGCTAACGCAGCTTACTACACTGCTAAACAATTGCATCATTACCATCTACCACTCACGGTAGCTCAAAAAGATGGACAAGGAACCATCTGGACTCATGATATGGTCTCTAGGTATCTCGGAGGTACTGATCACACTGATCCTGTCGACTATTGGACTAGCATGGCCAATTATTACTGGGGAGTAGATTATACTGTTGATGATTTCGCACAACTGGTTCAAACCTATTATAATCAGCTATAACGGCATAAAAATGGTATAATTTAAGTTATACTATTTTTTTATTATATTTGGAGGCATATATGTTTGCATGGCTTAGCCGCTTGGCTAAAGGTATTATTATTGCACTTGGTTTTATCCTGCCAGGTGTCTCTGGTGGTGTACTAGCATCCATTTTGGGACTTTACCAAAAAATCATTGCGTTTTTAGCTCATCCGACTCGTGATTTTCTTAAAAATATTCTCTTTTTCCTACCGGTTGGTATTGGGGGTATTCTAGGCATCGCCCTGTTTTCAACGCCACTTGAGTGGTTATTAGCCAATCATCAAGTCGCTACCCTTTGGGCTTTTACTGGAGCTATCGTTGGGACTCTTCCCTCACTTTGGCAAGAAGCCACTTCTGACGGTCATCGTGACAGAACCGATTGGGGCATTTTAGTGGTCACTTTCGTCGTTTCAGGACTCCTTTTGTTCTTCCTCAACGACTTAGTCGGTACCATTCCAGCAAGCTTTGCTAGTTTCATCTTGGCTGGGGCACTTATTGCTCTGGGAGTTCTAGTCCCTGGCCTAAGCCCATCCAACCTTCTCTTAATTATGGGACTCTACAGTCCTATGCTTATAGGCTTTAAAACTTTGGATTTAACGGGTGTTTTTCTTCCCATCGCTATCGGTGGAGCCATCACCATGATTCTCTTTTCAAAAGTGATGGATTATGCGCTCGAAAACTATCACTCTCGTGTTTATCATTTTATTTTAGGTTTGGTAACATCAAGTACCCTTTTAATTATTTTGCCGAATCCTCGTTCAGCTGAAAGCATTTCCTATGCAGGTGCAGGTTTTAGTACCTTCGTCTTTTCTTTCATCTTATTTGTAGCAGGGATTGCTCTAGGTGCTTGGATGAGTCGTCTTGAAGGAAAATACAAAAAATGAGTAAGAAGAATAAAATTAAAAAAACCTTAGTCGATCAAATTCTCGATAAGGCCGGTATCCAGCATGATAGTCTTGTCGTCAATGCTAAGACAGGCCAACTTCCAGAAGATATCCAAAGAGAGGATATTTTTAAAACACTCGCTTTAATCGGAGACAAAACCGGCCCAATCATTGGTATTGTCCCCTTAACAGAACATTTATCTGAGAAGAAACTGGCTAAGATTTCTGGTAATAAAAAAGTTCACATGATTCCTCAAAAAGAGCTGCAAAAAACAACTGGCTATGTCCACGGTGCTAACAATCCCGTTGGCATTCGTCAGAAGCACCATTTTCCTATCTTTATTGATGAGGTGGCTCTTGAAAAAGGAAAAATGGTTGTATCTGGTGGCGAAATTGGTCGGTCCATTAGGGTTGATAGCCAAACCTTAGCCGATTTTGTTCAAGCGAAATTTGCTGATATAAAGGAGTAATATGTCATTTATTGGAAATGTTATTTGGTTCTTGTTTGCTGGTCTTTGGGCTTTTATCATCTGGTCATTCATTGGTATTCTGCTTTGTGTCACCATTGTTGGGATACCTTTAGGTCTGCAATGTTTCAAGATTGCCCGTTTTGGTCTTTTCCCTTTTGGAAAAGAAGTAATCCTCTCTAATAGAGGATCGAGTCTATTTCTCAATCTTATCTGGATTCTTCTCTTTGGTTGGGAATTGGCGCTACTTCACTTAACGTCTGCCTTCTTCCTTTGCATCACTATTATTGGCATTCCTTTTGCCAAGCAATGTTTGAAACTAACCCAAATTAGCCTTTTTCCCTTTGGCATAACAATTATCAAGGAGTAACTATGAAACTATATTTTGTACGACATGGTAGAACCCAATGGAATGCGGAAGGACGTTTTCAAGGTGCAAACGGTGACTCTCCCCTGCTTGAAGACTCCTACGATACCATTGTAAAATTAGGACAACGATTAACAAATGTTCACTTCGACAAAGTCTATTCAAGTGATTTGAAACGAGCTACAGACACCGCTAGATTGATCATGGATCACAATCATTCTCCCAAGGATATTATCGAAACAAAAGCCTTGAGAGAATGGAACCTTGGTAAACTTGAGGGACAAAAAATCAGTCTCATTGAAGCTATTTACCCCTCTCAAATCCATGCGTTCCGCCACAATCTAGGTGTCTTTAGAGCACAAAACTTTGATGCAGAATCAGTCTATCAGGCAACCCATCGTCTAAAAATTTTCTTACAAGAGAATATCGATAAGAACCTTGACAACATACTTCTTGTCGGACACGGTGCTCACCTGACAGCTTCTATTCGAAGTCTACTTGGATTTGAACCAGCTTTATTACGAGCAAATGGCGGCTTGGACAATGCCAGTTTGACTATATTAGAAACTGATGACTTAAAACACTATACTTTAAAACTCTGGAATGATACCAGTCATTATAATAACTAAAAGTGTTTTTGAAACAGGTTGACAGACTCCTCGTATAGTGAACAGTGAAAACAAAAAATCGCTAGACACGATAAGACGAGTTTTTGTCTCTCCCAAAAAGGTGATCTCAGCATAGTAACAACTAGAAACTGTTCTGCCTTATTTCAAATAAGGCCAGCCGCTGCCTAGCTTGATAAGCCTGTCCGAAGTCACTATATAAATAGCATCTGAAAAATCCCTTTGTTCAACGCCAACAAAGAAAAGACGACAGTCTCAAGGACCATCAAGCCAAAAAAGAACATCAATGTTGTTAATGCAATAAAGGCCTTGCCCCTCTTAACATGAGGGGCAAGGCCTTTACTTAGTATTTCATTTTTTCTGGTCTACTGGTCTACTTAACAGAAGAAACGTTCTGTCTTCAAAGATTTTTTAGTTGATGTATTTTGTACGTAAGATTTTTTCTTGCTTGGCATCCAGGCGAAGCAAAATAACCACTTTGTCAATACTCATATTGCTCTCTAGAAGCCGTTCAGCTGCCATCATAAGTCCGTTATTGAGCCCCATCTCAAGAATTGGGTTTTTCTTATCATTAACATCAAAAATGAACTTGTTATCGGGAAGGTCAAAAAGAACTTTCACAGCTCCATAAAGCTGCTCAAAATTATCAATAGCGACATCGTAAACAGGTTTCGTACCAGCTTTTAGACTGCGCCCGCGGTGATTAAACCACATAGCATGCCAGCCGCCATTTTTAGCTCCCATAACATCATTATCGTAAGAATCTCCGACATAAAGAGTTGTTGCGGGGTTCATGTCAAATTGCTCTGCTGCCAGATTAAAAATTTCTTTTTCAGGTTTTTGAAATCCTGTCGCCTGACTCACAATCACACGTTTAGGATCAACATAGTCATAAAGCCCAAGCTTCTTCACTTTTTTTAATTGATGCTCCGTTGGACCATTGGTAATAATCCCCATGGGGACATTCTTAGACTTCAAGAAATCAAGGGTCATGCGCATCTCGTCAAGCATGGTGATATTCTCTAACTCATGCTCATAGATTTCTTGAAAATGATTACCTTCAGCTTCATCAATCTCACGATACCCAAATTCTAAAAGTGTCTCTTTACAACGCCAAAAACGGAAATATTCTGTCGTCCATTCTCCAGCCATAACACGCGGAAAACCAATATCAGAATAGTGTCTAAAACGAATGTAAGCTTGGTTCATCTGGCTCATATCAAAATCAGGAAAGCACTTCTCCATCGCCAAACGATAAGGTGCCTGCTGATCATAAATGGTATCATCGACGTCAAAAACAATTGAGGTTATCATGAATGTTAAATCCTTTTTCTATTTTTTCAAACGTGATTATTATATCATTTTCTCCATTTTTTACCAAACCTCATTCCAATAATGGTGAATTATCAAGCGTTTTGTGTTACAATAAGGTGACTATTTATTGGAGGATGTCATGTCTAAAGAACATATTGAAGAATTAAATGACCAAGAGATTGTCCGTCGCGAAAAAATGACAGCACTAGCTGAACAAGGAATCGACCCATTTGGTAAACGTTTTGAGCGTACTGCAAATTCCGGAGAATTAAAAGCAAAATACGCTGATAAGAGCAAGGAAGATTTGCATGATATCAACGAAACTGCTATTGTAGCAGGTCGTTTGATGACGAAACGCGGTAAAGGTAAGGTTGGGTTTGCTCACCTTCAAGACCGTGAAGGGCAGATTCAGCTTTATGTTCGTAAGGATACTGTTGGTGAAGACAATTACGAGATTTTTAAAAAAGCTGACCTAGGTGACTTTCTTGGTGTAGAAGGCGAAATCATGCGCACAGACATGGGTGAGTTGTCTATCAAGGCTACAAAATTGACCCACCTTTCAAAAGCTCTTCGTCCCCTTCCTGAGAAATTCCACGGATTGACAGACGTTGAAACGATTTATCGCAAACGCCACCTTGATTTGATTTCCAACCGTGAAAGCTTCGATCGTTTCGTTACACGTTCAAAAATCATTTCTGAAATGCGTCGTTATCTTGATGGTCTTGGCTTCCTTGAAGTAGAAACTCCTGTTCTTCACAATGAAGCTGGGGGTGCTGCGGCTCGTCCTTTTGTCACTCACCATAATGCTCAAAACATTGACATGGTACTTCGTATTGCGACTGAGTTGCATTTAAAACGTCTTATCGTCGGTGGTATGGAGCGCGTTTATGAAATCGGACGTATTTTCCGTAACGAAGGAATGGATGCTACCCATAACCCTGAATTCACCTCTATCGAAGTCTACCAAGCTTATGCAGACTATCAAGATATCATGGATTTGACAGAAGGTATTATCCAACATGTCACTAAGGCCGTTAAAGGCGATGAGTCAGTTATTTATCAAGACACTGAAATCAAGATTAATGAGCCATTTAAACGCGTCCACATGGTTGATGCTATTAAAGAAATTACTGGAGTTGACTTCTGGCAAGAAATGACTCTAGACGAAGCAGTAGATCTTGCTAAGGAGAAAAAAGTTCCGCTTGAAAAGCATTTTACTTCTGTTGGTCACATCATCAACGCTTTCTTTGAAGAATTCGTCGAAGAAACACTGATCCAGCCAACGTTCATCTATGGGCATCCTGTTGAAGTCTCACCACTTGCTAAGAAAAATGATAAAGATTCACGCTTCACAGACCGCTTCGAACTCTTTATCATGACTAAAGAATATGGTAACGCCTTTACAGAACTTAACGATCCAATTGATCAGTTGTCACGTTTCGAAGCCCAAGCACAAGCTAAAGAACTTGGTGACGACGAAGCAACTGGTATCGACTATGATTACGTCGAAGCCCTCGAATACGGTATGCCACCAACAGGTGGACTTGGTATCGGAATTGACCGTCTCTGCATGCTATTAACAGATACCACAACTATTCGTGATGTGTTACTGTTCCCAACGATGAAATAATTGACGTTAGAAACGTTGATTTGACGGGCTTTATGGATGGTAAAGATACCAACCTACCAACAGTTACCAGAAATTATTGACAGGGTTGTAAAATCCTATAAAGACGTATAGCTTCTCTTGGACTTCTCCAAGGGAAGTTTTTTGATATTTTAAACAAGAAAACTGACGGCAGAATTTCTACTGTCAGGTAGGTTTTCTACAATTTTTTGTCAGACCTGGTTGGTTAGGCGTTGATATCCAAATTCTTGAAAATGTTTCAACCATAGTCGCCATTGACTGTATTTCATAGCATTTAAAACAAGTCAGGTAGGTTTTCAAGCTGAAAATATTTTTATCAAAATAGTCAAAGACTGTTCTAACTAATCGTTTTATATTTTACAGTCTTGGTGTTTTTGGTGTTTCACCATCGATACCATTAGCAAGTATGTTAATATTTGCCATTACTTATTTATCACTCACTGATTTATCCTCCCTATCAATCAAAGTATTCCACATTGAATCGTATACTCATCTGCAATTTCCAATGAGTAACTCTCATTCTGACGTTCTCAAACCCTGTCCATCATATATATGCAGGAATTGTTCCATGATTTTTTTAATTTTACAATAGTATAAAAGCGTAGGCTAAAAATTCTAAATTGCTCCATTTTGAGTCACTAAAAATTTCAGTATTACGAAACTAAACTATTTAAGCTAAATCGATAAGTAGAGGTTTCATATTAAAGCTTTCTCAAGACATATTGTATCTCTGCCAATCACAACAGTTATTCCCTTTATTTATAGTTATCACTTGATCGCTCTCTTGCACAAATGAGTTTGAAAAAACCCCAGATTTCTCTGAGCCAAAAAGCTAACAACGTTTTTAATCAATAGTTATCAATCATGTCAACTAGAAAATACCTTTATTATATTTAAATTGACCATATAGTATTAACGATATTCCGATTGCACCCATAGGTACTATAACATACTCTAGCGGAGTATTAATATTTAGTAACGGTAATATAGAACCTATCATTAAAGAGATACCGATTATCAGAGTTCCAATTCCAACAATTCTTCCGTATTTAGGCACGTCCTCTTCTTTCACCTTTCTGCGATTATAAGAATGGATGGTGCTAATATTTCCTTTAATATTCACGATACCTAACATTGAGACTAATGATCCAACCAATAGCAAACTGACGTCTGTCATGCTTACATTCCTCCTAAAAATAAAATAAATCTTCAAATTTTTTATCCAGAGCAATACAAAGAATTAAGGCCAATTTAGCAGTAGGATTAAACTGGCCTGTCTCAATTGAGCTAATTGTATTTCTGGATACACCTACTATTTCTGCCAATTTTGCTTGGGATAGTTTTGCTTCCGAGCGTACTTCTTTCAACTTATTTTTTAATATTAATTCTTCATTCATACACTTACATCCATTAATTGATTAACTTGAACAATGAACAATATAATCGTTAAAGCAATAAATATTAAGCTTACAAGTAAATCAGTTTTCCTTTTTAATTTTATGAATCTAACCAACCAATTTGTCCCAAGAATTGAAAAATAAATAATCCACGGACTTACTATATATTGATTTGTTAGTATTCCCGCAATAACAGAAATCAGAACACACATTGTTGTCCCAACTCTTCCCGCTATATTCCCAGCTTGATAGCTCGTTTGCATTTCGACCAAGTCATAATTTTTTAATTCTTTTCGACTTCTAGATAATATTTCTTCTTTATTCATACCGTTCTCTCCTGCCAAGTTTTGTTGTCAACAGTATTATATAACTACCAAGTAAACTTGTCAAATATGCTAAGAATTTTTTTCAAGTCAAAACTTATCAAACCCAGCCTGTTCTGTAACTTTCTTAAACTTCAAGCTATCCTTTTCCTTTTCAGTCCGAATCCCCCATTCCAAGTGTAAACAAATCAAGTTCAGAAATGCTTGTGATTTTTTTGCTTTTTAAGCATCAAAAATCCCTTATGTCCAAAAACATATCCAAAATGAATCAGCTCGTGTAAACTAAAACAGCTGTTTCAAAGAGAGTTTGAAAAAAGTAACACTTCTCTGTACAATTGTTGTAAAGCGTTTTTTCTTAACCGTTTAAACGCTTAACCATTGGTGGTTGATTATTAAGACTGATATGAATCCGGTGATGATTCCGCCAGTGACTATAATCATTCGTTTTAAGGAACAACTCCTCCAGTTTATGGAAGGTCTCTGGCTGGATAAACTCAAGTTTGAAGGAAGGTAAGTTCTTTCAGCCATGACATTGTTATCAGGACAGCCCGCTTGACTAGTGAACAGGTGATGCCAAATGCCACTAACATCTCATCAATCAACTAATTATCAAAGGCTTTACCTCAAAATCTTGACTTTGATCAAAGCGTAAGGGGGCTTTGAATGGCCTCTTTTACCAACTCAGCGGTCTTATGTCAACCAACGGATTGTCCAATGATGTCACGATTAAAGAGGTCAATGAGCAAACAAATATAAGCCCGGTGCTTGTTGGTTAAATTACCTGTTTAACACATTTGGAATAGAGGCTTCATTTTTCCCTTTAGAATGAGGTTTGAAGATCGCTCTCTGATAGACTGACACTAACTTTAGCCGCTTTATAATACGACGAATGCGCCGACGAGATAACCGAATCTCTTCAACTTCGAGATTTTTCTTGATTTTTCTAGAACCGTACCTAGATTTGGTCTCATGGAAAATGTCCTTAACCCTTTCTTCAGGTTCAGGTTCTACGTCAGATACTGGTTTTACAGCCTTGTACTAATAGCTAGAACGAGAAATATTCAACCAACGACACATAGCTGAAAGGTTGTATTTCTCCTTGTTAGCAGTGATGACTTCTCTTTTCGTGCCATCATCATCGCGCTTGCTTTGAGATATCCACCTGCATTTCGAGTTCTTTATGTCGTTTACGGAGTTCGATAAGTTCTCTTTGTTCGTCCGTCAGATGATTGATGGTTCTAAAGAAACCTGTTGTTTTGTCTTGGCGTACCCACTTATCATATGTTACACTATCTTTATAACGATTTTAGGAGTTATCATGTCTAGAGAATCTATTGCTTATTTATCTGCTGCTATTTTTATCCTATACGGCTTACTGGCAGCTAAATGGATATTTGTGTTTCTCGGTGTCATTTTTGTTGTTATCGGCATCGCAAATCGTCTACAACATAAAAATAAGATTGGCAAGTAATGCCAATCTTATTTTTTAAATTCTTCTACTAAAACTTGGAATTCCTCATTAGTGAGCGTGATCCCTTTACCCATTTTAGTATGATCTGGGCTCCAACTTCTAATGTCAAACTTGGGTTCTGCTCCATTAAAGCTGACACGGTTTAACTCTTTGGTCCATCCTTTATCATTTTCCGATAAAACCAAAAGCTTTTCAACAATTTCAAATTTAAATTCTGCCATAAAGACCTCCTAACTATCAATTCGATATTATAGATCCATTATATCATTATTTTTTCTTATTTTTGAACATCTATTTTAGTATTGCAATATTATAATCGCCAACACTCTTTGGTTTTATAGTATCATAATACTAAAATAAGCTTTTTATTTCGAAAAACTAGTGACAAGTTTCATTTATTATGGTATTATGATATGGAATTAAACGTAGGAGTTGTTATGGCAAGTCAATTGAATAAAAAAACTCTGCCAGATGAGCAACGTCATCAAAAGCTAGAGTTAGAGGAAAAATATCAAAGTTACCAAGACTTTGATCATAATAACATCAAGCTTAGAGAGTTAGCCTTTTTCGGACAAATTGCAATTTTCTCGATTTTACTGTACTGACAGCATTTGTTCTTTTAAGTTTTAACGTTGAAGCTTATTTAGCTTTTCCAATCGCAATGCTGGTTGCTACTGCTCTAACCTCTATTGTCTATCAAGTTATCATTACCTTTCTAAAAAAATAGTATCTTATCATATTAAAAATCCCCTTATAGTTACAGTGGACAGTGAAAAAACAGTCACTATAACTATAAGAGGATTTTTTGTGTCTTCAAAAGAAGTCCGAAATCACTCTATGAAACTTCTGGAGTGGGGAATACCATCACAGATATAATAAATAGTGTTAAAGCAAACCAGTCTCCATATTGCTTATCATCAACAGTGATTGAACTTACATAAAAGAGGCTTGCAAGAAATGACTTAGTAATGATTTTCTGAGAATAAGAGATGCCCATATCAAGGTGTTGTTAGTCTAAGCATAGCCTACTCCTATCAAACTCTAAATTAAACTGGGTAATCAAATACCTAACTAGCTGTATGACATAACAAACGGGGTAATCCTCTATTGATGACTGTGTCCAAAACATATAGAAAGTCAAACATCATACCACTTCCACTTTTCAATGGACTTATCATACCACTAGGATATCATCCATTAACCAATTCATTCAAAATTATGCTCTTGATTTCTGAAATCAAAAGGTTAACGCTAACCGTTATATCAACCTAAATGCACAGCCGAGACTGAGACAAATCAGTGGGCAAGTTATCATCTCTAGCTAGAGTAACTAGTTACCAGAACTGTCCAACATCATTAACAACGCTATCAGAGAGTGCGTTTGTCGTGTCAATCGAGATAATCACTATTATTTCAAAAAAATGTTAGTTAGTAGCCATATATACTCACTATTTGCAAGAGCGCAACAGAGAGTCTGAGACCAAAGCATCTTCTTATCACATAAAAAGGGCTCGATAAGAAGATCACATGAGACTAAAAATAGAGACTCACCAAAAAGGTAAAATCTCTATTTTTATTACGTGCAACATTATTTTGTCCCAGACGCTTTGTTCAATTTTTTTAGTTTTAGTGAACTTTTGAAATTTTTCTAGTTTCCTACTTCTAGAAGGCTGTCGCTGACTATCATAGAAAAGATATCTTCCAATGAAGTAGATAAATTCCAAAAGGAGAGACAACAGTCAGATTTCTACGTTACCAATGATTCGTGTCAACTCTTATGGTCATTAATTTTCTTCATCATTTGTAGTCAATAACAATATCATCTACTTCGGCTTTGCTTTTGACCGCTTGATCTTCCTTAGTTTTTTCTTCATTACCTTCCCAATCAGCCATTTGGTTCATTTTTTGAACTGCCATTTCTTTAACAAAGTTAGCTTTTTTCTTTGACCTGTTCGAGAACGTCTTCAGGAGTTTAGGTCACCCTTATCATATTTTGATTTGTAGTCGTTAAATTTTTCAACGGCTAACTCTTTATATGTGTTCACTTTTTCCTTGGCAAGCTGATTGTAATCTTCTTGATTTTCCTTATAATCTGTAATAAAATCACTTGTTTTCTCTTTGGTTTCTTTTCCTTTTGTTGTTTTCAAAAGGTAAGCTGCAGCTGCTCCTAAAGCAGCACCAATAACTAATGTTTTTCCTAATTTTGCCATGTGATTTCCCTCCTAGACAAATACTTATTTATTCTTTTTTTTAAATAATTTTGCGCCAATTTTTCCAGTAACGTATGACTTACCGGCTGTACTTAAAACATTACCAACGCCATTAGTTTTATGACCAATATGACGAGCCTTAACATTCAAATCAGATACACTTTCTGACAGATCTGCAATCGCTACAAACAGCGGATCAATCGTCGAAACTTTGCCATTAACATCGTCCACTAAGACATTAGCTTTAGCTAAAATTTCATTTGGTTTGAAAGAGTGTCACATTCACATCACTAGTCAATACCTTGATTGTTTCTTGGGTTTCATCAATGGTCTCTGCCACTTTTTTCAATACCATAATCAAGTAAACTACTAAGGCAACAAAGGCTAAAGCAATGATTAAAACTGAAATACCTACTAAATTCATATGTTCTCCTATTATTTATTTACATTTTTAAGATAGAAAGGGATATCGACATGACGTCTGCGGTAAATCCATAGACCTAATCCAACGATAACCAACAAAGCTGATAACCATTGTGATACTCTCAATCCTGCCAGCATAAGGCTGTCCGTTCTCATAGCTTCAATCACAAAACGACCGCATCCATACCATACCAAGTAAAAAAGGCTAGGTTCCCCTTTTTTCAAAAGTTTGGGTTTATGTCGCAAACTGATGATGATAATGAAGCCAAGTAGATTCCATAACGATTCATAAAGGAAGGTTGGCGTTCTATAAGCACCATCAATATACATCTGATTTCTGACAACCTCTGGAAGGTAATTCAGGTGTGGAACAGACTTACCAAATGCTTCTTGATTGAAGAAATTTCCCCAACGTCCTAAGCTTTGGGCAATTAAGACACCTGGTGCAGCAATATCCAAGAAATCCACTGTATCAATCAACTGATGCCTTGTGAAAAAGTAAAGAACCAAGGCGCCAGCTATTAGGCCACCATAAATAGCAATCCCACCATTCCAAATCGCAAAAACTTCAGATAGATGGTTCTTATAGTATGACCATTCAAAGATAACGTAATAAAAACGTGCCCCTATAATAGCGATAGGAAAGGCAAGGAGAATGAAATCAAGAACAGAGTCTGGATTGATTTTTTTTCGCGGCGCTTCCTTCATAGCTAGATAAACAGCTAGCATGACGCCTGTAATGATACACAAGGCATACCAACGAATCTCGAAAGGTCCCAGCAAGGCTGTAGGATCAATCATGTTCAGCCTCGTTTCTAGAGATGAGAGCTGTCAACCGATCTTCAAATGTTTTTGTTGCGTCAAAGCCCATTAATTTAGCTCGATGGTTCATAGCAGCTGCCTCAATCACAACCGACACATTTCGACCTGTTTTTACAGGGATACGAACACGAGGAATTTTCACACCTGAAAACTCAATGTCTTCATTACCATTTCCGAGACGATCAAAGACTTTTCCAGGTTCAAAATTCTCAAGGTAAATAGCTAATTGAACTTGTGAAGAATCCTTAACAGCACTGGCTCCATAAAGACTCATGATATCAATGATACCAACACCACGAATCTCCAAGAGATGTCGTAAAATTTCGGCTGGCTCACCCAGAGTGTTTCTTCGTCCTTAGCATAAACGTCAACACGGTCATCAGCCACAGACGGTGACCACGGGTGACCAACTTAGTCGGTCTCACTCTTACCAATACCGAGTCCCCTTGAATCAAAACTCCCATACCATAGATGTCCATAAGGACACCATGCACACTAGTCCGTTCAGCCAAACAAGAATCAAGGTACCAGGAGATTTCACCAGATAATCGACTAGTTGG